>PLRW01000309.1 GCA_003164955.1 Actinomycetota bacterium
CCGTAGACCTTCTCCTTACCATGGAGACGCTCTGCCGACTGAGCTAACGGGGCCTATCTTCAGTTATCTGACCTGGGATTTTATGATTCCCGGTCGCCTTCGCGGGTCGTGCGTAGCGGTGGCACAGCGTCGAATCTAGCACCTCGGCCAGACCGCACCACACGCCACCAGCGCTGGAGAGCTTAGCGTACTTCCGCCGTCCTGGCGTCCCCGCCTGGAGGCGGCCAACCTCCCGCCGCGGACCATCCGCGCCTACACCGACGACGGGGCGCTCCTGGTCGCGTACCTGGCCCGCCAGGGCTGTCGGTGACGGAAACCGTAGTGGTATGGACAACGTCCTGCCAGGCGTGTTTGCTGAACTGACAGTGCTTAGTGAAACCCGTATTCCTCGGCCTGTTCTGACCGAGTTGCGCGCCATCGCTGGATCGGAGAATCTCCGGCTGGCAGATGGCGAGCTTGCCGTGTACGCGCGCGACGCGACACCGTTGTTCCGTGGGACGCCGGATGCAGTTATCGCGCCGGCGGACGCCGAGCAGGTCGCACGGATCCTGCGGCTGGCTACCGATCACGGTATCCCGGTGATCCCGCGGGGCGCCGGCTCCAATCTGTGCGCGGGCACCGTCCCGCTTACTGGCGGCATCGTGCTGTCCACCGCGCGGATGAACAGCATTCTGGAGGTAGCGCCCGAGGAGATGCTGGCACGAGCCGAGCCGGGGGTATCAACAATGGCGCTCAACGATGCCGCGGCGGCGCATGGCCTGTTCTACCCGCCGGATCCGGGCAGCCGCACTGTCTCCACGATCGGCGGTAACGTCGCCACCTGCGCCGGCGGGCTGCGCGGGCTGAAGTACGGCGTCACCCGCAACTACGTGCTGGGGCTGACGGTCGTGCTGCCGACCGGCGAGATCGTGCGGACCGGCGGTCGGCTCTGGAAGGATGTCGCGGGCTACGACCTGACCCGGCTGATCACTGGATCCGAGGGTACCCTCGGCGTGATCACTGAGGTGACGGTGGCGCTCCTGCCGGATCCGTCCGCTAGCCGCACCGGCTTGGCCTACTTCGACTCCCTGACCCAGGCCGGTCGTGCCGTTTCCGGCATCCTGGCTGCGGGGGTGATCCCGTCGACGCTGGAGTTTCTCGACCGCAGCTGCATGGACGCGGTCGAGCAGTACGCGCACCTGGGCCTGCATGCCAACGCCGGTGCCCTGCTGCTATTTGGCGACGACGGCGATGAAGCGGCCGTGGCACGCAACTTTGAGCGAATCACAGCTGTCTGCGAGGACTCCGGTGCCATCGGAGTCCAGACCGCCGGTGATGTCACCGAGTCCGAGGCGCTGCTGACCGCCCGGCGCTGCACGCTTCCGGCGCTGTCCCGGCTGGGCTCGCTGACGATTCTCGAGGACGCCAGCGTGCCCAGGCCGCGGCTGGCCGAGATGGTCGCGCGCATCGACGCGATAGCCGCGCGGCACGAGGTCACCATGGCGACTTTCGGGCACGCCGGCGACGGCAACCTGCATCCGACCTGCGTGCTGGAATCCGCCGAGGACACCGAGGGAATCGCCCGTGCCGAGCGTGCCTTTTCCGAGGTCTTCCGCACCGCGATTGAGCTCGGCGGCACGATCACCGGTGAGCACGGAGTCGGGGCCGCCAAGCTGCCATACCTGGAACAGCGCCTCGGAAAGGCGCAGATGGACCTGATCCGGCGGATCAAAAGGACCTTCGACCCGGCTGGCATCCTCAATCCTGGAAAGCTGGGATCCTGATGATCAGCGACAAGTTGTCGCACGCTAGCTCGATCTTCGACCCGACGCTGCTCAGCCGCTGCATCTCCTGCGGCTTCTGCCTGCCGGCGTGCCCGACGTACGCGCTTACCTGTGATGAGGCATCCTCGCCACGGGGCAGGATCACGCTGATGCGGGCGCTCGAATCCGGCACGCTTCCAGCCGACGACCCGACGCTCGCCGAGCAGGCCTCCTTCTGTCTGGGCTGCCGGGCCTGCGAACCGGTGTGCCCGGCGGGAGTGCAGTACGGCGAGCTCCTCGAGCAGTGGCGCGATTTCCAGTGGACCGGGCGCCGTCGGCCGCTGGCCGTCCGGTTCCTGATCTTCGCGGCCGAACGCGCCAGGGCGCACCGGATCGCCGGCCGGCTGCGCCGCGCCGCGCACACTCCGGCGGGCGCGTCGCAGCACTCGCTGATGCTCGGTTGCTTCGAGCGGAGTCTGTTCCCGGGGGTAAGCAGATCGGCACTGGCGCTGGCGCCCGAACTCGCCGTACCCAGCAACCAGGGGTGCTGCGGCGCGCTGCACGCACATAATGGTGAGCCTGGGCGGGGCAGACAGCTGGCCGAGCAACTCGGCGCCCAGCTGCCGGGGCAGATCGTGACGACGTCCGGCGGTTGCGCCGCGCACCTGTCCTCGGTGATCGGCAGGGACCGGGTCAGTGAGCTGTCGGAATACATGCTGCACCGAGTGACCGGCCAGGTGCGGATCGGGGACCGGCGGGCCCGGGTCGCCCTGCAGGATTCCTGCCATCTGCGCAACGGCCTTGACGTGTGGCGCGAACCGCGGGCAGTGCTCAGCACAGTGGCCGAGTACGTCGAGCTGCCCGGCGCGGCCCGGTGCTGCGGAGCGGCCGGGACCTACGCGCTGGTACGGCCCCGCGACTCCCGTCGGGTACTCGATCCCAAGATCGATGAGATCGAAGCAGCCGGGATCGATTACGTGGTGGCAGTCAATCCCGGCTGCCTGCGTCAGCTCCGCCAGGGACTACGCCGCCGGAAATCAGCCGTCCGAGCGTTGCACATCGCCGATATCCTGCGCCTGGCTGCCGACTAACGAACGACCGGCTGCTGGCCAGGCATACTCCCCGCCGGGGACCTATGGCACTTTCTGCAAATGAGCGGAAAGTGCACGCTTCCCGCATTCCATCGGATGTGAGGAGCATCACATGACAGTCATCAGCCAGCCCCGCGAGCCCACCATCGTCGAGCCCCGCGAGCCCACCCTAGCCAGACCAGAAGCAGCCAAGGCTCTTTCGACAGCCGGCGAAGCGGCGTGGGGAAACTCGGCACCACTCGCACTGGCAACGTTCGCAATAACCACCTTTATGCTCAGCATGATCAACGCGGGCCTGTTCAACGCGGGGACCCTGCCCGCGGTCTTCGGCGTCGGGTTCATAGTCGGGGGGTTGACCCAGCTCATCGCCGGGCTGATCCAGCTGCGCACCGGGAACACCTTCGACGGCGTACTGTTCAGCACCTTCGGCGCGTTCTGGCTAGCCTTGTACTTCGACCTTCAGTTTTACCTGAAGGAAACGACCGTGGCCCAGGCCGGCCACGCGCTCGCCCTGATGCTGTTCGCCTTCGGCATCTTCGCCGCCCTGATGTTCGCCGCGTCATTCCGTACCAGCATCGTGGTGTGCGTGGCGCTCGTGGACCTTACCGCCACCTTGTTCGTGCTGGGCGCCGGCAACTACTCGGCGAACGCGGGGCTGATTAAGGCCGGCGGGTGGATGGGCCTGCTGCTGGCGGCCATCGCCTTCTACCTGGCCCTCGCCGCGGTGTGCCAAGCGTCCTACGGCCGCGAAGTTCTTCCCGTCGGCCACCTCGCAAAGAAATAGGCGCAGGACGCCTGGACCGGCTTGCCTGCCAATCGCCACGGGCCCCACTCGCCGGAAGCGGTCACCATATGACGCCAGACACGACATACCTCCGCGATCATGGCGGACGCCGTATCTCAGGATGGTTCGACGATGATGACTTCAAGAGTGCGCGGCCCGTGCACGCCTTCGACGCGTTCAAACTCGATGTCGACGGTCGCGGACGGTCCGCTGATCCAGGTCTGCGGCCGATCGGGGCGCAACCGCGTGATCGCTTCCGGCAGGAGGGCGACGACCTGGCTCGCGCGCACGATGCACAGGAGGTAGTCGGGGACGAGCGAGATGGCCCGCCTGCCCTGATCTGGGGAGCCGTCGAGGATGATGGTCCCGGTTTCCGCGATGGCCGCCGCGACCGCGGTGATCGTACCGTCGAAGGTGTCGAGTTCGGCCGGGGTGAACTGGGCGTCGGCGACGGCCTCCACCCCGGCGGGCAGCGTGGGCAAGTCGAGGCCAGGCGGCACCACCACACGCCGCGCCCCGCGCTGTGTCAGGGCCTCGCCGATCGCGGCTGCGAGCTGGCTGGGTGTGGTGCGCCGCACAGTCGCCTTGTAGTCGGCTAGCCGGCCGGCGAACAGGTCGAGTAGCTCACCCGGGTCGGCGTCGCGCCGGAGCCTATAGTCATGAGGTACCGCGCCAGCCCGGGGGGACGTGACTTCCTTGCCGCCTTCCCCGGGTGTGTTGCCGATCGCGGTGCGGATTCGGGACAGCACCTCGTCGCGCGCGCTCACCCGCGCGCTCCGTCCTCGGGCCTGTGCTCGCGCCGCCACCACTCACGGAACGTCATGGCCGCGGGCACCGGCATGTCGCGTGCCTCGGTCCAGCCGGCGAACGGCGGCGGCAGCCTGCGGATCTGGCCGCGGCGGCCCACCGCGCGTCCGAGCTTTGCTGCGCGCTGCGCCGCCGTGAAGCGTCCGCGGCTGGCCATCACCCACGACGCCGCGGCCATGGTGACAGCCTCACCGCGAGGCAGCCGACGGCCCTCTCGCGCCGCCTCCACGTGACGAGCGCGCAGATGGACCAGCACCGAAGGGATGTCGATCTTCACCGGGCACACGTCGTAGCAGGCGCCGCACAACGACGACGCATACGGCAGCGACGCGTTGTCCTCGATGCCGGTTAGCTGCGGCGACAAGATGGCGCCGATCGGGCCTGGGTAAACCGAACCGTAGGCATGACCGCCGACCCGCTCGTAGACCGGGCACACGTTCAGGCATGCCGAGCAGCGGATGCAATGCAGAGTCTGCCGGCCAGTCTCGTCGGCCAGGACAGCGGTCCTCCCGTTGTCGAGCAGCACAAGGTGGAACTGCTGCGGGCCGTCCCCGGGGGTCACCCCGGTCCAGATCGAGGTGTAGGGGTTCATCCGCTCGCCGGTGGACGAACGCGGCAGCAGTTGCATGAACACCCCCAGGTCGCGCCAAGACGGCACCACCTTNNCTGATCCCGACTCGGGCGGACAGGAACAGCCGCCGCAGATGGGCGCGCGAGGCCTCGGCGAGCGCGGCTGGATCGTCGCTGAGGCCCGGGTCGGCGTCGCCCATTTCCCTGAGGAAGATCTCACGGATCTCCGCACGGTTGCGGTGGATCGCCGGCACCAGAATGTGGGAGGGCCTGTCATGGCCGAGTTGCACGATGAGCTCGGCGAGGTCAGTCTCGTACGCTTGGACCCCCGCCCGCGCTAGCGCCTCGTTCAGCCCGATCTCGTCGGTGACCATGGACTTGACCTTGACCACCTGGGCGGCGCCTGTGCCGCAGACCAGGTCCACGATGATGCGATTGGCCTCGTTCGCATCCCGGGCCCAGTGGACGACGCCGCCGTGCGCCGTGACATTGGTCTCCAGCTGCTCCAGGTAGTGGTCCAAGTGCGCCATGGTTTCGGTTTTGATCGCCCGCCCCGCCTCGCGCAGTTGCTCCCAGTCCGGGACTTCGCCGACGATCGCTGCCCGCTTGGCGCGGATTATTCCGGTCGCTTTGGTCAGGTTGCGCCGCATCTGGGTGTTGGCGAGCCCGCGACGTGCCGCTACCGGGAACGGCTCGACTTGGCGGAGATGCCCCACGCCGCGCGGGGCCGTTGGCATGCCGAGGAATGTTGTCATCCGGCCTCCCTCGTCGATGCGAGTATCTCCGCCAAGTGGACCGTCTTTACCCCCGCGCGCAGCCTGGAGAGCCCGCCGCCGATGTGCATCAGGCACGAGCTGTCACCAGCCGTGCACACCTGCGCCCCGGAATCCACAACATTACGCATCTTGTCGGCCAGCATCGCCGTCGACACGTCCGCGTTCTTCAGCGCGAACGTGCCACCGAAACCGCAGCAGACCTCCGCGTCGGGCAGCTCTACCAGGTCGATGCCCGCTACGTTCCGCAGTAGCTGCAACGGGCGCTCCCCCACCCGCAGCAGTCGCAGGGAGTGACACGTCGGGTGGTAGGTGACCCGGTGCGGGTAGTAGGCGCCGACATCCTCCACCCCGAGCACGTCGACAAGCAGCTGCGATAGCTCGTACGTCCGGGCCGCCACGCGCTCAGCTCGCTGGGCGAGCTTCTCATCCCCGCATCGGCGGGCCACCATCGCGTACTGGTGCCGGACCGAGCCGACGCAGGAGCCGGATGGAGCGACGATCACCTCATAGGGCTCGAACAACTCGACATAATGGCGGACAAGCGGAAGCGCTTCGGAAGCGTAGCCAGTGTTGATGTGCATCTGGCCGCAGCACGTCTGCGCCTCTGGAAACTCGACGCGATGGCCGAGCCGCTCGAGCAATCGCACGGTGGACTGGCCGACGCCCGGAAACAGCGTGTCGGCCAGGCAGGTCACGAACAAGGCGATGCGCACTGTGTCACCTCGCGGCTTTTGGAGGCGGCCGCTGTGCCCGGCGGCGCCATTCCTCCGAAACCGTCGCGGGAGAGCACTCCGCCACCGGACCCCCATGAAAAAGATCCGAAGGGTTGAAATCAGTCTCAAGTTCAGACGACAGACCTGTCAAGAAGCCGCCTGCTTCGCCGACGAAATTGTTACAGACATATTTCAGCACACCCGGAAACCGTCTGGGAGCAGCGGCCAGGACCGGGATTTCCGCTAGGACCGGGGCCGCGGCGCCCGGCCGGTCATGATATAGCCGCTGTTCTCGGATGACAATGTGCGGCGCCTGCTGGCCGACTGCTCCGGCGAGGACCTCCGCGACCGGCGGGACCTTGCGATCATCCGGCTGTTCCTGGACACTGGCATGCGACTGGAGGGCATGGCCGGCCTCCGCTACCGCGTCGGCGATCCCGAGGCATCCGACGTGGACCTGCGATCACGGGTGGTGCGGAGCACCGCGAAGGGCCGCCGAGAGCTGGTCCTGCCCATCGGCACGAAGAGCGCCAGGGACATCGACCGGTACAGCCGGGTGCGCGCCGGTCATCCGCACGCGGCCGACCCCTGGCTGTGGCTCGGTACCAACGGCCGGCTCACAGCCAGCGGCGTCTACCAGAGGATCAAAGACCGAGGGGCCGCGGTCGGTCTGCCCGATCTGCACCCGCACCAGCTACGGCACGCGTTCCCACATGACTGGGCGCACCCGCTGGAGTACTACCGCGAAATTCTTTCGGGAGTGCCGCCTGTACGCGACAGTCATTTCGGCGTATGTTGACGGTATTGCTCCAGACCCTGGCAGCTGGTGCGTCCGCTGGTAGTACGGCTGCACGCAGGGTCCGGGGCTTCTCCCGTTGCGGAAGCCTTTCGGTAATGCCGCCGCCGCTCGTCAGTTAATGCCACCTTCCTTTAGTAATTCTCAGGCAGAAACGGCGACTATGAAAAATCTCCGAGTGCTACGGCGGAGGACGCCCAGTGCTATCTGCGTTGGTAACCTGCTGACCGCTGGGGCTTGATATGCCCAGCGCAAGCGGCCTGCCCCCTCGTCCATTCTCGTCGGTGACGACCCCGGTAGCGCGCTATGGCATGCATCGCATGGTTGTCGTTATCGGAGCAGCTCTCGGAATTCTCTACGGCTACGACACCGGCGTCGTAGCCGGGGCGCTCCTCTTCGTGCCGAAGGCTCTTAAGCTAAGCACCAGCGATACCTCGTCGATTGCCACGGCCGTCGTGCTCGGCATGATCGCGGGCGCCCTCATCGCCAGCCGGCTGGCTGACGCGATTGGCCGGAAGCGGACGCTGGTTCTCGTGACGGCAGGTTACGTCGTTTTCGCCGCCCTCTCCGCCGTCGCCCCGAACATCGTCTGGCTGGACGGGGCCCGGTTCTTCCTCGGGGTGGCGATCGGATTGGCGCTGGTGACAGCGCCGGTGTACATCGCCGAGTCGAGCTCACCGGACCGCCGGGGCCGTAATCTTGTTGCGTACCAGGTGGCGACGGTAGTCGGCATCATGCTGGCGTACCTCTTGGACTACGCCCTGGCGCCGGCCGGCTTGTGGCGGTGGATGTTCGGCCTGTCGGCTATCCCCGCGGTGGGCGTCGGACTCCTAGTCCTCCGGCTCCCCGACACGCCGCGGTGGTACCTGATGAAAGGACGCCGCAAGGAGGCGCTGCGTACCCTCGAGCGAATCGATTCGGCAGAGAAGCTCGCTGATATCGAGGCTGCGATGAAAGCGGAGAGCGGTGGAAAACTGCGTGAAATGATCCACCGCCCGTATTTGCGGGCCACTGTCTTCGTGGTGACCCTCGGCTTTTTGATCCAGATCACCGGAATTAACGCCATCGTGTATTTCACGCCGCTCATCTTCGCCAAGATGGGGCTTACCGGCTACGGGGCCGAGCTGCTGGTGCCGGCCGGGGTGCAGGCCGCCGCGCTCGGGGCCACGTTGCTGTCCCTGCATTACGTCGACCGACTCGGCCGACGCCCGGTGCTGTTCATCGGTATCACCGCGATGATCGCGGCGAACGTGCTGATGATCGTGGTGTTCGCCGCCGGACTCGGCTCCGGGCTGAGCTCGCTGGCCTTCGTGGGGATCCTCTTGTTCATCTGCGGCTTCGACTTCGGTTTCGGTGCCCTGGTCTGGGTCTACGCCTCGGAGAGCTTCCCGGGCGGGCTGCGCACCGCAGGGGCATCGGCAATGCTCACCGCTGACCTGGTAGGAAACCTGATCATCGCCCAGTACTTCCTGAGCGTGCTGGGGAGAATCGGCGGGGTCGCAACGTTCAGCATCTTCCTGGGCCTGGCCGCCCTGTCCCTGCTCTTCGTATGGAGGTTTGCTCCCGAGACCAAGGGACGGCCGCTTGACACTATCCCGAGCTTCTGGAGGAACGGCGGCCGCTGGGACACGCCGCCCGTTGCCGAGCCCGGCCCCCCGGCCACGAGGCGGGCAGCATGACGATCCCGGCTGGGGCGACGAGCGGGCCGGCGCTGGTCCTGCAAGCGGCGATCATCACGCCGGATCGGGTCCTGGACCGGGGGTGGCTGCTGATCGACGGGCCATGCATATCGGCAGTCGGATCGGGACCACCGCCGGCCGGGGCGCGAGTCCTCGACCTGGGTCGGCGGATGGTGGCCCCGGGCTACCTGGACCTGCACGTTCACGGGGGCGCTGGCGTCCAGGTCAACGGCACGTCCGTCGCTGAGGTAGCCGATTCCGTCACCGCGATGGCCCGGTTCCACGCGACGCACGGCACGACCGCGCTGGTCGCGACCACCGTTTCTGATGCCCGGGACACCCTCCTCACCACGGTCCGGGGCATCTCCAGGGCAATGACCAAGGCCGATCATCATGCGGCAACAGTGCTCGGCGCGCACCTGGAGGGCCCATGGCTGGCACCATCCCGGGCTGGCGCCCAGAACCCGCAGCACCTGCGCGAGCCGAGTATCAGTGAGCTGCACGACCTGCTCGATGCGGCCATGGGGGCGTTGCTGCTGATCACCATCGCGCCTGAGCGTCCCGCCGCGCTCGCCGTCATCAGGGCGGCCACGGCGGCTGGCGTCGTGATGTCGGTCGGGCACACCGAAGCGGACTTTGACACGACGCGAGCGGCCTTCGACGCTGGCGCTCGCCATGCCACCCACCTGTTCAACGCCATGCCTGATCTCCTCCATCGCCGCCCCGGACCGGTGGCGGCAGCCCTCGCCGACCCGCGGGTCACCGTCGAGCTGATCGCCGACGGGATCCACGTCCACCCGGCTGTGCTGGCCCTGGCAGTGACCGCAGCGCCAGGCCGGGCCGTGGCCGTCACTGACGCGATCTCCGCGACCGGCCTCGGTGACGGCCTCTACCGCCTTGGCGAGCTGGAGGTAAAGCTGGTCGGGCGGCGGGTAGCACTGGCCGCAGCTGCCGGGACTCTGGCCGGCAGCGTCCTGACGATGGATGTCGCAGTAGCCACGCTGGCCGCTGCCGGCGTGCCGCTCAGCGTGGCAGTCCGGGCAGCCACGGCTACTCCCGCATCGGTTATCGGAGCTACGACCAAGGGCAGGCTGGTTCCCGGCGCGGACGCTGACATGGTGATCCTCGAGCCAGACCTCAGCGTGGCGGCGACGATCATCGGCGGTCAGGTCGTGCACGACCCGCACCGGCTGCTCCGGCCGACTGCTCTGATCGAGACGGCCGGCCGGCCATGAGCCGCGTTCTGGGGCTCGATATCGGCGGCACGCACTGCCGGGCTCGCCTGTCGGAGCACGGCCAGGTCGTCGGTGAGGCCGAGGCCGACAGCGCCAGCCTGACTGCTATCGGCACCGAGCGGGCCAGCCGGGCCCTGTCCATGGTCCTGAAGCGGCTGTCGCTGGACGACACTGCGATGCTCGACGCCATCTGCGCCGGATCCGCCGGTACCGGCTCGGACGCAGCGCGTGCCTTCCTCGTCGGCCTGCTGGCCCCGCTGACCAGGAGCGGCACCGTCGTAGTGGTCAACGACGCCCGCCTGGTCCTGCCGGCCGCCGGTGTCGGCGAAGGGGTAGGGGTGATCTGCGGGACCGGGTCGAGCGCGATTGGCAATTACGCTGACCGCGAGGCGCACAGCGGCGGATGGGGATATCTGCTGGGGGACGAGGGCAGCGGCTACTGGGTCGTGCGCGAGGCGCTCAAGGTATTGCTCGACCGCAACGACGACGAGCGCCCGCTCGGCCAGCTTGGCCGGCAGCTGATGGAAGCCACCGAGGTCCCCGACATCCTGGCGCTAGAGCAGATGTTCTACGACCATCCCCACCCCCACACCTGGGCGCCGCACGCTCCGATGGTCCTCGACAGCCCCGATCCGCAGAGCAAGGTCATCGTCGAGCTCGCAGCAACTGCGCTGGCCGCGCTGGTCACCACGACCATCAAGCGTCTTGGAGCTCCCTCCGATCTGCCGGTCGTCCTGGCCGGCGGCCTGCTCACCAACCAGCAGGTGCTGGCCGCCGCTACGCTGCTGAAGCTGAGGTCGGCAGGGGTCAGCGGCGAGGTGCTGACCCTGACCGAACCTCCTATCACCGGGGCCGTCCGCCTCGCGGAGGCCGCCGCCACAGCAGTTGGGTAGATCAGCTCTCAGAGCCCCTGCCACTTCGGCTTGGCGGCCCAGGTCTCCCGGAAGTAGTCGGCGAGGCGGAGCCCACTCGCCGCGCCTTCGTCGATCACCACTGTCGCATGGGGGTGCAACTGCAGTGCAGAAGCTGGAAACATGGCAGTGACCGGTCCTTCCACGCAGGCGGCAACAGCAGCGGCTTTCTCCGCCCCCCAGGCGACAAGGACGAGATGACGGGCCTCCCCGATCGTTCCGACGCCCTGGGTGATCACATGCACAGGAACGGCATCGATGTCGCCGTCAAAGAACCGGGCATTGTCACGCCGTGTCCGGTTCGTGAGCGTCTTAAGCCGGGTCCGCGAGCCGAGCGACGAAACGGGCTCGTTGAACCCGATGTGGCCGTCACTTCCGATCCCCAGCAGCTGCAAGTCAATACCGCCAGCGGCGGCGATACTGGCGTCGTAACGGGCGCATGCGGCGAGCAGGTCACCAGCGCGGCCATCGGGACCGGACACCGAGCCGGGACGGAAGTCCAGCCGGGAAACCACGGCTCGCTCAATTACCGACCGATACGACTGCGGGTGGTCAGGGGCCAAGCCGACGTACTCGTCCAGCAGGAAGGCCCTGGCCCTGGCCATGGACAACGTCCCGGCGTGAAAGCGCGTGACCAGATCGTCGTACACCGGCGCCGGCGACGAACCCGTCGCCAACCCGAGCACGGCATCCGGGCGCGCCTGAAGCAGATCAGATATTGCCTGCCCGGCCAGCGATCCGCCGCTCGTGCTATCCGCCGCGATCACGACTTCCATGGCCACTTCTCCTTTGCCCGGTCCGGTTTCCGGTCCGTCTCCATCATCGATGGCTGTCACTTGGATACGAGCGACAAAGCCGTACACGACCCTTAGCCAGCAGTCGACGATCCCCTAGTGTGCCCGACGACGTGTTGGCTGCCTAAAGACGGACATAGCCCGACAGGACGGACGGGTGCCTGGACTGGCCAGACAGTCCGCAGGCCCGGGTTCCAGCAGCAGGCGCTCCGCCAAGTTCCGGCGGATCGCCGCTGGTCGACTCGTAGCTCGATGATCTTCGTCGTAGCTGGCCAACTAGCTTGATCAGGTGGAGGTGCCGCAGATCGATCATCAGTGGCCACTGCCGCCGTACCAGCAGATTACGGACTGGCTACGGACCGGATCACGGCGGTTAACTTCGGTTGGGACAGATCGTCCCGAGCGGCGCCCCGGGGCATTGACCGGTACATCCGCATACGCGCCGGTCACCCGCGTACGGCCGACACGTGGCTCTGGCTCGGCACGAAGGGCCGACTCACGGCAAGCGGACTCTATCAAATGATCAAAGACCGAGAGGCTGCCGCCGGGCTTCCCGATACCGGCGGATGTGACCGTCTCGAAGGGGTGCCGCCGGGCGAGTTGCGGCTCTTGAGGCAGACTAAACGACGTCCGCTTATAATATTTAGTAACTCTCGGCCATATGTCCCAGCCGATCTTCTCAACGTCCGCGTCGCTCCGGTCCCCGGTGACTCAGGCGCTCACGCACGTGAGCGAATACCCGGAGACGCCATGACTGCCCTCCCTGAGCCCACGCTTACTCCGTCGCAACCCCAGGCCCGTGGGGAGACCGTTCTTCATGATCGCCGGATCACGGTCGACGGGGTAGAAACCCAGTATCTGGAAGCCGGCGCCGGACCGCCGTTGCTCCTCCTGCACGGGCACGAGCAGAGCGCGACCAGCTGGCGGTGGGTCATCCCCGCCCTCGCCCGGACCCACCGGGTACTGGCGCTGAGCCTGCCCGGTCACGGCGAGAGCGGCCCCGCTGCCGACGGTCACGCTCCCGGCGCCGACCTGGCACCCTTCGTGGCCGCGTTCCTGTTCGCCGTCGGCGCCGAGCCACCGCTCGACCTGGTCGGCCACTCCGCCGGCGGTGCGATCGCTCTGCGTCTCACGCTGGCCGACCCCACCCGCATCCGAACGCTGACCCTCGTCGACAGCGCGGGCCTGGGCCGCGAGGTGCACCCGCTCCTGGCGATGGACACCCTGCCGGTCATGGGCGAGCTGGCCGTCATGATCAGCCGCATGCCCGGCGGCGACCTGGCCCGCACCACCATGTCCGCGGCCATGCTGTTCGCACAGCCCTGGCGGATTCCGGCCGAGTTCTTCACCGAGCAGCACGCGCTCGCCCGCCGGCCGGGCCAGCTCGAGGCCTCCACCGCGATGGCCCGCGCCCTGTTCGGGCCGTACGGACAACGCCAGATCCTGCTCGACCGGCTCCCCACCCTCACCACGCCGACCCTGGTCGTGTGGGGCGACCGCGACTATCTGCTGCCCGTCCAGCAGGCCCATGCCGCGGTGAAGAGCCTGCCCCACGGCTGGTTGTCGGTGTTCCCCGACTGCGGGCACCTGCCCCAGGTTGAACATCCCGACCGCTTCGCCACCGTGCTCGGCACCTGGCTCGCCCTACCCCGCGACCACCCGCGTAGCACCCCGTCCGCCTTCGTCGAGCCCTCGAAGGACCAACGATGACGACATCCCAAGCTGGCACCGCATGACCACCGCCGAGACACCCCCGACTGCGTCGCCGGCGTCGGAGGCCTACCGGGGCCAGGCCGGTCACTATGACCGGCGCACCGACGCCTTCCGCCAGTGGCGTGAACTGCTCGTCGCGTCGCTGCCTCTCCGGCCCGGGGACACCGTCCTCGACGTCGGCTGCGGCACCGGGCTGTGCGCACCACTGCTGCACCGCCAGGTCGGCCCCACCGGCACCGTCATCGGCATTGACGAATCCGGGCAGATGCTCGCCGTCGCCGCGGACCGCGTGACCGACACGGCTGGGACAACGTCCGCCTGATCGCAGCTCCGGTGGCCACCGCACCCCTTGACGGTATGGCCGATGCCGTCCTGTTCTGCGTGGTGCACGACATCATGTAGTCCCGCGCCGCCTTGGACAACATCGTCGCCCACCTGCGCCCTGGCTCACCGGTCGCCGCGATTGGCGGCGATGTGGCCGCTGCGGCCCTGGGTCGGCCGGCTGCGCAACGCATCGCCGGCGTGCCTTTACCTCCGGGTACCTCGCCGTCGGCCACAACCTGCCGGTCCGGCAGATGAGGTAACCCTATGACGAGCAAACAAAGCAATCATTAACCAAACGGGCAATGATGAAATGCACCCGGGCCATTTCGCGCCGACCATGAAAATGTTGCCGTGTGGGCTGTCTGAGCTGTGCGGATGCGTTTCCGGGCGGACGCGCCATAAAAAGAGCAATTCTTCTTTGGCTGTCGCTGATCGGCTGCCAGCGAGTCAGCCACTCGGCCGCCACGGTCATCAGCGCCAGCTCTTCGAGATGATGCTCCGGTTCGTGCTCGTGCAGGAAGGCCGGCTCCCGGTGAAGCCAGCGGCCGAGCTTGAGCATTTGTCATGCCAGGTAGCGGTCGATTATGCCGATGAACTGGCCAATATTGAACGGCTTCGCGACAGACTCGGCGGCTCCGCTGGCTAGCAGCTCATCGATGGCCTCGTCTGAATCGGCGCTGAAGATAACCACCGGGACCGCCGCAGTAGCTGACGCGGACGCAAGCTCTTGCAGGATTTCGCGGCCAGTTGCGTCGGGGAGGTGATTGTCAAGCAGGATGAGGCCCGGCTGCTTGTCAATGGCGGCCCTGACGCCGTCACGGCCGTTCATGGCCACATGCAACTCGATCTGAGGGCGGCGCCTGAGCATTGCTTCAACCAAGCAGATGTTGCTCTCTTCGTCCTCGATGTAAAGCAAGGAATGGTTCATTCGGGACTCCTTCACTGGTTCCTGGGCAGGCCCCTGCGGAAAAGCGTTTGATGTCCGGGGCTCACGCCGCAGTGATCGGCGCAGCCGACTGTGGGAACGGCGAAGCCGCCCGTGCCGGAGCCCGCGAGCCTGGAGCTGCCTCAGGTAGCACCGGTTTCACTTGACGTGGTTCACCTGATACACCCCCACCTCATACCTTATCTAGAGTCACTAGTCGATTACTATACGCTACAGTCACCGTGCAGGCTGCTCGCCGCGGCCCATGCGCCGCACTCGCGGGCGCCCCGGTAGTAGTCGCAGCAGGATGCCCTTGACCCGCGGCGCAGCGGGTGTATCGGAGGGATGAGAGGAATCAAACCTGATGACCGGCTGCACCGGCTCCGGCCCGCTGCACGGTGGGCCGCGGCTCGTAAGGTGGCCCGGAGCATATGCGAGGCTGGGATCATGATCTCGGGGGGCAGCGGGCACTCGGTTGATATCGCGGCTATCTCTGGCATACCCGGGCTCTCGGTGGTCCTCGTCG
>PLRW01000148.1 GCA_003164955.1 Actinomycetota bacterium
GAGCAGACCCGGTACGTACGGAACTGTCAGTGGTGCGAGGCAAGATGGATGGATGACCAGGAACCGGGATCCCGCTGGATCGCTGGAGAGCTTCTCTCCCGCGACCCGTGCCTGGTTCTCGGGCGTCTTCGAGGAGCCGACCCGGGCTCAGGCACAGGCCTGGGCGGCGATCGGCAAGGGCGACGACACACTGGTCATCGCGCCCACTGGCTCCGGTAAGACGCTCGCGGCCTTCCTGTGGGCGCTGGACCGGCTCGCGGCGGCGCCCTTGCCCGCCGACCCGAAGCGGCGGTGCCGGATCCTGTACATCTCCCCGATGAGGGCGCTGGCGACCGACGTCGAGCGGAACCTGCGTGCCCCGCTGACCGGTATCCGGCACGCGGCGCGGAGCCTGGGCCTGGAGGAGCCGGACATCCACGTCGCGGTGCGGACCGGTGACACGGCCGCCGATGAGCGGCGGAAGCTGGCCAGCAAACCGCCGGACGTGCTGATCACCACGCCGGAATCGCTGTTCCTGCTGCTCACGTCCAAGGCACGGGAGACCCTTCGGAGCGTGGAGACCGTCATCGTCGACGAGGTGCACGCGCTGGCGGGCAACAAGCGCGGCGCGCATCTGGCCGTCTCCCTGGAGCGCCTCGACGCACTGCGGATGGCCGGCCCCGAGCCGGATGCGGCGCGCGGCCCGGCGCAGCGGATCGGGCTATCGGCGACGGTCCGCCCGGTCGCGGAGGTTGCGGGCTTCCTGGGCGGCGCGCGCCAGGTCACGGTGGTGCAGCCGCCGAGCGAGAAGCGGCTCGAGCTGAGCGTGGTCGTCCCGGTCGAGGACATGACGGAGATCGCGGGGCCGCCGCGGACGTCCCGCCGGGACGGCGGCACCGGGGACAGCTCGCAGGGTCCTCAGGGACCGCGGGGGCTGCCGGGGGCGGGCGGCGATCCCGAGCGCCAGCGGTCTATCTGGCCGCACGTCGAGGAGCGGGTCCTCGACCTCATCGAGCAGCACCGCTCCACCATCGTGTTCGCCAACTCGCGGCGGCTGGCCGAGCGGCTGTGCGCCCGGCTGAACGAGCTCGCCGCCGAACGCGCAGAGCTGGCCGCGGAGGAGAACGCGGACGAGGGCGCCGGGCTCGCGGACCCGGCTCGGCGCAGCGGGGACGGGGCGCTCGTTGTTCCCGCCGGGCGGAGGCCCCCGGCGCAGGTCATGGCGCAGGCCGGGAGCACCGCGGGCGCGCCCGCGGAGGTCGCGCGAGCCCACCACGGGTCGGTGTCGCGGCAGGAACGGTCGGACATCGAGGAGGCGCTGAAGCGGGGCACACTGCCCGCGGTCGTCGCCACCTCCAGCCTGGAGCTGGGCATCGATATGGGCGCCGTGGACCTGGTCGTGCAGGTCGAGGCGCCACCGTCGGTAGCGAGCGGGCTGCAGCGGATCGGCCGGGCCGGCCACAACGTGGGAGATGTCTCGCGGGGCGTGATCTTCCCCAAGTACCAGGGCGACCTGGTACAGGCCACCGTCGTGGCCGAGCGGATGCGCGGCGGGAACATCGAGGAGCTGCGCGGGCCGCGTAACCCGCTGGACGTGCTGGCCCAGCAGATCGTGGCCATGACGTCGATGGACGACTGGCCGGTGGACGAGCTGGAGCGCGTCATCCGCCGCGCGGCCCCGTTCGCGGGACTGACGAGGCCGGTACTCGACGCGGTGCTCGACATGCTGGCCGGGCGGTACCCGAGCGAGGAGTTCGCCGGGCTTCGCCCCCGAGTGGTGTGGGACCGGCTGACCGGCGTGGTGCACGGCCGGCCCGGCGGGCAGCGGCTGGCGGTCACCAGCGGCGGGACGATCCCCGACCGGGGACTGTTCGGCGTGTTCCTGGCCGGCTCGGACGCGCCCGGCCCCGGCGGGTCACGCCGGCATTCGCGGCGCGTCGGCGAACTCGACGAGGAGATGGTCTACGAGTCGCGGGTGGGCGACGTGTTCGTGCTCGGCGCCAGCTCCTGGCGGATCGAGGACATCACCGCCGACAGCGTCCTGGTCACCCCGGCGCCCGGCCAGCCCGGCAAGCTGCCGTTCTGGCACGGCGACGCGCCCGGGCGGCCCGCCGAGCTGGGGGCCGCGATCGGCCAGACCTGCCGTCAGCTGTCCGAGGCCAGCCCGGAGGACGCGGCGGCCATGCTGACCGCGGCGGGCCTGGACGAGCTGGCCGCCGGCAACCTGCTCCGCTACCTGGCCGATCAGCGGGAGGCCACCGGCGCCGTGCCCGACGACCGGACCCTGATCGTCGAGCGGTTCCGGGACGAGCTGGGTGACTGGCGCGTGGTGCTGCACAGCCCGTACGGGGCGCGCGTGCACGGCCCGTGGGCGCTGGCCATCGCGGCGCGGCTGCGCGAGCGGTACGGCGGAATGGATGTGCAGGCGGTGCACACCGACGACGGGATCATCGTCCGGGTTCCGGACGCCGATGAGCCGCCGCCGACCGGAGTCGCGCTGATCGAGCCCGATGAGATCAGCGACATCGTCACCGCGGAGATCGGCGCGTCCGCGTTGTTCGCATCGCGGTTCCGCGAGTGCGCGGCGCGGGCGATGCTCCTGCCCCGGCGGCAGCCCGGCCGGCGGTCGCCGCTCTGGCAGCAGCGGCAGCGTTCGGCGCAGCTGCTGGAGGTCGCGCGGCAGTACCCGTCGTTCCCGATCGTGCTGGAGACCGTCCGCGAATGCCTGCAGGACGTCTTCGACGTGCCGGCGCTGGTGAACTTGCTCCGCGACCTGGGCAGCCGCAAGATCCGCATCATCGAGGTGGAGACGCCCACCCCGTCGCCGTTCAGCCGGTCACTGCTCTTCCGTTACGTCGGCGCGTTCATGTACGAGGGCGACGCGCCGCTCGCCGAGCGGCGCGCGCAGGCGCTGACGCTCGACTCGACGCTGCTGGCCGACCTGCTCGGCCAGGCCGACCTGCGCGAGCTGCTCGATCCGGCCGTCGTGGCCGATACCGAACGTGAGCTGCAGCGCGCCGCGCCGGACCGCAAGTGCCGGGACCTCGAGGCCGTGGCCGACATGCTGCGCACGATCGGGCCGCTGACGGCCGAGGAGGTGGCAGTGCGGTGCATGGTGCCGGAGGCGGCGGGCGGCTGGCTGGCCGAGCTGGCCCGCACACGCCGCGCGCTCGAGGTCCGCGTCGGCGGTCAGGCGCGCTGGGCGGCGATCGAGGACGCCGGGCGCCTGCGTGACGCGCTGGGCGTGCCGCTGCCGCCCGGCATCCCGGAGGCGTTCACCGAACCGCTGCCTGATCCGCTGGGCGACCTGGTCGCGCGGTACGCACGGACGCACGGGCCGTTCGGCGCGGACGCGGTGGCGTCGCGTTACGCACTGGGCGTCGCGGTGGTCGGGGGGACCCTGCGACGGCTCGCGGCGGCGGGCCGGGTCGTGGAGGGTGAGTTCCTGCCGCACGGGCGCGGCACCGAATGGTGTGACGCCGAGGTGCTGCGGCTGCTGCGCCGGCGTTGCCTCGCGCGGCTGCGGAAAGAGGTCGAGCCGGCCCCGCCGGTCGCCCTGGCCCGGCTGCTGCCCGCCTGGCAGGGAGTCCGGCCCATCGAGGCGGTCACCGGGCGCGGCGGGCCCGGTGGCTATCCGGCACGCCCCCGCGGGGCCGCGGGCATGACCGGCCCCGGCGCGGTCCTCGACGCCATCGACCAGCTCGCGGGGGCTTTCGTGCCCGCGTCCGCGCTGGAGACCCTGGTGCTGCCCGGGCGCGTGCCCGGCTACTCCCCCGCCATGCTGGACGAGCTGACCGCGGCCGGGGAGGTCGTCTGGACCGGGGCGGGCGGCCTGCCGGGCGGCGACGGATGGCTCGTGCTCGCGCCGGCCGAAGCGGCGCCGCTGCTGTTCCCGGAGCCGTCGGAGATCACGATGACGCCGGTGCACGAGGCGATTCTCACCGCCCTCTCCGACGGTGGCGCGGTGTTCTTCCGGATGCTGCACGAGCGGGTGTCCGCTGGGCTCGCGGGGGCGGAGGGGGCCGCGAAGGCGCCGTCCGACACGGACGTCGCCGCGGCGATCTGGGATCTGCTGTGGGCCGGTTTCCTGACCAATGACACGCTCGGGCCGCTGCGGACGGTTCTCGGCGGCGGGCAGCCACGCCGCGCGGGCTCCGCACCGGCCGCGAGCCGGGGCCGCGGCCTGCGGCATGGGAGCCGCCGGCCCAGCTACGGCCGCCCGGTCATGCCGTCGCGGACCGGGCCGCCAAACGTGAGCGGCCGGTGGTCGCTGCTGCCGTCGCACACCCGCGACGCGACGATGTACGCGCACGCGCTGGCCCAGTCGCTGCTCGACCGGTACGGGATCCTGACCAAGGGCGCGGTCGCGGCGGAGCGGATATCCGGCGGGTTCGCGGCGGTGTACCCGGTGCTGCGGGCCATGGAGGAGGCGGGCCGGGCCCGCCGGGGTTATTTCGTCGAGGGACTCGGCGCGGCTCAGTTCGCGGTCCCCGGCGCGGTGGACCGGATGCGCGCCCTGGCGCAGCCGCGGTCCGACCGCGACGACGCCGTGAGCGGCGTGACGCGGGGCCGTCCAATCCCGTACGGAGGGACAGCCTACGGCGGGGCGGCGTACGACGGGGCGCCCTACAGCGGGGCGGCATACGGGGGCAGGGCATCGGGCGGGGACGGGGTGTCCGCCGACATGTGGGAGTACGAGCGGGACGTAGCCGACGGGACGGACGGGCCCGGTGAGGCCGACGGCACGGACGGGACGGACGGGGCCGGCGAGGCCGACACAGCCAGTGGGGCTGGCGAGCCCGGCTGGGCGAACGGCGGCGGGACATCCGACCGCGGGGCCGGCGGGCGCGCGGCGAGCAGGCCGGGGGGCAGCGGGCCGGGAGCTAGCGGGCCGGGGGGTCACGGGCGCCACGGGCGCGGTGGGACGGCTCAGCGCGCGCA
>PLRW01000234.1:0-1386 GCA_003164955.1 Actinomycetota bacterium
GGGGAAACGTGTTTTTCAAGCAGACGAGAGTCGGCAAGGATGGCCAGGCATTCCGGCTCTGGAAATTCCGGACGATGGTCATGGACGCCGAAGCACGCCGGTCCCAGCTGGCCGCGCTCAACGAGGGGGCCGGGGTCCTGTTCAAAATGCGCCGCGACCCCCGCGTGACCAAGGTGGGCGCCTGGCTGCGCCGCTGGTCCCTGGATGAGCTTCCTCAGCTCATAAACGTGATGATCGGTGACATGTCCCTCGTCGGGCCCAGGCCGGCCCTCCCCCAGGAGACCGCGCGTTACGGTGACGACATGCAGCGCAGGCTGAAGGTCAAGCCGGGGATCACCGGCCTCTGGCAAGTCAGCGGCCGGTCCAACCTGCCCTGGGAGGAGGCGGTCAGGCTCGATATTCGTTACGTCGAGAACTGGTCTGTCGTCCTTGACTTCCAGATCCTCTGGAAGACGTGCGCGGCGGTGATCCGCGGATCAGGCGCCTACTAGCCCGGCCCGGTAAGCGCACGGCCGGCGCGCCCGCTCGGTGCCGCGCCGGCCGTGCCGCGCGGAACAAGTACCGCGACATCGAGAACGCGGCCATCCGGCGGCGCGAAATGCCGGCGGCGCGAAATGATGGGCGAGCGCGGGCGCTGATGGCCCAGCGGCCATGCCGGACGCGCGGCCGGCCTGCTCGCTGACCGCGGGCGGTGCGCCGGGGCCGCTACCGCGGGTCGTGCGCCGACTGGCTGCTGGCCAGTGCCGCGCCCACCTGGTCGGCGAATCCGATGGCGATGAGCCTCTGCTCCGCCGTGGAATGCGCGTCCGGGGCGGGAGTCATCAGGAACCGGCCCTGGAGCAGGCCGCCCGTCTCGACGAGCAATTCGGTATCCGTGCCGTACGGCAGGCCCTCGAGCGTGAAGCCCCGTGGCCGGCTTCCGGCTGTGACCCGGCCGTCCCGCTGCAGCCGGGCGGGCCGGCCGATCCCCGCGACGCCGTACTGGAAACGGCATGAACTCAGCGATAGCAGGTCGGTGAGCTGCGCGGACACCTGCTCGATAAGGGCTGCCGGCGAGTCACCCGTCGCCACGGCCCTGGCCGCCGCGCTGATCCCGTCCAGGTAGCCCGCGCGCCTGCTGGCGGCCGCGTGCTGGCGGCGTCCCCAGACGGCGATCTCCGTGATCGCCACGCCGATGACGAGCAGCAGAATGGTGGTCTCGATGTCGGTCCGCCCCGCGATGGCGAACCGCTCGTAGGGCCGGGTAAGGAAGAAGTCGAACCACACCGTCGCCGACGCCGACGCGAGGACGCCGGCCAGCCGGTTCCCGTTCGCGGCGACGGCCACCACCGTCAGCAGGAGAGCCAGCGCCGCGTCGGTGTCGGGAAAACTGGCCCGGAAGGGCGC
>PLRW01000234.1:1412-16607 GCA_003164955.1 Actinomycetota bacterium
TGCCAATGGAGGGCCCGACGGGCCTTCCCGCCGGCCAGAGTCGCCAGGCGTTCGCGCGCAAGGAAAGCATCCCGTGCCGGGTTATTCGCGCGACACCATCTTATCCCCGGCCGTACGCTCCGCTCCATGGGGGAACCGGGCACTCGGGTCGGCAGCACCACGGCTGAGAACTGCGGGGCGGCGAGTTGACGACCTGGCAGAAGAGCATCCCGCCGCCCGCGCTGTGGGTGGTATGGATCGCGACGCGGACGGCCCTTTACCTGATTGCCACCGCCCCGGGCCGGGCCGGCGACGTCGGCATCTACCAGCGGTGGGACACATGCTGTTTCTCCCACGGCACTTTTCCGGTGGCCGACCCGACGTGGCAGTATCCGCCCGGCGCAGCCCTGGTCCTCTGGCTGCCGGGCCGGCTGCCGGGCAGCTACGTGGACCACTTCGTGTTCCTGGCCATCGGCTGCGACCTGGCCATCACTTTCATGCTCTGGTCGTCGGCCCGGCGCGGCGGTTCCCTGACCGGAGCCTGGTACTGGGTGTGCGGCGTACCGCTGCTCGGCGCGGTCACCGTCGGCAGGTTCGATGTGGTTCCCGTCGCGCTGTCGGTCGCTGCCCTCTGCGTGACCGGCCGTGGCGGCGTCCGCGGTGTCCTGATCGGAGCGGCGGCGGCGGTCAAGGTATGGCCATTAACGCTGCTGGCCGGGACGGCGCCCGGCCAGCAGCGCCGCAGCGCTGCCGCGGCCGTGGCCGTGCTGGCCGCGGTCTGCGCCATCTTCGCCAGCGGAACGGCGAGCTTCCTCACGCACCAGAACGCCCGCGGCGTCGAGATCGAATCGGTGACAGCGACGCCGTTCATGATCTGGCGGCAAGCTGGCTGGTCAGGGACGGTGGTGTTCCGGTTCGGCGCGTGGCAGTTCAGCGGGGGGCACGCCGCGCTCGCGCAGGACGCGTCCCGCCTGGGCCTCGTCCTCGTAGCGGCTGCGGTGGCCGGCTGGCAACTGCTGATCGCCTCCAATCGCGTACGGTGGCGACCGGAGTTCGCGGCTGACGCGCCGCTGGCCGCGACCTTGCTGTTCCTCGTCGCCAGCCCGGTGCTCAGCCCGCAGTACCTGCTCTGGGTCACCGGCCTCTCCGCGGCGTGCCTGGCCACGGGACGGACAACGCAGCGCCCGGTCGCGCTCGCCGTGCTGGCCGCCGCCGGGCTCACGCAGGTGATCTTCCCGATCGGGTGGCCCAGCCTGCTCGACGGATCCGGCGCGGTCACCGGCGTTCTGGCGGCGCGCAACGTGCTCCTGGCCGTGGCCGCCGCTCTGTCCTGCTGGCGGATAGTCAGCGTAATTTCACCCGGTCACGAGGACCCCCATCCAGGATTGCCGCCGTCTGAGCGCTCTTTATCGCGTGGCCCGCTTCATGCGCGTCGCCAGTTGGCGTGTCTCCAGGGACCACGCAGCGGAAACCGATGTGGGTTGATGACGTCTCAACCGCCTGGCCCTGGCGCGCGGCGGGCCGGTAACGCAAGCAGTAGTTCGGAGCGCAGAGGTAGGAGCCTCCCTTGACGACCCGTCTGGGAATGTGCGTGTCAGGAGCCGGGTCATGGCTGTGCTCGGGGGTCTGGACGTGCGGGTCGCGAGGGACGCAGCACGCCGGTGAACTGCCGGGGTGCCGGCGGCTGAAAAAGTCCGAGGTCCACTCCCAGACATTTCCGGTCATCTCGAACAGGCCGTACTCGTTCGGCGGGAACCGTTTGACCGGCGTGGTGCCCGGGAAGCCATCCGCCTTGAGGTTTTCCCACGGGAATCGGCCTTGCCAGGTGTTGGCCATCGTTCGGCTCCGCGGCTGGAAGACGTCGCCCCAGCAGTAGACGGCCCCCTCCAGGCCGCCCCTGGCGGCCCGCTCCCATTCGGCCTCGGAGGGCAGCGCTTTGCCAGCCCAGGCGGCAAAGGCGGCCGCGTCCTCGTGGGCGACGTGGGTGACCGGGTGCCGCTCCCGGCCATGGAGCGTGCTCCCCGGCCCTTCCGGGTGCCGCCACTGCGCGCCAGGAACCCAGGACCACCAGTTGCGGGGATCGTTGAGGTCGACGGGCCTATCCGGCTGGCGAAAGACGAGAGAGCCGGGCACGAGAAGTTCGGGCGCCACCCCCGGATACTGGGCGGGATCAGGGGCTCGTTCGGCGATAGTCACGTAACCGGTAGCGCGGACGAAACGACGGTACTCGGCGACCGTCACGGCATGCTCGTCCATCCAAAAGCCACTGACGCTGACCCGGTGGACGGGGCCTTCCTCGGGATAGAAATCATCTGAGCCCATGAGGAAGGTGCCCCCGGGCACCCGCACCATGTCTTTGAGCAGTTTGTCCTGAGCCATTCAGGCGCTTCTCCCCCGCTCCGGCAAATGTCCCCTTATAAAAAGAACCGAGGTGCATTACACCGAAAATAAAAACGGCAAATCCGGACTTAGTTGCCTTATTAATGCAGAAACTTTGTCGTGTAACGCGGCCATGATAACTTCCAGTAGTCGTAATACTACGTAACGCAACAACGGGGGCGGGGATGGACGATAAGAAGGGCGGGCTCTCGCGCCGGCGCTTCATTCAGAGCACGGGGGTCGCGGCCGCGGCCGCGGGCATGGCCCAGGTCGAGCAGGCACATGCCGCGCCGGCCGCCGCCGCAGGTATCTGGCCGCCGGGGAGCTGGCTGGGCCAGCGTCCCAACTTGCTCCTCATCTTGTGCGATGAGTACCGCTTCCCCGTTGCCTACGAGTCCAGCGAACTGCGGCAGTTCCGGGCCAGGTACCTCACGGCTGAGGAGTCGCTGCGCAACAACGGGCTGGAGTTCACCAACCACTACATCATGACCTCGGCCTGCGTACCGAGCCGGACGTCGATCTTCACCGGCCAGTACCCGTCGCTGCACGGAGATAGCCAGACGCCGGGCGCGGCGAAGAGCAGCATCGAGATGGACATGTTCTGGCTCGACGAGAACACGGTCCCCACGATGGGGAACTATTTCCGGGCTGGCGGCTACGACACCTATTACAAGGGCAAATGGCACCTCTCCGACGCCGACATTCACATCCCGGGCACCTACAGCCCGCTCTTGAGCTTCAACAGCCAAGGTGAGCCCGACCCCGCGACGGAGAACAGCTACCTGGCTGCCGACCGGCTCGGCCCCTACGGGTTCAGCGGCTGGATCGGCCCCGAGCCGCACGGAAACAACCCGCTCAACTCCGGTTCCTCGGCGACCGGCGCCATCGGCCGGGACGAAAAGTTCGCGACCCAGGCCGTGGACCTGCTGAACCAGCTCGGCGGACAGGGGAACTCGGGACGGCCATGGCTGCTGGTCAACTCCTACGTCAACCCGCACGATGCCACGCTGTGGGGAGATTTCAGCCTGGCGCAAACCGCAACCTGGAACCTGCGCGGCCAGCTAACCGACACCAAAGTGCCGCACCTGCTGTTCGACCCAGGCCGGTATGCGGCCACCAGCAATGAGAACCTGGCCGGGAAACCGCAGTGCCAGCAGGACTATGTAGACCGCTATCCGCAGGTGTTCCAGCCGGTGGACAACACGGTGGAGTTCCACCAGTTCTACTATCAGCTCCAGCAGAACGTGAACCAGCAGATCCAGCGGGTCCTCGACACACTCAGCGCCCACCCGGACATGGCCGCGAACACCATCGTGATCTTCACCTCCGACCATGGGGACCTGCTCGGTGCCCATGGCGGCATGTACCAGAAGTGGCACCAAGCGTACGAGGAATCCACCCATGTGCCGTTCATCGTGCACAATCCGGCGCTGTTCCAGGGCCGGCAGACACTCGACGCGCTGACCAGCCATGCTGATCTGCTGCCCACCATGCTGGGCCTGGCCGGCCTCGACCCGGCCCGGCTGCAGCGCGAACTGGCCAGCACCCATACCGAGGTCCATCCCCTGGTCGGCCGGGACCTCTCCCGCGTCATCCTCGGCGAGACCAGTCCCAGCCAGGTGACGGGGCCCGTCTACTTCATGACCGAGGATGAGGTCAGCCGGGGGTTCTACCAGACGTCTCCGCTCGGTGTTGAGTACCCGCCGGTGATACAGCCCAACACCGTCGAGACGGTCATCGCCAACCTGCCCACCGGCGCCCACGGCAGCCGGGAGAAATGGAAGTACTCCCGGTACTCCGACAACCCCCAGTTCTGGAGCACCCCTACGAGCCCTCCGCAAGATGTCATGACCTGGGTAGACGGCGACATGAACGTGGCGGGCGACGACAAGCGCGCAGTCACCACAGTCAAGACGCAACAGGTCCCCGACCAGACCGAAGCCTACAACCTGTCCCGGGACCCGCTCGAGCTGCACAACCTGGTCCGCAGCCAAGAGCCCGCCGTCCAGGCCGCGATCGGCGAACTGGACACGATGCTGCATCAGCAATGCGAAGCCAAGCTGCTCAAGCCGAGCAGCGGCACGGTGCCCGGGCAGCCGGACTGCTGAGGCCGGTGGCCCGGTCATCGCGGCCCCGTATCGCGGCACGGGGCACCAGAAGCGGATCTGCGTTGATGTAACTGGCCCGGCACGCGGCCAGTTACCAGCCGAGGCTTATCGCGTCCTGGACGCCGATGTTGAGCCCGGCCCCGCCGGCCGGCAGGTGCATGTGGGCGGCCCTGCCGGCCGGGAGGTGCATGTGGGCGGCGCCGCCGGCCGGCAGGACCCGGCCCGCGGAGTGTCACGTCGCCGGGGTACCCGAACAGCGTGCCGCCGGTGCCGGGAAAGCCGAGGCCGGCGGCCTTGTGCACGGCGCGGCCGGCACCGTGACGACGCGGCAAACCAGTAACCTGCCGCGCATCGTGGCCGTGGCGGCGGGTACCCCGTCACGCGCACGAGAAGTACCGGGACATCGTGTACTGCCTGGCCCGGCTCGCTCCCGGCGACCCGCCACGCGCACGAGAAGTACCGGGACATCGCGTACCGCCTGGCCCGGCTCGCTCCCGGCGACCCATCGCGTGCCCGGGATAACCCGGCTCAAGTACGGCGGACCGCTCGGCCCGAGCTACGGGCCGGCCCTCCGCATGGGTCGTTTCCACCATAATTCAGGTCTTGCCAACAGTTGCCAACATTTGTATGGTAAGGGCCATCAGAGCATCCCTGAAGCATCTCCACAGCACTCTTTCAGATGCCAACGTGCGCGGACCCCGTCTGGATCTTCTGGTCCACCGCACCTGACGCATCACGCCGCCGGCTCGGGTGGCGGTGGCGGCAATACCGTCACGGTCACCAACCCCGGCAGCCAGACCGGGACCGTCGGCACCACGGCCAGCCTGCAGATCAAGGCGTCCGACTCCACCTCGGGCCAGACGCTCACCTACAGCGCCAGCGGCCTGCCCGCGGGCTTGTCGATCAGCTCCTCCACCGGGCTCATCTCCGGCACCCCCACCACCGCCGGATCGAGCAGCGTGACGGTCACCGCCACGGACACGACCGGAGCCTCCGGATCGGCGTCCTTCACGTGGACGATCAGCTCCTCAACCGGGACCGGCTGCACGGCCCAGCAACTCCTCGGCAACCCGGGCTTCGAGAGCGGTTCCATCTCGCCGTGGACATCCACCTCGGGTGTGCTCACCAACACCAGCTCGGGTGAGCCAGCGCAGGCAGGTAGCTGGCTGGCCTGGCTTGACGGCTACGGCGCCGCCCACACCGACACCGTCGCCCAGCAGGTCACCATCCCGGCCACCTGCAAGAACGCCATATTCAGCTACTGGGCCGAGGTCAACTCGACCGTCACCAGCACGACCAAGCAGGCGCAGAACAAGCTGGTCCTGGAGGTCCTGAACTCCTCCGGCACGGTGGTCCAGACGGTCCCGGTGGCGACCGCCGCGAACAACGGCACCAGCTACGTCGAGTACAGCACCAACCTGGCCTCCTACATCGGCCAGACCATCACCCTCAAGTTCATCGGCACGGAAGTGAGTGGCGGGAACACGAGCTTCCTGGAGGACAGCAACGCACTGAACGTCAGCTGATCCGACGCCCACCCGGCGGGGTGGCCGGATCCGATCCGGTCACCCCGCCGGCTTGTCCGCGGCCGGGCTACCCGTCTCACGGGTGCACGAGGATCTTGACCGCAGTGTCCTTGTGGTTGATAAGGGTGCCGAGACCGTCCTCGACCAGGTCGGCGAGGCCGATCCGTGCGGTGATGAACGGCTTGAGGTCAACCTTCCCGTCCTGGACGAGTTTGATCGCCGCGGGATGGTCGCGCACGTAGGCGATCGTGCCGCGCAGATCGATCTCCTTCAGAACAAGCTTCTGCATGTCAATGCGTGCGGGCTGGCCCCAGATCGACACGTTGACGATCACGCCTGAGGGCCGGACCGCATCGAAAAGCTGGTCGAGCGCGGCGTTGACGCTGGTGCATTCAAAGCCGACATCGGCGCCGTTTCCGCTGGTGAGTTCCCGGACCCGCGCGAGCAGGTCTTCCTGCCCGGGGTCGATGACATGGTCGGCGACACCGGTTGCGCGTGCCTTGTCCTTCCTCGCCT
Organism: Actinomycetota bacterium; assembly: GCA_003164955.1. Taxonomy (GTDB): domain Bacteria; phylum Actinomycetota; class Actinomycetes; order Streptosporangiales; family Streptosporangiaceae; genus Bog-532. The sequence continues at coordinate 7,921 of PLRW01000234.1, forward strand.
CGGTGACCTCGGAGATGATGACGGTGAGGCCCTGTGCCTTGAGCACAGCGGCCAGCAGCAGGCCGATCGGCCCGGCGCCCGTGACCAGAGCGACGTCCCCGGCCTGCGCCCCACTGCGGACGAAGGCGTGCTGACCGACGGCCAGTGGCTCGATCAGCGCCGCCTCATCAAGCGGGATGCTCCCGACCGGATGCACCCAGCGGCGGTCGACAACGATCTTCTCGCTCAGCCCGCCGCCGCCGCCAGCCAGGCCTATGAACCCCATCTTCGCGCACAGGTGGTATTGACCGGCCTGGCACTGGGCGCACTCCCCGCACACGAAGTACGGCTCGACCACGACGTGCTCACCAACGACAAGTCCGGTCACGCCCGCACCGACGGCCGTCACCGTGCCGGAGAACTCATGGCCCATGGTGACCGGTTCCGCCTCATGGGTGAGAGGGTGCGGGTGGCCCTGCGGCGGTATGAAGATCGGCCCCTCCAGGTATTCATGGAGGTCGGTGCCGCAGATCCCGCACCAGGCCACGTCGATGGCGACAGCGCCCGGGCGCAGCTGAGGCTCGGGAATGTCTTCAATCCTGATGTCTTTGGGTCCATGAAAACGTGCGGCCTTCATGTCTTCCGCTCCTCTGCCTTATTTTTTTCGCGCCCGCCTGCGTCTCCACTGTGCGCCGGCGCGTATCACCAGGTCAGAGGCGGAAGTCACTCACTTCAGGCAGTCAACGGGCCGCCACCGGGGCAACGGCACCGACGACTATCCATGGATGGCTCCGCTGAGGATGGTCAGATGAGTACGCCCGCGGGCTGGTCACCCGGACCCGCGACGCCGCCAACCGGCGAGTCCAGGTGGTCACGCTTACCGAAGCGGGCGAAGTGGCGTTCGCGCGCCTGCGGGATACCGCGATCGCCTTCGACGCCAAGCTGCGAGCGGGCCTCGCCGACGCAGACCTGGCCACGCTCAATACCCTGCTCGGCCGCATAGCCGCCAACGTCGGCGCGGGGGAAGCCGCACCGCCCTGGGCCGACCTGGCCGATCGCCGCCCGGAGTAGCAGATCTGGTCGCGACCCTCGCGACCAGACGGCCACCGCCGGTCAGAATGCCCCGCCGCAGGGCCCGAGCCCTTCCCGCACCGGCCTGGCCGCGGTCTTTGACGTCACTCCGCCGGGGCCATGCGTTGATCCGGATACCGTCACCCGGGAGCTCGGCGGGTGGAATGATTAATTCTGTCTGTAAGTCACGAAAAGGCCGCATTCGGCAACCTGCCTGGAGGTGCCATGGCCGTTCCACAGGATTCGCGGGACCGGAGTAGTGCTGCGCGCCTTGAGGCCGACGGGGTTGACGGCTGGGCCCGGGGCACGCCGCTGGACAGCATGGCCCGCCGGGCGATGCGGGTGCCGTGGCTCTGGCCGACGCTGCTGACGCTGCTGTTTGGCTGCTATCAGATTGGCCGGCCGGAGCTGTGGGCGGATGAGCTGTGGAGCTGGTCGTTCGCCGCCGATCCGGTGCATGAACTGGTCGTGAGCGCGAGCAGGTCTAATCCGGCCGAGCTTGGTTATGACCTGGCGCTGCACTACTGGATGGCGGCGTTCGGCGATTCGGTCGTGGCGATGCGGATGCTGTCGGTGCTGGCCATGGCCGGGGCGGCGGCCTGCGTGACGCTGGCCGGGCGGAGGCTGGCCGGCGCGCGGGCGGGCCTGCTGGCGGGGCTGGTGTTCGCTCTCGTGCCGAGCGTGTCGCGGTTCGCTCAGGAAGTCCGGTTCTACGCGCCCGCGGTGCTGGCCGTGGCGCTGGCCACGCTGCTGCTGCTGAGGGCGCTGGATGAGCCGTCGGTGGGCCGGTGGGCGGCCTATGGCGGCTGCCTGGCGGTGATCGGTTACCTCGACGTGGTCGCCCTGTCGCTGGTCGTCGGTCATGCCGCCGGGGCGGCGCTGCGCTGGTGGCAGGACCGGGATGCCCGCTTGCTGGGGTTCGCGGCTGCTGCGGCGGCCGGGCTGGCCGCCTGCGTGCCGCTGGTAGCCCTCAGCTTGACCAAGGCCGGGATGCAGGTCTTTTGGATACCCCGGCCAGGCCTTGACGCGTACGCCTTCGGCTCCTTCGCCCGGATCCTGTTCTTTTCGACGTCAGTGGCCGCCGCGGTGATCATCCTGGGCGTGCTGGCCTGGTCGGCCTGGCGGGCGGCAGCGTTCGCGACCGCGGTAGCGGTGCTGCCGGTGGCCACGGTATGGCTGCTCTCGCAAGGTCCGCATTCGTACTTCGTCGGCCGGTACCTGCTGTTCACCGTCGGGGCGTGGGCGATCTTGGCCGGGATCGCGCTCAGCCGACTGGATGGGCGGCTGGCGGCGGTCGCCGTCCTGGTCATCGCCGCTTTCGGCGCGGGCGACCAGCAGGTGATCAGGCAGCCGGGGGCGCACGACTGGCCCAACTATCCGGTTGCCTACGGCGGCTCCTACTTTGATTACGCGGGCGCCGCCCGCATGATTGCGGACGCGGCGAGGGCTGGGGACGGCATCGTCTACCAGGAGGGCAACCTCTGGTGGGAGATGATCGGCCCGGGCCTGCAGTACTACCTGCGGCGGGACATCCCGCATGGTGTGCCGGTGCCGCGGGATCTGTTCGTCGCCGCGGCGGCCCTGCCATCAAGCCAGGTCATCCCGGTCGCCTGCAGTCCCGCCGCGTGCCTCGGCGATGAGCCCCGGATCTGGATTGTCGGCAGTGGCCGCCTGCTGGACCCCTACCGGGCCGTCGCGGCGAACCAGGCGGCGGTGCTGCGGCCGCGCTACCGGCTCGGCCTCACCAGGCACTTCCGCAGTCTGACCGTGTTCCTGCTGGTCCGCGACGCCCGGCCGGGATCGCCTGGCTGACCGCGGCATAGCTGTCCCGGGCAGCAGGCCTGCCCGGGCATCGGTCAGCCGACCGGATTGAACCGCCCCGGGTTCGGTGGAGACTTCCTGGGCACCATGCGCCTGCTGATCGATGCGAACCTGTCGCGACGGGCACTGCGCGGTGCCGTTGCCCTGGGTCACTCGTGCCGGGCTCGGTTGACGAACTGTTCCCTGTCCACGAGCACCCGTTCCAGGGTGCCCGCGCCGACGACGGTGGCTTCGTCATCTGGTGGTCCGGGGGGCAGCTTCTGCCTGGCGATGAACCTGAAGACAAGTCGCCGGCCGTCCACCTCGGTCAGTTCGGCCTCGACCACGACTTCTGCCCCGACCGGGCTGGGCCGCTTGTGCTCCAGGGCAGCCGCAGTTCCGACCGAGGTCAGGCCTGACTCCAGGCTTGGCCCGATGGCTGCCACCGCCGCCGCCTCTGCGAGCGCGAGCAGCCGGGGCGTGCCAAGCACGGGCACGTCACCACTGCCCATCGCCATCGCTGTATCGGTGTCCGCGACGACGATCTGCACGAAAGAAAGCAGCCCAGGTGCAAGCGTCATGCTCGTACCCTAGTAGCTGCGGCTTCTGCTCCCTTGCATGGAAGTCACCGTTGCCTCCCCACTGTGCGTGCCGCCAAGGCCATCATCGCCTCGTTCCACGGCAGCGGGCCACGGTACTCCTATCTGCTGGGAGGACGGCCGTGGCGCGTCGTGCCGATGTGATTTGAGATGGACATGGTTCCGAGGCCGGGGCCGGTCCTTGCCGGATCGCCTCGTTGTTGGAACGATGGGGACGTGAAAATGGGGATCTTGTGCGGCGGCGGTCCCGCCCCGGGAATGAACTCGGTCATCTCTGCAGCCACGATTGAGGCCCGGAACTCCGGCTGGGACGTCCTCGGGATCATGGACGGCTTCGAGCACCTCATCGACGGCCGGACGGAGGAGGCGCGGCCCCTGTCCATCACGGACGTGTCGAGGATCCACGTCCAGGGCGGGTCGATCCTCCGGACCTCGCGGGCCAACCCGACGGTGCGCGACGAGGACGCCGCCGACCCGGACTGGAGGCTGCACGCCTGCCTGGAGTCGCTGCAGAAGCTGGGGATCGACGCGCTCGTGACGATCGGCGGGGACGACACCGCGTTCTCGGCGTCCCGGCTGGCCGAGACGGCCGCAGGGGGCCTGCGCGTGGTGCACGTGCCGAAGACCATCGACAACGACCTGCCGCTACCGGGCGGCACGCCGACCTTCGGTTTCGAGACCGCGAGGAGCGTAGGGGTCCAGCTCGTCAACAACCTGATGACCGACGCCATCACCACCCAGCGGTGGTACCTGGTGGTGGCCATGGGCCGCTCGGCCGGCCACCTGGCCGTGGGCATCGGAAAGTCCGCCGGGGCCACCCTCACGCTGATCGCCGAGGAGTTCCCCCGCGACGAGCCCATCCGGCTGTCGCGCCTGGTGGACGTCCTCGAGACCTCGATGCTCAAGCGGATCGCCCACGGCCGCCCCTTCGGCGTGGCGGTGCTCGCCGAGGGCATCGGCCTGCGCCTCCCCCCGGACGAGCTCCAGAAGGCCATGCCGGAAGCCGAGCGAGACGAGCATGGCCACATCCGGCTGGCCGAGCTCGAGCTGGACCGCCTGCTGGCGAAGCAGGTCAAGGACCGTTTCAAGGAGCGAGGGCAGAAGGTCACGGTCGAGGGCAAGAACATCGGCTACGAGCTCCGGTGCGCGCCCCCCATCCCGTTCGACATCGAGTACACCCGCGACCTCGGCTATGGTGCCGTCGACTACCTGAAGCAGGTGCTGGCGAACGGCGAGCCCGGCGGCATGGTCACGCTCCAGGAGGGGCACATGGTGCCGCTGCCCTTCGGGTCGTTCACCGACCCCGAGACGGGGCGGGTGCAGATCCGGCTGGTGAACGTCGAGTCCAGCTCGTACCGGGTGGCCCGCGAGTACATGATCCGGCTGGACCGCGAGGACCTCGAGGATCCGGAGAAGCTCCGCCCGATCGCAGCGGCCTCGGGGCTCACGCCCGAAGCCTTCCGCGACCGGTACGGCTATCTAGCCGAGGGCTGAGCCCGGCCGCGAGCCGCCCGGACCCCGTCGGAGAGAACCCCCGCGATGAGGAAGGTCATTCAGAAGCGGCCGGGCCACCGCCGGAGCGGATGGCATTCGTGCGCGCCAGCTTCGCTGGCTCGCCGAGGTGGTCGGCGCCCCCGCCACCTGCTCCGGGGCCATGAACTGCGGGGAACCCACCACGACCTGGCGGTTCAATCTGCCGTTGCCAGCGTCGGGATCAGTCCTTCTGGCGCAGTGATGTCAGCAGATAGCGACCGGTCATCCATGTCCGCTGGAAGCCGGGATATCGGCCCGGCGGGCGGGTCCCCGCGCATGCCAGGGCTGCGTCACCGGTTGTCGCCGCGTTGCTGTTCATTATCGGGATGACATCTTGCGGGCTGCACTTCACCAGCGAGGACATCGGCGCGGCCTTGCGATGCGGCTGACTGATGGCTACCTCGCCGTGGTGACACCAGTGCGGCCGGCAGCGCGCCGCGCGGCCAGGACTCTCGATAGCGCACCAGCTACGGTTAGCGGTCCGGGCTCCAGGCGCCCGGCCGTGGGCGCTTTCACGCTCACGCAGCGAAGGAGACAAGAAGATGGAGTACACCCGGCTGGGTGACACCGGATTGAAGATCAGCCGGCTCGCGCTGGGATGCATGAGCTACGGCGACCCCACCACCGAAGGCGCGCACCGATGGGCCCTGGCCGACGACGACGCGCAGCCATTCTTCCAGCAGGCCGTCGAGCTCGGCATCACCTTCTGGGACACCGCGAACACCTACCAGGCCGGCACCTCGGAGGAAGTCGTCGGCCGCACCATCAAGCGCTTCACGCGCCGCGAGGACATCGTGCTGGCCACCAAGGTCTGGGGAAAGATGCACGACGGGCCCGGCGGATCCGGCCTGTCACGCAAGGCCATCCTCGAGCAGATCGACGCTTCCCTGACCCGTCTCGGCACCGACTATGTCGACCTCTACCAAATTCACCGTTTCGACCCCGGCACCCCCGTCGCCGAGACGATGGAAGCGCTGCACGACATCGTCAAAGCCGGCAAGGTCCGCTATCTCGGCGCATCGTCGATGTACGCCTGGCAGTTCGCCAAACTGCAGCACGCCGCCGGCCAGGGCGGCTGGACCCGGTTCGTGTCCATGCAGAACCAGTACAACCTGCTGCGCCGCCAAGACGAGCCGGAACTGATGGCCATGTGCGCCGACACCGGCGTAGGCCTCGTGCCCTACTCCCCGCAAGGCAAAGGCCGGCTGGCACGCCCCTGGGGCGAACAGTCCACCCGGTCCAGCGTCGACCACGTGGTGCAGGCCTTCGACTCACCCTTGGACGAGCCCGTCGTCAACGCGGTGCAGAAACTCGCCGAGGCCCGCGGCGTCACCATGGCCCAGATCGCGCTGGCATGGGTGCTGCGCAACCCGGCCGTCTCCGCCCCGATCGTCGGCGCGACGAAACCGCACCACCTGCCCGAAGCCGTCGCCGCGCTCGAGCTCAAACTGACTGACGATGAGGCCGCCACGCTCGAAGAGCCCTACAGCAACCGCGGGCCGTCCTGGTACTGACCCCAGCCCTCCCCGAAGGCTTCTATCGCTGAAAGTGCCACGGTTGAACAGCGGCATCCGCCCGCCGGGAGGGCGACGGCCGCTAGCGCCCGGCCGCATTCTCCGGATGGATGACCTCGTGCACGTCAGGTCCGCTCACCGGCTCCCTCCGCACGGTGAATGCATGCCGGACCGTCGCGATCAGCCACAACGCGATCGTGGCCGTCACCAGGACCGCCAGGACGGCCGTGCTGCCGGTGATCAGCCCGATCACCGCGGCGGCGAGCGCGACGACGCCCAGCGTGGACGCGATCGCCGAAAGCACCTGCGCCCATCGCGGCTGTGCCGTTGCGCGCACGTCGTCAAGCGCGCTGAGAGCGCACCCGCCCACGAAGCCCAGAACCAGCACTGCGGCGGTCGTGCCGCGAGCGCTGGAAATCAGCCACAGGCTCGTGCCATTGAGGAACGTCACGTAAATGGCAACGATTGCGGCCACGAAAAGCGTCGTGACCGCGTCCTTCCAAGTCAGCCTCATTGCCCGCACCTTCTTTCCGCTTCTACCGAAGATGCCACTATCAGCACTCCCCCACAGGTCGCAGGGCGTGCAGTGCTAAACGTCCCGCCCCGGCAAGGCGAAGGACATCAATTGCGTTAGCCAGGCTCGAGCTCGCGCACGGCGACCGGGACTGCGGCGAGGATCAACGCGCCGGTGATCGCCTGCACGAGCAGGGCGGCCGAGGACAGGTTGCTGGGGATCCCCTTCGCGAGCGGCAGGAACGAGTCCAGCACGCCGGCCGCGATGGTAGCGGCGGCGAAGATCAGCGGCAGCCGCAGCGCGGCGCCCGCCATCCGCCCGGATCGGCGGGCGCCCGGCATCCGCCCGGCGCGCACGGGACTGCGTGCCTCGCGCTCGCCTGGCAGCCAGCGAATCGCTACCAGCGGCAGCAGGCCGGCCGTGGCCGCCATCGCCGCGGCCGCGGCGGCCAGGTGGTGCCCGGCGAGCCAGACCCCGGCCGGCAGCGCGACGATGGCCGGGACGCCGGAGACGACACCGAGCAGGCGTCATTCGAGAGCGGCGTGGCGCTCGAACGCGGCTCCACCCGCCCGCCAGGTCAGGTTGAGATCGGATCCAGGGGGATAGCGGCCGTCGATCTCGAGGATCACCATGCCGTGGGCGAATGACCACAGCGCCTGGACCAGAGCCTGGTCGCCCGTCACCACACTCCACGGGTTGCCGGCCCATTCTTCGAGTCCAGGCGGCAGCAGGTCCCGGGCCAGGCTGCCCTGGGTGGCGAGACGGTAGAGGGCAGCGTTGGCGAGGCCGTACTGGCGGTAAGTCCTGAGCAGAGCCATCAGGCGGCTGTAGGGCCGGGGCCGGTGAATGGCCCGGTGCGTCATCTCGCCGATCTCCGTCATGGCACTGACGATCAGCTCGGCCTCCACTGCGGCCTTACCGGGGAAATGCTTGTAGAGCGACGGAGCCTGGATGCCAAGCTCGCCGGCGACCCGCCGCATGGTCAGCGCTTCGGGTCCTTCGCTTTCCAGGATCCGGCGGGCGGCGGCGATGATCTCGCCGGCCCGCCGGTCCCGGCCGGCAGGCAGCGCTGGCCGGCGGATCTCGCCTGGCAACAGCGGGGTTTTCGGGCGTGGCCCAGCCCCCGCGGCGGCTCGCCCTGTCACCTCCGGTCACCGTGCTGACGAGCCGCGTCCGGCGCGGAGCCCGGCGGATGGAGCACCCGCACGAGCACCGCATTGAGCGCCGCGATCACTGAGACCGCGAGAGCGACACTCGCGATCGCGAAGATGACCAGCTCGCTGACCAGCGCGGCCGGGTCACCCAGCCGCCGAGGTGCCCGGGGCGCCAGGTACCTCGACCACACGAGAATGGCCGCCAGGGGAGCGAGAACGGCAAGCCCTACCCGTTCCGGGCCTGTGCTGCCTGCCCACTGGCCCCAGTAGGCCAGTGACGCGTACGCACCGAGCTCGACGAGGAACCGGACAGCGGCATTAGCCGCTGCTGCAGCCCTCCTCGCTCCCCGCGGGCGTGCGCTGGCCACGGCGGAGCGACGGTCCGCGTCCTTGGCCGCAGGCATTGCGCCCCTCACCTCTATGGCTAACATCGTTAGCTCAAGTATGGCTAATGCCGTTAGCCAGCACCCTCACGTTGCTCTTGCGTCCATACGGTCAGCACCCCCTGCTCGGCGGGCGTCAC
>PLRW01000314.1:0-16083 GCA_003164955.1 Actinomycetota bacterium
GAAACCTTGCCTACTGGGAGTCTTTGGTGAGCAACTCAAAGTGACTTTTGTCCCTAGGGGTGGCCAGGGGGCGCTGGGATGGTACGGCCATGTTTATTGTTGAGGTGGTCACCGCCCAGGCGCGTTATGGCGAGGCAGTCGCGCGCCTGGCGAATGTGATCAATGAGGGGGCTCTGCGGAGCGCATCAGAGGCTGCCTACCAAGACGGGCGCGCCGAACTACTGCGGGCCGGTGCGCTCGGCCCGGCCCGGGAACTGCCCCATCTGGCTCTCGTGCGGCACCTGCGACCTATTCAGCGCAGCGCGGCGATGACCGCGCCGATCCGGTGGGAGGCGGCAGGACCCGGTGGTGAGCTGTTCCCGGTTCTGGACGCCGATCTAACGATGACCCCGGACGGCGACAGCCGGATCCGGCTGCGGCTGGCCGGCGCTTTCCGGCCGCTGTCGGGCTGGGGCAGCATCATGCTGCTGGGCGCGCCGATCAGCAGGCGTTTCGCGTCAGCGGCGGTACGGTCACTGCTGCGCCGCATCACCGAGGCGGTCGAGGGCCCGGTGCCGCAGCGGGAACCGGAGGCGCCCGGTCTGGATGGGTGCCTCAGCAGACCTCAGTGAACGTACGTGACCGGCCCGCCGGAGCGGCGGCCGTTTCGGCACCGGCCCGGATCGGGGCGTAGCAGGCCGGCCCCGGCGGGTGGATCAGGGCGAGAGATCGTGGACGGCCCGGGCGATGCGGCGGGCGGCCTCGCGGAGCTCGTCGGGGGTGTGCGCGGCGTAGCCGAGGACGAGGCCGGGCGGGCCGGCGCGCTCGCGGTGCCAGGACAGGGCGTGAGCGAGCACCCCGGCCTGCTGTATCCGCCGGGCGAGGTCCGTGTCGTCGAGCCGGCCAGCCAGCCCCGGCAACGTGACCAGCAGATGGAGGCCGGCCGGGATGCCCTGGATACGGGCCCGGGGCAGGTGCTCGCGCAGCCCCGCGAGCAGGGCGTCACGACGGCGGCGCTGGCGGTTGCGGACCAGCCGGATGTGATGTTCGAGGTCGCCGGCCGCGATCAGGTGGGCGAGCACGAGCTGCGGCAGCGCCGGAGTGCCCAGGTCACTCGCGTGCTTCGCGGCGACGATGTCCGCGTGCAGCCACGGGGGAGGCACCAGCCAGCCCAGGCGCATGCCGGGAGCGAGCGTCTTGGAAACGCTGCCGGCGTAGGCGATCCGGCCGGGGGCGGAGGCGTGCAGGGCAGGGACCGGTGCCCGGTCGTAGCGGAACTCGGCGTCGTAGTCGTCCTCGATGACCAGGCCGCCGGCCGCGGCCCAGTTCAGCAGGTCGCGTCGGCGCTCCGGGCCCAGGACCACCCCCGTGGGAAACTGGTGCGCCGGCGTGAGGACTGCGGCCGGGACGCCGCTGCGTACCAGATCCGCGACGCGCAGGCCCTCGTCGTCGACGGGAACCGGCACCGGGTCCAGTCCCCAGTGGACGAGCTCTTCGTGGGCGCCCCGGGAGCCGGGGTCCTCCACGGCGATCCGGGTCTTGCCCCGGGCGCGCAGGACCTGCGCGAGCAGGGCGAGAGCCTGGGCCACGCCCGCGACCACAATGATCGTGTCCGCGCTGGTGCGCAGGCCGCGGGTGCGGGCCAGCCAGTCGGCCAGCTTGGTGCGCAGCTGCTCGCTGCCGCGGGGATCGCCGTAGCCGAGGTCGGCCGCGGTTGCCTGGGCGAGAACGGCCCGTTCGGCTCGCAGCCAGGCGGCACGGGGAAACGCCGACAGGTCCGGCACCCCGGGGGAGAGGTCGATCTCCGCGTGGGCGCGCCAGCGCCGTGGCAGCGTCAGGACACTTGCTGCGGGGCCGCCCGGACCTGGCTCACCGTCCGGGGTGCCAGCCAGTACGGTGCCAGCNNAGTACGGTGCCCGGCGCGCCGCCCGGGAGAACCCTCGTGCCCGCGCCGGACCGCGCGCTGATCAGGCCTTCGTCCCTGAGCCGCTGGTAGGCCTCGACGATCACGCCGCGGGAGACCCCCAGGTCACCGGCGAGGACGCGGGTGGCAGGCAGCGCCGTGCCGGGCCGGAGGCGCCCATCGCGGATTCCGGCCCGCAGCATGCCGGCCAGCCAGGTCGTCAGCCCGCGCGCTGGTGCCGCCGACGGGTCGAGCTGGAGAAGGTCCGCCCCGCGCGGCGCCCGGCGGCTGCGTTGGCTGTCCATTGGCCCAATATAAAGACAGTTGGTCCAATATAAATGCCGGATAATGGTCCTATTTAGATGGACCATTACGGCCTAACGTGGCGGTCGTGCCCGACGTCCGCGTCCCTCCGCCCCGCGTTGCCGCCGCCGTGCCGGGGGCCGGGGCACAGGCCCCCGGGGCCGCCGCCTGTGTGCTGGGGATGATCTGCGTCGGCGGCAGCGTGGCCGTCTCGGGGGTGCTCGCCTCGGCGCCGCTGCTCACCGCGGAGGCGGTGCGGTACGCCGTGGCGTGCCTGGCTCGCCACCGGCTACCTGGCCGTCGCGGTGACGGCCGTGGCCTTCGTCCTGTGGTATTCCGGCGTCCGCCGGCTGGGTGCCAGCCGCGCCGGCCTGTTTACCGGTGTCGCGCCCGTGGCCGCCGCCGTGGCCGGTCTCCTGCTCGGCGCGCCCGCGCCACGGCCACTGACCTGGGCCGGGATTGCCGTGGTCGGCACCGCCCTGGCGCTCGGCCTCCGGCCAGAACGCCCTGTCCGGGGCGCTAGGAGAGGCGCTCGATGATGCTGGCGATGGACATCGCACCGCCGGCGCACATGGTGATCAGCGCGGTCGTCGCGTCCCGCCGCTCCAGTTCGTGCAGGGCGCTGGTCAGCAGCCGGGCGCCGGTGCTGCCGACCGGGTGGCCCAGCGCGATCGCGCCGCCGTTGACGTTGACCCGGTCCGGATCGGGCTGGTGCACGCTCAGCCAGGACAGCACCACCGAGGCGAACGCCTCGTTGACCTCGAACAGGTCGATGTCACCGATCGTCATGCCGCTGCTGGCGAGCACCCGCTCGGTGGCCGCGACCGGCCCGTCCAGGTGGTAGTATGGCTCGGCGCCGATCAGGCACTGGGCCACGATCCGGGCCCGGGGCCGGAGGCCGAGCGCACGGGCCCGGCCCTCGTCCATCAGCAGCACGGCGGCGGCTCCGTCGGAGATCTGCGATGACGTGCCGGCGGTGTGCAGGCCCCCGTCGACGACGGGACGCAGCCGCGCCAGCGCTGCACGGCTCGTCTCGCGCAGCCCCTGGTCGCGGTCCACCACCCGCGTCTCCCCGGTCGGCTCGCCGCCGCCGTCGAGCACCGGTGCCTTCACCGGGATGATCTCCCGCTCGAACCGGCCCTCGGCCCACGCCTGCGCCGCGAGCATCTGGGAGCGCAGCCCGAACGAGTCGACGTCCTCGCGGGTCAGCCCGCGGCGCTGGGCGATCCGTTCCGCGGCCACGTACTGGTTCGGCAGGTCGATGTCCCACGAGGATGGCCGGGGCGCGCCGACGGTGCCGCGGTTCGCGCCGAGGGGCACCCGGCTCATCGCCTCCACCCCGCACGCGACGCCGGTCGTGATGGCGCCGGCGGCGACCAGGCCGGCCACGAGATGCACCGCGTGCTGCGCCGAGCCGCACTGCGCGTCGAGCGTGAAGCATCCCGTCTGGTACGGCAGCCCGGCGTGCAGCCAGGCGGACCGGGTGATGTTGCTGGACTGCTCGCCCGCTTGCGTCACGCAGCCGCCGGCCGCCTGCTCCACACCCGCCGGGTCCAGGCCGGCCCGCTCCAGCAGGGCCGCCTGCGCCGCCCCGAGAATCTCGGCCGCGTGCAGGCCTGCCAGCGCCCCGCCGCGCTTGCCGATCGGGGTTCGCGCCGCCGCCACGATCACCGCAGTTCCCACGACAGGTCCTCCCAGGTCCCGGCGGCCCCGTGCGCCGCGGTCGTTCCATCAGCAGATCGATCCGTCAGTAGAACGTGTTTCCATTAGTAGGCCACAAGCTGTTCACGTAACCAGGGCTACATGATTGAATCCAACTAGAACACGTTATAACAGGAGGCGGCCATGGCTGAAGTGAGCATCCCGCCGGGTTTCGACTTCACCGATCCCGACCTGTACGCGGAACGCGTGCCTGCCGAAGAGTTCGCTGAGCTGCGGCGCGCGGCGCCGGTCTGGTGGAACGCCCAGCGGCGCGGTATTTCCGGCTTCGACGACGAGGGGTACTGGGTGGTCACCCGGCACGCCGACGTCACGGAGGTGTCGCGGCACAGCGACATCTACTCGTCCTGGGACAACTGCGCGATCATCCGGCACCAGGAGGACATTGGCCGGGAAGGGATCGAGGTCCAGCGGCTCATCCTGCTCAACATCGACCCCCCCGAGCACAACAAGCTGGCCGGCATCGTCTCCCGCGGCTTCACCCCCCGGGCCATCACCGGGCTGCGTGAGGTGCTGGCCGCCCGGGCCGAGCAGATCGTGCGGACCGCGGTGACCGACGGCACCGGCGACTTCGTCACCGACGTGGCGTGTGAGCTGCCGCTGCAGGCGATCGCCGAACTGCTGGGGATACCGCAGGAGGACCGGCGCAAGATCTTCGCCTGGTCCAACGAGATGGTCGGTTACGACGACCCGGACTACCAGGCGGACGGGACGATGTCCGCGGCCGAGCTGATCGGCTACAGCATGGTGATGGCCGAGGACCGCAAGGCCTGCCCCCGCGACGACATCGTCAGCAAGCTCGTGCACGCTCAGGTGGATGGCGGCAAGCTGAACTCGGACGAGTTCGGCTACTTCGTGGTCCTGCTGGCCGTGGCGGGCAACGAGACCACGCGCAATGCCATCTCGCACGGCATGCTCGCCTTCCTGGACCACCCGGATCAGTGGGAGCTGTTCCGCGCGGAGCGGCCCGCCACCGCCGTCGACGAGATCATCCGGTGGGCCACCCCGGTCACCGCTTTCCAGCGCACGGCGCGCGCCGACGTCACCCTGGGCGGCCAGCAGATCAAGACGGGCCAGCGGGTCGGCCTGTTCTACCGCTCGGCCAACTTCGACGAGGAGGTGTTCGACCATCCCGAGCGGTTCGACATCCGGCGGGATCCCAACCCGCATCTCGGCTTCGGCGGCGGCGGCGCGCACTACTGCCTGGGCGCGAACCTGGCCCGGCTGGAGATCGAGCTGATCTTCAACGCGATCGCCGACGCCATGCCGTCCATCAGGAAGGCCGGCGAGGCCGAGCGGCTGCGCTCGGGATGGCTGAACGGCATCAAGCGGCTGCCGGTCACCTACCAGTGACCGGCCCGCCAGTGACCGGCCCGCCAGTGACCGGCCCGCCAGTGACCGGCCCGCCAGTGACCGGCCCGCACGGCCGGACGGCTCGCACCCACGTCCGTTAAGCATCATCGTGAACCGGCGCGGCCGCATTATGGTGAGCGGGCGCAGCAAGCATTGTGGTAAACCGGCGCGACCGGTTACCCGGGGGTGCTGCTGACCACCCACATCGAGAAGTACTGCGACCCGCCGCCGTAGGCGTGGCCGAGCGCGGTCCGGGCCCCGGCCACCTGATGCGCCCCGGCCTTGCCCATGACCTGCAGGGCGGCCTCGGCGAAGCGCAGCAGGCCGGAAGCGCCGATGGGGTTGGAGCTGAGCACCCCGCCGGAGGGATTCACCGGCAGGCTGCCGCCGATCTCCGTTTCCCCGGCCGCGGTCAGCCGCCATCCCTCCCCCGGCGCGGCGAACCCGAGGTTCTCCAGCCACATCGGCTCGAACCAGGAGAACGGGACGTAGATCTCGGCCGCGTCGATTTCCCCGGCCGGGTCGGTGATGCCGGCCTGCCGCCACAGCGCGGCGGCGGCGTCCGCGCCGGCCCGGGGGTTGACGTGGTCCTTGCCGGCGAACATCGTCGGCTCGGTGCGCATGGAGGTGGCCCGGATCCAGGCCACCGGACGTCCCGCCGCCTCGGCCGCGGCGGCCGCGGCCTGGTCGCCGAGCACGACGGCGCATGCCCCGTCCGAGGAGGGACAGGTCTCGTCGTAGCGGACCGGATCCCACAGCATGGGCGAAGAACGGACCGACTCCAGCGTGATGTCCGGCTGCTGCAGGTGGGCGTACGGGTTGAGGCTGCCGTTCCGCCGGTCCTTGACCGCCACCATCGCCCCGATATGTTCTGGCGCGCCGCTGCGCCGGATGTAGGCGCGGATGTGCGGCGCGAAGTAACCGCCCGCCCCGGCCAGCACGGGCATGCTGAACGGCGGGGTGATCGACAGGGCCCACATGGCGTTGGACTCCGACTGCTTCTCGAACGCGACCGCGAGGACCCTCCGGTGCACGCCCGCCTGGACGAGGCTGGCCGCGACGAGCGCGGTCGCCCCGCCCACCGAGCCGGCCGTATGCACCCGGAGCAGCGGTTTGCCGGTGGCGCCGAGCGCGTCGGCGAGGTACAGCTCGGGCATCATCACGCCCTCGAACAGGTCCGGTGCCTTGCCGACGACCACGGCGTCGATGTCGGCCAGGCCCACGCCGGCGTCGGCGATGGCCCGGTCCACCGCCTCGCGGCAGAGACCGGCGATGGACACATCGGCCCGCCGGGCCCGGTGCCGGGTCTGGCCGACTCCGATGACGGCGGCCTGCTGCTTCACGGTGCCTCCTTCCGGGGCCGGGTCTCCGGCACCGGCCTGTTCACCGGGCCTCCAGCACGCACACCAGGTTCTGCTGGAGGGCGGGTCCGCCGGTGGCGTGGCCGAGAGCCCGCCCGGCGCGGCCCGTCATGATCTGCCGTGCCGCCTCCCCGATGCGCGCCAGGCCGGCCGCGAACATCGGGTTGCCGCACAGCGCGCCGCCCGAGGGATTGACGCGGACGCTGCCGGCCAGACCCAGGGCTTCCCGCAGCAGGATCTCCTGGTGCGTGAAGGGCGCGTGCAGTTCGGCCACGTCGACGGCGCCCGCTCCTGCCGCGCGTCCGGCGGCGACGGCCGACGGTGCCGTCGTCAGGTCGCGGGCGCCCAGCGAGCCGGAGTCGATCCGGTGCTCGAACCCGGTGATCCAGGCGGGCCGCGCGCACAGCCCGGGCGCCCGCTCGGCCGAGGCGAGGATCACCACCGCGGCCCCGTCGCCGACCGGGGCGCAGTCGTGGGCCCGCAGCGGCTCGGCGATGTAGGGCCGGGTGCCCAGTTCCTCGGCGGAAATCTCACCGGACACCTGCGCCCGCGGGTTCGATACCGCCGCGGCGCGGCTGCGCGCGGCCACCTCCGCCATTTCCTTCTCGCTCCAGAGCCCGGCGTCAATGCCCAGCCTGGCCTGGAGCGCGGCGATGCTCACCGAGTCCGGCCACAGCGGCGCGAGCAGGTACGGATCGAGCTGGAGGGCCAGCACACGCCGGAGGTCCCCGGCCGAGGACTTGCCGAAGCCGTAGGCCAGGGCGACGTCGGCGTCTCCGGTGCGGATTTTCACCCAGGCTTCGTAGAGGGCCCAGGCGCCGTCCATCTCCACATGAGATTCCATGATCGGCGGGAAGGCCCCGATCGCGTCAACCGCCTGGACGAACGAGAACGCCCGGCCGGCCAGGTAATCCGAGGAGCCCGAGCACCAGAAGCCGATGTCGCCCTTGGCCAGTCCGGTGCTCGCCAGCACCTCGGCGAAGATCGGTACCAGCATCTCCACTCCGCTGGTGGTGCTGTCGCTACGGCGGACGCAGGGAGCCTGGGCGAAGCCGACGACGGCGACATCGGTCACGGCGGGCCATCCTTCACAGCTGGTTCTTCACGGATGGGGGCCTTCACAGGTGGGGGCCTTCACAGGTGGGGGTCTTCACAGGTGGCGGGCGTAGGAGTCGTACGGCGCGTCCGGTTCGCCCGAGGGGCGGAAGTGGTCGATGTTCTCGGCCGTCGTCCCCCACTCCGCGCGCGGCTTCCAGACCGCCCGCACGCGCATGCCCATCCGCACCTCGCTGGCCGGGCAGCCGAGAATGAGATGCTGGAACGTGATATCGGCGCCGTCCAGCAATATGGCCCCCGCGACGTACGGCGGCGTCACCCGCTGGCCCGGGAAAGGCACGTTGACCACGCAGAACGTCGTCACGGTGCCGGTGTGCGGGAGCTCGACCTCGTCGGTGGCCGGCACCCCGTCGGCGGGGCACACGCCGCGCGACGGGAAGTAGACCTTGCCGCAGGCCGGGCAGCGCTGCCCCAGCAGGCGGCCGGCGGCGAGACCCCGAAGGTAGCTGCTCTCGCCGGGCGAGGCGGTGTGCTCGTAGTGCAGCAATACGGGCGACGTCATCATCGTGACCGGCTGCGGGGCGTGCTCCTGCGGGGCGTGCTGGCCCGGCTCGCCGGGGGCGCACGGCACGAAGCAGGCGATGTCGCGGATGCTCCCGGTCGTACTGGCCGCCCACCGGGGCCGGACCCGCAGGCCCGTCCGCATGGCCGCGGCCGATCCCGCGTCCACCGCGTGCAGCATCGCGGTGCCCGCGCCGTCCAGCCGGATCAGCGCCCAGGCGAACGGATGCGGCAGCGGCTGGCCTTCGAGTGGCTGCGCCATCCAGGTCCAGCTCGTGACGATGCCCTCCGGCCCGACCTCGACGAGTTCGGCGGGCGGCGCGAAGGTCACCGGGTCGTACTCGAACGGCGGCGCGTGCACCGTCCCGTCGGCCCCGCGTGAGCCCAGGATCCGCCGCCCGGCCAGGGCCGTCATGAACTGGCTGAGCGTCGGTCCCAGCGAGCGGGTGTAGTCGAACCCGATGTCCAGCGGGGCGCGCAGCGGCTGAGTCACGTACGTCACGTACAAAAGTGAAACACGTTCTGCTCTGTGGCGGCAACACGCTCTGGACAGATCAATTCCCGTGGCCTTGCTGGACTTCCTTTGGCTGGACTTCCTTTGGTCCTGCCCGAATTACTGTGGCCTTGTCCAACGATAGAACGTGTTCTACATTGGGGCGGTGGACGCGACCGGACTGTGGGCCATAGCCGCCAGCACGCCCGACCGGGCCGCGGCCGTGGAACCCGGCGGCCGGGTCGTGAGCTACGCCGCGCTGGCCAGCGAGGCGGACCGCTACGCCCGGGGCCTGCGGGCGCTCGGCCTGAGCACGGGGGACACGGTCGCGGCGCTGCTGCCGAACGGCGTGGCCGCGCTCGCGGTCTACTTCGCCGCGATCGAGACCGGCCTTTACGTCGTGCCGATCAACTGGCATCAGGCGCCCGCAGAGGTCGCCTACATCCTGAGCGACAGCGCGGCGAAGGCGTTCGTGGCGCACGAGCGCTTTGCCGGGGACGCCGCCGAGGCGGCCGGCCTGGCCGGGATCAAGGCCCGGTTCGCGGTCGGCCCAGGGGGAGGCACGGTGCCCGGCTTCGAGCCGCTCAGCGTGCTGGGCGACGACGGCGTGGGTGGCCGCCCGTGCCCGCGCACGCAGGGCGCGCCGATGCTGTACACGTCCGGCACCTCCGGGCGGCCCAAGGGCGTGCGCCGCCCGCTTACCGGAGCCGATCCGGACGACGCGGCCGCGCAGGCGGCGTGGTTCTTCAGCATCTTCGGCCTGGCGCCCTTCGACGGCCACGTGCACCTGTGCGGCTCGCCGCTGTACCACACGGCCGTGCTTAACTTCGCCGCGATCTCCATCCAGCTCGGTCACCCGGTGGTGCTGATGGATGGCTGGGACCCGGAGGAAGCGCTGGCGCTCGTCCAGCGGCACCGCGTCACGCACACCCACGCGGTACCCACCCAGTTCCGGCGGATGCTGGCGCTCCCGGAGGAGGTCCGCGCCCGTTACGACACCAGTTCGCTGCGCGCGGTGATCCACAGCGCGGCGCCCTGCCCGGCGGAGCTCAAGCGCCAGATGATCGACTGGCTGGGACCGGTCATTGTCGAGTACTACGCGGCCACCGAAGGCGGCGGGACCCTGATCACCGCCGCGGAATGGCTGTGCAAGCCCGGCTCGGTCGGCCTGCCGTGGCGCGGCTCACAGGTGAAGGTGCTGGACCGGGATGGCCACGAGGTGCCCGCCGGCCAGCAGGGCCTGGTGTACATGAAGATGGGCACCTCGGAGTTCTCCTACCACCATGACGAGGAGAAGACGAGGGCGGCCCGGGCCAGCGGCATGTTCACCGTGGGCGACATCGGCTACCTCGACGAGGACGGGTACCTCTACCTCTGTGACCGCAGCAGCGACATGATCATCTCTGGCGGGGTGAACATCTACCCCGCCGAGATCGAGGCCGAACTATCCTGCCACCCGGCCGTCGCCGACGTCGCGGTCTTCGGCATTCCGCATGAGGACTGGGGCGAGGAGGTCAAGGCGGTGGTCGAGCCGGCCGGCGGAGCCGAACCGGGTCCCGCGCTGACCGCGGAACTGCTCGGGTTCCTGAGCGGCCGGCTGGCCAGGTACAAGCTGCCGAGGACCATCGACTACGTCGCGGAACTGCCCCGCGACCCGAACGGGAAGCTCTACAAGCGCCGGCTCCGCGACCCCCACTGGGCAGGCCGGGACCGGGCGATCTGACCGGGGCTTCTGGCCACCGGACGACGTGCGCGATGGCGCCAATGGCACGCCAGGACGTGTGCGATGGCGTATTTGGGCACGTTGGCGACGCGTGCGGATCAAAAGGCCGGGACGCGAGTGAGGGCTAGCGGCCGCGGAACTGCGGCTTCCGCTTCTCGGCGAAGGCGCGGGGCCCCTCCTTCGCGTCCTCGCTGGCGAATACCTCCATGCCGATCCGGGCCTCGAGCGTGAACGCCTCGTTCTCGGCCAGGCCCTCGGTCTCCCTGATGGTCCGGAGAATCGCGCGCACCGCCACCGGACCGTTCGCGGCGATCATCCCGGCGATCTCCAGCGCCCTGGCCAGCGCCTGGCCGTCCGGTACGACGTGGCCGATCAGCCCGATCTCGCGGGCCTCCGCCGCGCCGATATGCCGCCCGGTGAGCAGCAGGTCGGCCGCTATCGTGTACGGGATCTGCCGGGGCAACCGTACCGCCGAACCGCCGAGCGGGAACAGTCCCCACCGTGCCTCGGAGATGCCGAACCGCGCGCTCTCCCCGGCCACCCGGATGTCGGTGGCCTGCAGGATCTCCGTCCCCCCGGCGATGGCCGGCCCCTCGACGGCGGCGATCAGGGGCTTGGTCAGGCGGCGTCCCTTGAGCAGCGGTTCCATCATCGAGGCGACCCTGGCCTCGTCCGCGTTCTCGTCCGCGTTCNNCCGCGTTCTTGCCCGCGTTCTTGTCGCGGAAGTGGTCGCCCGGATGGCTGCTGGTCATGGCCTTCAGGTCGGCGCCCGCGCAGAACGCCCCGCCCGCGCCGGTCAGCACGCAGGCCCGGACGCCCGGGTCGCTGTCCACCCGATCCCAGGCCTGCCTCATCAGGGCCAGCATCGGCCCGCTGAGTGCGTTGCGCACCTCTGGCCGGTTCATCGTTACGATCAGCACCGGACCGCGCTGCTCGACCAGCGCGTGCGGCGCGGCTGGGCCAGCGCCGGACTGGTCCGCCCGGCCGTCGTCGGCGGGCGCGGGCCCAGTGGGGGCAGGCCCAGTGGGGGAAGGCCCAGCGGGGGCGGGCCCAGCGGGGGCGGGCCCAGCGGGGGCGGGCACAGCCTCGGGACGCGAGGTCATCGTGGCGATCTCCTCACCTTGGGCAGCGCGGCCATGAAAAAAACCGAAGGGTTGCCCAAAACAGTAACACGTTCTAGTTTTCTCCCATGGCCATGAATATCGCCGACCTCTTCGAGCATGCCGCCGACGCCTTCCCCGAGCGCGTCGCGGTGATCTGCGGCGAACGGCAGGTGACGTACCGCGAGCTGGAACAGCGCGCGAACCGGCTGGCCCATCACCTGGCGGGAATCGGGGTGGGGCCCGGGAATCATGTGGGACTTTATGCGCGAAATTCGATCGAGGCCATCGAGACACTGATCGCGGTCTGCAAGCTGCGCGCCGTCGCCGTCAACATCAACTACCGGTACGTCGAGAACGAGTTGCGCTACATGCTCGCCGACTCGGATCTGGTCGCGCTGGTGCATGACCGCCAGGACACGCCGCGGGTGAACGCGGTCCGGGCGTCCATGCCCGGACTGCTGGGCACGGTGGTGATCGACGACGGCAGCGGCCCAGGCCCCGACCTCGGCCCCGGCGGCGGGACCGGATACCCGGCCGCGCTGGCCAGCGCGGCACCGGACCGCGACTTCCCGGCGCGCAGCAACGATGACATCTACGTCATCTACACCGGCGGGACCACGGGCCAGCCCAAGGGTGTCATGTGGCGCCACGAGGACATCTGGCGGACCCTGGGCGGCGGCATCGACTTCATGACCGGCCAGCCGCTGGCGGATGAGTGGGAGCAGTCCCGCCGCGGCCTGGAGTCGGCCGGGCTGGTCAGGCTCTGCTCGGCACCGATCATCCACGGTGCCGCGCAGGTGGCGACGCTGGGTGCGCTGTTCGGCGGGGACACCGTGGTGCTGCCGGCGCGCTTCGACGCGGACGAGATCTGGCGGCAGATCGACCGGCACAAGGTCAACGTGATGCTGGTCATCGGCGACGCGATGGCCCGGCCGCTGATCGAGGCTTATCGGGCCGGCCACTATGACGGGTCATCCCTGGTGGCCATCTCCTCCAGCGCGGCGCTGTTCTCCCCGGCGGTGAAGGAGGCCTGTGCCGCGGCGCTGCCCAACGTCTTCATCACCGAGGCGATCGGCTCCACCGAGACGGGCTTCACCGGGATCGGCATGGTGACCGCGGGGGCGGAGCAGCGCGGCGGCCCGACCGTCAAGCCCGGTCCGGACACCGTCGTCCTGGACGAGCACGACCGTCCGGTCGGCCCCGGGCAGGTCGGCCGGATCGCCAGGGGCGGCCATATGCCGCTGGGGTACTACCGGGATCCGGTCAAGACCGCGAAGATGTTCGCCGAGGTGGACGGAAAGCGGTATGCGGTGCCCGGGGACCTGGCGCGGGTGGAGACGGACGGTAGTGTCACGCTGCTGGGCCGCGGTAACACCTGCGTGAATTCCGGTGGCGAGAAGATCTTCCCCGAGGAAGTCGAGGGAGTGCTGAAGTCCCATCCGGATGTGTTCGACGCTCTGGTCATCGGCGTGCCCGACGAGCGCCTGGGGCAGCGCGTGGCCGCGCTGGTGCAGCCCAGGGATGGCCAGCTGCTTGACCTGGACGCGCTCACCAGGCACGTACGCGGCCAGATCGCCGGCTACAAGGTGCCCCGGAGCATCTGGGTCGTCGAATCGATCGGCCGCACGGCGGTGGGGAAGGCCGACTACAAGTGGGCGCGCCGGCACGTGACCAGTCACCCGCCCAGCGCCGGGCCGCGGCCTGCGGCCGCTCCCCTGGCCGGTACGGCCCAGCCGGGCGGCGCCAGCCTCCCGGCCGGTTGGCGCCCGGCAGGCTAGCGCCCGGCCCGCGATCTCTCGGCCCGCGACCTGAGGAGAACCGTGCGTACGACGCTGTGCGAACTGCTCGGCATCGAGCATCCCATTGTCGGCTTCACGCCGTCCGAGCATGTCGCGGCCGCCATCAGCCGGGCCGGCGGCCTGGGCGTGCTGGGCTGCGTGCGCTTCAACGACCCGGCCGAACTGGACGCGGTCCTGGACTGGATGGATGCCAGCACCGGAGGACGGCCCTACGGGGTGGACGTCGTGATGCCCGCCCGCATCCCGGCCGAGGGAGCCCCGCCCGACCTCGGCCGCCTGATCCCGCCGGGGCATCAGGAGTTCGTGCAGCAGACGCTGGTCAAGCTGGGCGTTCCGCCGCTCCCGGACGGCTCACCCGCCGGGGACGGGGTGCTCGGCTGGCTGCATTCGGTGGCACGCCAGCACGTCGAGGTCGCACTGGCCCATCCGGCCCGGCTGATCGCCAGCGCACTCGGCTCGCCGCCGCCCGACATCATCGCCCGTGCGCACGTCGGCGGGATGCTGGTGGCCGCGCTGGCCGGCAAGGCCGAGCACGCCCGTCGGCACGTCGCCGCCGGCGTGGACATCGTCGTGGCCCAGGGCTATGAGGCGGGCGGGCACACCGGTGAGATCGCGAGCATGGTGCTCGTGCCGGAGATTGCCGACGCCGTCGGGGCGCAGGCGCCGGTGCTCGCCGCGGGGGGAATCGGCTGCGGCCGCCAGATCGCCGCGGCGCTGGCGCTCGGCGCGGTCGGCGTCTGGATGGGCTCGGCGTGGCTCACCACCGAGGAGTACGCGCTGAGCGCCGACGTGGCCACCATGCGTGCGGCGCTGCTCGCGGCCACCTCATCGGACACCGTGCGATCACGGATCTACAGCGGCAAGCCCGCCCGGCTGCTCAAGAACCGCTGGACGGAGGCCTGGGCCGAGCCGGGTGCCCCCCCACCGCTGCCCATGCCGCTCCAGAACCTGCTGGTCAGCGAGGCACACCAGCGGCTGATGCGTTCGGGCCAGCCCGACGTGGTCCCGATGCCGGTGGGCCAGATCGTCGGGCGGATGAACGAGGTCCGCCCGGTCGCCGAGCTGATGTCGGACCTGCTGCGCGAGGCCGACGAGACCCTGGCCCGCCTGGGCAGCTTGCGCTGACGCCACGCCACACGCCACTGGCGCCCGGCTGGGAGAATAGCTGGGCCGGGAGAAAGGCTGGGCCGGGAGAAAGGCTGGGTCCGGGATGAAGCTCGCCGTCACCGCCGGCTACTGGGGGGCCGGGCCGCCCGCGGACGCGCCGGACCTGTTCGCCGCGGCCGACCAGCTGCGGCTCGACCAGATCTGGACCGCGGAGGCATGGGGGAGCGACGCCTGGACCCCCTTGGCCTGGTGGGGGTCGCAGACCTCGCACGTGCACCTCGGCACGGCCGTCTCCCAACTGGCGGCCCGGCCGCCCGCCACCCTGGCGATGACGGCGATGACCATGGACCACCTCACCCGGGGCCGGGTCATCGTCGGGGTCGGCACCAGCAACCCGCAGGTGGTCGAGGGCTGGTACGGACAGCCATACCGGCGTCCCCTCGAACGCACCCGTGAGTACATCGCGATCATGCGGGCGATCATCGCCCGTCAGGAGCCGGTCGTCTACCAGGGCACGCACTACCAGCTTCCGGTGGACGGCGGGACGGGGCTGGGCAAGCCGCTGCGCTCGATCCTGCACCCCTACCGGACCGAGATCCCCATCTACCTGGGCGCGGAGGGCCCGAAGAACGTCGCGCTGGCGGCCGAGATCGCCGACGGATGGAACACGATCTTCTTCTCGCCCGCGATGAACGACTTCTACGCCGCCGCACTGGCCGAGGGCTTCGCCCGCCCCGGCGCCCGGCACACCAGTGCCGGCTTTGACGTGGTGGGCGGACCGATGCGCATCATCGTCGACGACGATCTCGAGCGGGCCGCCGACCGGATCCGGCCGTCGCTCGCGCTCTACATCGGCGGCATGGGCGCGCGCGGCGTCAACTACCACCATCAGGTCTTTGCCCGGATGGGGTACGAGGCGGCGGCCGCGGCCATCCAGGCTCGCTATCTGGACGGCGACACGAAGGGCGCCATCGCGGCGGTGCCCACGCCGATGGTCGAGGACGTGGCCCTGATCGGCCCGTGGGCCAAGATCGCCGAGGAGATCAAGCGGTGGCGGGACACCGTGCTCACGACCTTCGTCATCAGCACCGACCTGTGCCACCTGAGCAGGATCGCGGACCTGGTCCGTGGCTGAGCCGAGCTGTGTCCGTGGCTGAGCCAAGCTGCGTCCGGGGCTGAGCCGAGCTGTGTCCGCGGCTGAGCCGAGCTGTGTCCGCGGCTGAGCCGAGCTGTGTCCGCGGCTGAGCCGAGCTGCGGATCAATTCGCGGACAACGGGACGGGCGTGGGACGTCCTGGGCGCTTCGTGCTCGGCGGCTAGCCCCTGGGTCAGGGTGTGCGCCGGCGCCGCGCCCGGACCGGTGGGGGGCGGGCACTTTCCATATCCTCTGGGGACTTGCCGGTGTGCCGGTGTCAGGTCCCCAGAATGTCGGCGGGGTCTGTTACTATCGGACTAGCGATCGAAAGACGCCATGGACGTGCCGCCGGGTGGTTGTTCCGGTTGGCCAGGCAGTGACCGGCATATGACCGGTGGAGTCAGCCGACCTTGCGTGCGGCTGCACCGCCCCCGCCTTTGTACGGGGCGCGGATTTGAGCCCAGGGAAGCTTCCTGCCTTGCGAGGCGG
>PLRW01000314.1:16157-17079 GCA_003164955.1 Actinomycetota bacterium
GCCTGTGACGCTGCCGGTCTGGGGACTGCCGTGCAGGCGGAGGCGCTGGCCGGGCTGGAGCAGGCCGAGGCGAAGCACACCGCCGCCCGTGCGAAGATCCTTTCCGCGTTCACGGCGCAGGACGGGTTCCAGGCCGACGGGCAGTACGGGGCCAAAGCCTGGCTGCGGGCCTTCACCAAGATCACCAAGGGCGCCGCGGCCGGAGCCACCGGATGGGCACGGCGGCTGGCCGCGCATCCGGTGATCGCGGGCGCGCTGGCCGCCGGGCAGCTCTCGGCCTCGTGGGCCAAGCAGATCTGCGACTGGACCGACCAGCTCCCCGAAGACCACCGGGCCGACGCCGACCAGATCCTGCTCGCGGCCTCGCTCGGCGGCGCGGACCTGCACGACCTCGGCGCGCTGGCCCAGGAAATGATCGAACGGGCCCGCACTGGACCCGACCGTGATGAGGATGGTTTCAGCGACCGGGCGGTATGGCTGGACACTACGATCGGCGGGGCCGGGCGGGTCCAGGGCGACCTCACGCCCGCGTGCGCCGCCGCGCTGACCGTCGTACTGGATGCCCTGTCGGGCAAGGTCGGGCCGGAAGATGACCGCAGCGTGCTGCAGCGCCGCCATGACGCGCTGGAGGAAGCGTGCCAGCGGCTGATCGCTGCCCGGATGCTGCCCGGCCGGGACGGCCAGCCCGTCCACGTGCAGGTCCACGTCGACCTCGCCACCCTCCGCGGTCTCCCGGGCGGCCCTGGGCTAGAGGCAGGCTGGACGGCCGCCCGTGCCGCCGCCGACCCCGGATCGGTCTACCTGACCGGGGCGGACGCCGAAGCCGCCGCCTGCGACGCCACGATCACCCCGGTCGTCAGCGGGCAGATCGACTGGACCGCCCTGGACCAGCTGACCACCTTGTTCGTCAAAGCCCACGGCC
>PLRW01000265.1 GCA_003164955.1 Actinomycetota bacterium
CGGTGCGAGCCGTTCGTGCGGTGCGGGCGCTAGGCCCCGGCGCCACGGACGATGCCGAGCACCTCGTCACGCAGCGATTCCATCGCCGCCGTATCAGCAGCCTCCACGTTAAGCCTCAGCAGTGGCTCCGTGTTCGAGGGCCGGACATTGAACCGCCAGTCGGGGGCCTGGACCGTCAGCCCGTCCAGCTCATCGGTGGTGACCCCCGGGCGGCCGGCGAAGGCGTCCCGGACCCGGGCGGTGGCCGCGGCCTGGTCAGCCACCTCGCTGTTGACCTCCCCGCTCGCGGCGTACCGTGCGTAGCGGGCCAGCAGGTGCGACAGCGGGCCCTCCTGATGCCCCAGCGCGGCGAGGACGTGCAGCGCGGCGAGCATGCCGGAGTCGGCGAACCAGAAGTCACGGAAGTAGAAGTGGCCGGAGTGCTCGCCGCCGAAGATCGCGCTTGTGCGCGCCATCTCGGCCTTGATGAAGGAGTGGCCCACGCGGGTGCGGACCGGGAGGCCGCCGTTCTCCGCGATGATCTCCGGGACCGCGCGCGACGTGATCAGGTTGTGGATGACGTTCGCGCCAGGCTCGCGGGCCAGTTCGCGGGTCGCGATGAGCGCGGTGAGCACCGACGGCGAGACGATCTCGCCGTTCTCGTCGACGACGAAACAGCGGTCGGCGTCGCCGTCGAAGGCGAGCCCGATGTCGGCGCCGGTCTCGGTCACCACGCCCTGCAGGTCGCGCAGGTTAGCCGGTTCGATCGGGTTGGCTTCGTGGTTCGGGAAGGTGCCGTCCAGCTCGAAATACATCGGCACCAGGTCGATGGGCAGCCCGTCGAACACCTTCGGCACGGTGTACCCGGCCATGCCGTTGCCGGCGTCGACGACGACCTTCAGCGGCCGGATGGCCGACACGTCGACGAGCTTCTTCAGGTGCTCCGCGTAGCCGGAGAGCAGGTCCCGGCGGCTGGTGCGGCCAGGCGGCGCGGCACTGGCCGGCACACCCGTTTCGATCATCTCGCGCAGCTCGGTCAGCCCGGTCTCCTGGCCCACCGGCTTCGCCCCTTCCCGGCACAGCTTGATGCCGTTGTATCGCGACGGGTTGTGGCTGGCGGTCACCATGGCCCCGGGGATGCCGAGGGTGCCACTGGCGTAATAGAGCATGTCGGTGGAGCCGAGACCGGCGTCGATGACGTCGGCGCCCTGCGACGTGGCGCCCCGGCCGAACGCCGCCGCCAGGGGCCCGGAGGACGTCCGCATGTCGTGCACCGTCACGACCTCGCCCGCACCGGTCAGGCGGACGAAGGCGGCACCCACGGCCTCGGCCACGCTCTCGTTGAGCTCGCCCGGCACGACACCGCGGATGTCGTACGCCTTGATGATCTTCGCCAAGTCAGCCACTACGGCTCGCGCCTCCTGTGCCCTATGCGATTACCCCATGCGATTACCCCGTGCCATTAACCCCATGCCATTACGCGGTGCGGTACGGCAGCGCCTCGTACACAGGGGAAACGGAACTCGTCCGCTCGCCGCGCCGTTATCCGGCTCCAGCACCGGGGACCGAGCCTACCGCCCCTCGGGGGGGCAGATCCCGGAAGGCGCCCAGGTCGCGGACAATGAGCGGACTACGTCGTGGGCTGGCGGCCGGCCGGCTCACCGGACGGGGCCGTCTCCGGCGGGGCCGAGCGGACCATCCTCAGGTGACGGCGCCGCCCCACCTCGACGCCCTGCCCGACCGGTTCAGCGGACGGAGGGCGCGGCGGCGCAGGCGAGCGCTGGCGCTGCTGCTGCGAGGCTTCCCGGACCGCATTGGCCAGGGCCTCCAGGTCGTCCACGCTCTGCTGGACGGGATCGCCGGGCAGCCGCACGACGTCCCAGCCCCGGGGCACGGTGAGCCGCTCGGCGTGCGTGGCGCACAGGTCGTAGCAGTGCGGCTCGACGTAGGCCGCCAGCGGGCCCAGCACGGCCGTCGAGTCACGGTAGACGTACGTGAGCGTGTAGACGGGGGGCTGCCTGCATGCGGTGCGCGAGCAGCAACGCGAACTCACCGACCCACCTCACTCACATGTCAACTCCGCCGGAACTGCCGAGGCCGCATCGCAGCAGCCGGGGCACGCCGGATTGCTCGTGCGCCCCGGGAGAGATTGTCGCCCTCGGGAGCCGGGTCCCGCAGCACTATCCCGGAGCAGGTCCGGATTAGCCCAGCGTGCGTCCCGTACATTCGTTGACGGTAGCTGGCCGGGGTCGTGAACGCCACCACCCGGGGCGCTCTGCGCGATCGTGTCTTCGGCCGGGCCCCGCCGCCCGGCCCGCGCGGTAACGCTGGGTACCGGGCTCCGGGCCGGGCTGACCGCGGCGCCGGGGCTGACTGCCGGGCTGGCTGGCGTGCTGGCTACGGGGCTTCAGCCCCAGCGTCTACCGGCCACGGGGCCCCTGGGGATACGCTCGGTAACTATGCAGGCAGGCGAGACCAGTTCCGTTCCCGGCCGCCGGCGCATTCGGCGACGGGACCGGCACGGGCGCGGCCTGCGGGGCCGCCTGGTGCCCACGGACGTGCCGCTGTACCGCAGCCGGGCGCAGCAGTTCGACGACCTGGTCCTCGACGCGGTCGCGCGGCTCGAGCCCCGGTGGGAGGCGGAGCTGTCCGGGATCGAGTTCGCGGTGCAGGAAGTGCCGGATGAGGAAATCCTGGGCGAGGAGATCGTCCCGGTGCCGCTGGCCCGGATCGATCCCGGGGAGGCGGACCCGCTCGATGCGGCCGGCGCCCAATCGCCGCGGATCGTGCTGTACCGGAGGCCGCTGCTGGCGCGGGCCGAAGACGAGGACGAACTGAGCGAGCTGATCTTCGACGTGGTGGTCGAGGAATTCGCCGAACTGCTCGGGCTGGACCCGGACGCGATCGATCCGGGTTACCCCGAAGGGGAATGACCCTGGGCCGGGACGCGATTCATGCCCCGGCCGGGGGACCCGCGGGCCGGACGGGTATCCGCGGGATAGTGCTCCGGCAGGCGGGGCCGGCGCCCGCGAGCCGGGACATGCCCGGCCGCGAGCCGCCGCCCGTCGGCTCGGCGCCGGCGGGGCGACGGTTACACCGCTTCCCGCTTCAGCCGCCGACGTTCTCGCTCGGACATGCCGCCCCAGATACCGAACCGTTCATCGTTCTCCAGCGCGAACTCCAGGCACTCGGCCCGGACCTCGCACCCCCGGCAGACCTTCTTGGCCTCCCGGGTCGAGCCGCCCTTCTCCGGGAAGAACGCCTCAGGATCGGTTTGGGCACACAAGGCCCGGTCCTGCCAGCCAAGCTCCTCGGCGTCGTCTGAGCACTCCACACCGTGCTCAAGTGGGACGATGACCTCAGACACACGCACCTCCTACCCCTTGCGGGGCCCCCGGCCTCGCATCCCTAGGGACGCGTACTTACAACTATGAAATTACACGCGCGTGTCTTGCTTCCCGTCAAGCCGGCTAGGTGATATTGGCCGTATTAATGTCCTGAGTTGGGCGAAAAGTCCCCCAAGATTGTGGCCTGATTGTGGCCTATTCGTTGCCGGGCCGTTAGCAGAACGAACCAGGGCCAGCGCACAGCGAAATCACGGAGCCAGCCCGGGAAGGCCGGCGCCAGCCCGCGGGGAAGACGACCGAGAGCGGAGCCAGCCAGGGGCACAGTTCAGGGGGGATGACGAGGGGCGAGGCAGGGGCGCGGTCGGGCGGGGTCCGGAAACCTGCCAGACTTCTGGTTATGCGGATCACCGTGCTGGCCGGAGGCGTGGGCGCCGCGCGCTTCCTCCGCGGCCTCAAGGCTGCCGCCCCGGACGCGGAGATCACCGTGATCGGGAACACCGGCGATGACATCACGCTGTTCGGGCTGCGCGTGTGCCCGGACCTGGACACGGTGATGTACACGCTCGGTGGCGGGATCAACGAGGACCAGGGGTGGGGCCGGGCCGGGGAGACGTTCGCCATCCGGGACGAGCTAGCCGGGTACGGCGCCGGGCCGGACTGGTTCACTCTGGGCGACCGCGATTTTGCCACGCACATCGCGCGCAGCCAGTTGCTGGCCGGGGGTCATCCTCTCTCGGCCGTGACCGAGATCCTCTGCCGGCGGTGGCAGCCCGGGATCCGGCTGCTGCCGATGTCGGACGATCAGATCGAGACGCACGTGCTGATCGATGACGGTGACGGCCGCCGCTACGTGCACTTTCAGGAATGGTGGGTCCGGATGCACGCGCAGGTGCCGGCGGCGGCGATCGTGCCGGCCGGCGCGGCCGACGCCCGCCCGGCCCCGGGTGTGCTGGACGCCATTACGGGGGCGGACGTGGTGCTGTTCCCGCCATCCAATCCGGTGGTGAGCATCGGGACGATCCTCGCCGTGCCGGGTATCCGGGAGGCGGTGGCGGCCAGGACCGTGGTGGGCGTGTCACCGATCATCGGCGGTGCCCCGGTGCGCGGGATGGCCGACGCATGCCTGACCGCGATCGGCGTGCCGACGAGCGCCGCAGCCGTCGGGGCCCACTACGGGGCCGGGCTGATCGACGGCTGGCTGATGGACAATGAGGACAAGGCGGCTGCGGCGGACACGGCGCTGACCGGGATCGAGGTACGGATCATGCCCCTGTACATGCATGATCTCGCGGCGACGGCCGACATCGCGCGGGCGGCGCTGGACCTGGCCGCGGGGCTCACCTGATGCCAGCGCGCCGGGAGGGCGGGAAGCCGCGCGACGAGGTGGCGCGCGACCAGGCGGCGGGCGACCAGGCGGCGGGCGACCAGGCGGCGGGCGAGCGCGGCCGGGAGATCAGCGTCCGGGGCGTACCCGGGCTGCCGGAGATCGGGCCGGGCGCGGACCTGGCCGCGCTGATCACCGGCGCCGGCATGGGCCTGCGGGACGGCGACATCGTCGTGGTGACGTCGAAGATCGTGAGCAAGGCGGAGGGCCGGGTCGTGCACGGCGGCCGCGAGGACGCGATCGACGCCGAGACGGTCCGGGTGGTCGCGCGGCGCGGTGACGCGCGGATCGTCGAGACGCGGCAGGGCCTCGTGCTCGCCGCGGCGGGGGTCGACGCCTCCAACACCCCGCCCGGCACGGTCGTCCTGCTGCCCGAGGACCCGGACGAGTCCGCGCGGCGGCTCCGGAAGGCGCTGCGCGACCGGGCCGGCACCAGCGTCGGGGTCATCATCACCGACACGCTCGGCCGGGCGTGGCGGATCGGGCAGACCGACACCGCGATCGGCGCGGCGGGCGTGCGGCCCTTCGTCGACTACCGGGGTACCGAGGACAGCTTCGGTAATTCCCTGGAGGTCACCCTGGACGCGGTCGCCGACGAGATCGCCGCCGCCGCGGACCTGGTCAAGGGCAAGGCGTCCGGGGTTCCGGTGGCCGTGGTGCGCGGGCTGGCGGACCTGGTGACGGCCGGGGACGGCCCGGGGGCGGCCGCCCTGATCCGGCCCGCGGCCGAGGACATGTTCCGGTTCGGCGCTGCCGACGTGCCGCTGGCCCGCCGCACCGTCCGGGAATTCACCAGCGAGCCGGTCAGCCTGCCCGCGGTCCGGCGCGCGATCACCGCCGCGCTGACCGCCCCCGCACCGCACCACACCGAGCCGTGGCGGTTCGCGATCCTGGAGTCCGCACAGAGCCGGACGGAACTGTGTGACGCCATGCTCGAAGCGTGGATCACCGACCTGCGCGGCGACGGCTTCACCGAGGAGCAGATCGCCCGCCGGGTCCGGCGCGGGGAGCCGCTGCGCAACGCCCCCGTCATCGTCGTGCCGTGCCTGATCCCCAAGGGCCTGCACGACTACCCCGACGACCGGCGGTCCCGCGCCGAACAGGAGATGTTCCTCATCTCGATAGGCGCGTCGGTGCAGAACCTCATGGTCACCCTGGCGGCCGAGGGCCTGGGTTCGTGCTACATCTCCAGCACATTGTTCTGCCCGGACGTCGCGGGCGACGCCATCGGCCTGCCGTACGACTGGCACCCGATGGGAGCCGTCGGCATCGGGCACCCCGCGTCCGTGCCCGCCCCGCGACCGCCCCGCGACCCCGACCACTTCATCCTGACCCTGTAGCGGCCGCGGCCGTGTAGCGGCCGCGGCCAGGACGCCCGGAGGGAGCCGTCAGGCGCCCAGCAGGGGTAGCGGGGTACGGATGGAGGCGCACACGCCGTCACTGGCCGCGGCGGCGGCGAGCCGGTCCGCGGGGACCTCGCCGTAGGAGGTGGTCCGCTGCCGGGCGGGCCGGCCGGTGGGCGCGATCATCGCCTGAAGCTGGCTGATCGTCCGGAACGAGCCGTTGGCGGCGCCGGCCATCCGGCTGATCGTCTCCTCCATCAGGGTGCCGCCCATGTCGTTGACGCCGCCCTGCAGAACATCGCGGCACAGGTCCTCGCCGAGCTTGACCCAGGAGCACTGGATCGAGTCGATCGCGCCGTGCAGCAGCAGCCGGGACACCGCGTGGACGGCCCGGTTCTCCCGGCGGGTGGGGCCGGGGCGGGCCAGGCCCGCCAGGTAGATGGGCGCATTCTCGTGGATGAACGGCAGCAGCACGAACTCGGTGAAGCCGCCGGTGCGCTCCTGGATGCCGCGCAGCACCCGCAGGTGCGCGACCCAGTGCGCCGGGGTGTCCACGTGCCCGTACATCATGGTCGACGAGCTGCGCAGGCCGAGCTCGTGCGCGGCCGTGATCACCTCGATCCACACCGAGGCAGGCAGCTTGCCCTTGGTCAGGATCCAGCGCACGTCGTCGTCCAGGATCTCTGCGGCGGTGCCGGGGACCGAGTCGAGGCCGGCCTCCTTGGCGCGGATCAGCCATTCCCGGATCGGCAGCCCGGTCCGGGACGCCCCGTTGACCACTTCCATCGGGGAGAAGGCGTGCACGTGCATGCCGGGGGTGCGGCGCTTAACCTCGGCGGCGATGTCGAAGTAGGCGGTCCCGGGCAGATCCGGGTGGATGCCGCCCTGCATGCATACCTCGGTGGCCCCGGCCTCCCACGCCTCCTGCGCCCGGTCCCCGATCTGCTCCAGCGACAGGGTGTAGGCGTCGGCGTCGGAACGGCGCTGAGCGAACGCGCAGAACCGGCAGCCGGTGTAACAGACGTTGGTGAAGTTGATGTTGCGGTTGACGACGTAGGTGATGTCGTCGCCATTCACGTCCCGGCGGATCGCGTCGGCCAGGGCGGCGAGGGCTTCGAGGGCAGGGCCGTCCGCGGCGAGCAGGGCCAGCGCCTGTGCGTCGCTGAGCCCCGCCGGGGCCCGTTCGGCCTGGCGCAGCGCATCTTTGACATCGGCGTCGATCCGGGGCCCGGGGGCCGGCTGAGGCTCACTGGCGAGGCGGCTCCTGATCTCCTCCCAGTCGCCGTAGACCTCGGCGAAGTCGTCCCGGCGGTCCGTGGTCCGGCCGGTCGT
The DNA here is from genome assembly GCA_003164955.1 of Actinomycetota bacterium. Lineage (GTDB taxonomy): Bacteria > Actinomycetota > Actinomycetes > Streptosporangiales > Streptosporangiaceae > Bog-532. The sequence continues at coordinate 7,386 of PLRW01000265.1, forward strand.
GTCGATCGAGGTGTACAGGTCGGTACGGCCCGTCTCCTGCCAGCCGCCGTCCGGCTCCTGCCACGGCCGCCCCTGCGGCACGGCACCCTCGGCGGCCAGGCCCGTCGCCGGGTCGGCCAGCGCGGACACGTGCGCGCCCAGCCGCGGGTCCAGCCACGGCTCCCGGATGTAGGGCGGATAGATCGTCAGGCGCTCGCGCAGGGTGAAGCCCTCGGCGGCGGTCCGCGCGGCCAGCTCGTCGATCTGCGGCCACGGGCGTTCGGGGTTCACGTGGTCCGGGGTGAGCGGGGAGACCCCGCCCCAGTCGTCGATCCCGGCCGCCAGGATCATCCGGTACTGGTCGCCGATCAGGTTCGGCGGGGCCTGGATACGCGCCTTCGGCCCGAGGATGAGACGCGTGACGGCGATGGTCGCGGCGAGATCGTCGAGATCGGCGTCCGGAACGCCGCGCATCTTGGTGTCCGGCTTGGCCCGGAAGTTCTGCACGATGACTTCCTGGATGCCGCCGTACTCGCGCGCGACCTGGCGGATCGCGAAGATGGATTCGGCGCGCTCGGTGAGCGTCTCACCGATGCCGATGAGGATTCCGGTCGTGAACGGCACGCCGGAACGCCCGGCGTCCTCCAGGACCCGCAGCCGGACCGCGGGATCCTTGTCGGGGCTGCCGAAGTGCGGGCCGCCCCGCTCGGTGAACAGCCGGGCCGCGGTGGTCTCCAGCATCATGCCCATCGACGGCGCCACCGGCTTGAGCCGCTGGAAGTCCGCCCAGCCCAGCACGCCCGGGTTGAGGTGCGGCAGCAGGCCGGTCTCCTCCAGCACCCGGATCGCCATGGCCCGGACGTAGGACAGCGTGTCGTCGTAGCCGCGGGCGTCCAGCCACTCCCGGGCCTGCGGCCAGCGGTCCTCCGGCCGATCGCCCAGGGTGAACAGCGCCTCCTTGCAGCCGAGGGCGGCACCCTGCTTCGCGATGGCGAGAACCTCGTCCGGCTCCAGGTACACGCTGTCCAGCCGGTGCGGGACCGTCGCGAACGTGCAGTACCCGCAGCGGTCCCGGCACAGCCGGGTCAGCGGGATGAAGACCTTGCGCGAATACGTGATCACCCCGGGACGCCCGGCGGCGGCCAGGCCCGCGTCGCGGGTCCGGCCGGCGTAGCCGAGCAGTGTCTCCAGGTCGGCCCCGCGGCTCTGCAGCAGGATCGCGGCCTCGCCCGGGTCCAGGGCCTTGCCGTCCCGGGCGCGGGCCAGCGCCCGGCGCAGGCCCGGCTGAGGCTCAGCGGAAGACGTCACGCGTTATCCCTTCGTCGGCGCTCACGGGTAGGCCAGGCGGCGCCTGACCAGAACCCGCTTCGACCCTACGCCGCGAGCACAAATGCCCCCGAGGGCACCCGGGGGCAGGCCGGCCCGGGTCAGAAGCCGCGGTAGTCGCGGACGGCGAGGCGGGGACCGCGGCGCGGCGGGCGGATGCCGCTGAACTCGACGAGCCGGGTGACCCGGTAGCGGTGACCGGCGTAGGGGGCCAGCAGCTCCAGCATGCCCTCGTCGTCGACGACCCGTCCGGCCAGGGCCCAGCCGACCGCCTTGGGCAGGTTGTAGTCCCCCACCGAGACGGCGTCCGGGTCGCCGATGGCCCGCTGCATGATCTCCGCCGCCGTCCAGACGCCAATGCCGGGGATGGCGCGGAGCCGCCGGCTGGCCTCGGCCGCCCCCATCCCGGTGATCTCCTCCATCCGCCCGGCGACCTGCGCGGCCGCGGCGATGGTGCGGGTCCGGACCGCTTCCACACCGGCCCGGTGCCACTCCCAGGACGGGATCCGGGCCCAGGTCCGCGCGGGCGGGAACACCCGCATGCCGCGCGGGGCGGGCCCGGGCGCGGGAGTGCCGTACCGGTACAGCAGCGTGCGCCAGGCGCGGTGCGCCTCGATACCAAGGACCTTCTGCTCCAGGACCGCGGGGACCAGCGCCTCCATGACCCGCTCACTGCGGCCGATGCGCAGGCCGGTGTGCCGCGCGGCCAGCTCCCGCAGCAGCGGGTGCGCGGGGCGGAAGCCGGCCCGCTCGTCACCGGCGCCCAGCATGCCCGGGAGCGTGCCCAGCAGCCATTCCGCGCCCGGGCCCCAGGCCGTGGACATGATGATGCCGCCGCGGGCGGCCAGGACCCGCAGCGTGGCGGGGCCCTCCGGGGTGAGCGAGGTCCGCCAGACCGCTCCGGCCGCGTCGACGCGGTAGGCGGGGTCGCCGCCGCCCCGGCGGTGGACGGACAGGGTGGTCCGCACGTCGATAGGGAACGGCGGGCGCCAGTCCCGGACCACGGGCACGAACGCGGACTCGTGCCCGGGCTCGCCCGGCCCGGTCGGGTCCCTCGCCGGTCCAGTCATGTCAGCCGCCCGGGCCGACCACGTCAGGCGTCGGAGGAGAAGCGGATGGACGTCGGGTCGAGCCGCACCCCCGGCCAGACCCGCATGCCGCGTGCGAGCTCGTTGCCGGCGCCGATGACGGCGCCGTCGCCGATGACCACGCCGTCCAGGGCGGCGCCCGCGGCGATCTGCGCGCCCGCCCCGACGATGCTGTCCCGGACGACCGCCCCCGGGCCGACCCGTACCTCATCGAACAGCACGCTGCCCTCGACGATGGCGCCGGTACCGATGTCACAGCCCCGGCCGACGACGGTGCCGGCGGACACGACGGCGCCGTCCGCCACCGACGCGCCGGGGAGCACCAGGGACGGGCCGCACGGGCCGGGGAGCGCCGGCGAGGCCAGCCGGCCGAGCACGAGGTCACAGGAGCCCTGCACGAACGCGGCAGGCGTGCCCACGTCGAGCCAGTAGGCGGACTCCGCGTATCCCATGACGATCTGCCCGGCGTCGATCAGGCCCGGGAAGGTTTCCCGTTCCACCGACACCGGCCGGTCATCCGGTATCGCGTCGATCACCCGGCGGGTGAACACGTAGCAGCCGGCGTTGATCCGGTTCGTGACCGGGGTGGGCGTCTTCTCCACGAACGCGGTCACCCGCCCGGCCGGATCGGTCGGCACGCAGCCGAACCGCGCCGGGTCCGGCACCTCCACCAGGTGCAGCGTGACCGCTGCGTCCGCCTTGCGGTGCATGTCCAGCTGAGCGCCGACGTCGTGACCGGACAGGATGTCGCCGTTGAGGACGACGACGGGATCGTCGGGGCCGCCGCGCAGCCGCGCCGCGGCGTTGCGGATGCCGCCCCCGGTGCCGAGCGGCGTGTCCTCGTGGACGTACTCGAGCGACAGGCCGAACGCCGCCCCGTCCCCGAAGCACTCGCGGAACATCTCGGCCCGGTAGGACGTGGCCAGCACGACATGGGTGACGCCGGCCGCGGCGGCCTGGGCGAACTGATGGCACAGGAACGGCACGCCCGCCGTCGGCAGCAGCGGCTTCGGCGCGGACAGGGTCAGCGGACGGAGCCTGGTGCCCTGTCCGCCGACCAGAAGAATCGCCTCAAGCGGTTCACGCGGCATGGGTTCTGGTCGCCTTAACGGTTGTCTGCCGACGGCCGGGGGTCAGGGCCCGGCCCGGGGTCATTTCCTGGGGCTATACGGCACTCTGCTGGCTGGCGCCGCTCTCGACGGCGCGACGATAGCAGGCCAGGTGCGCCTCGGCCGACGCGGCCCAGGTGAACTCCTGCGCCCGCGCGTGGCCCGCCAGGGCCAGTGCCTCGCGGCCGACGGGATCATCGAGCAGGCCGCGCAGCGCCGTCTGGATACTCCCGGCGTCCGGCTCGGTGTAGGCGACTGCGTCCCCCCCCACCTCGGGCAGGGACGTGCAGTGCGTGGTCAGCACCGGGGCACCGCACGCCATCGCCTCCAGCACGGGCAGGCCGAAGCCCTCCCCGCGGCTCGGGTAGGCGTAGACCAGGGCGCCGCCGAGGAACCCGGGCAGCAGTGAGAAGGGCAGGTAGCCGGGCCGCACGAGGCGCAGGTGCGGCGGCACGGCGGCCACCGCCGCGTCCACCTCGTCGCTCCAGCCGCCCCCGCCGGCCAGCACCAGCGCGGGTGCCTCGTCGAGGTCGGCGACCGCACCGGCCCACCCGGTGATCAGCGCGGCCACGTTCTTCCGCGGGTCCAGCGCGCCGAGAAAGGCGATGTACGGCTTGCCGTGCAGGCCCAGCCGGTTGGACACCTGGCTGACCTGCAGGGGATCCGGCCGGTGGAACAGCGAGTGGTCCACACCGTGATAGGCCACGTCGATGCGGGTCGGATCGGCGTCCAGGACCCGGACGAGCTCGTCGCGGGTGGCCTTGGACGGCACGATCAGCCGGGCGGCGCGGCGCACGGCGGTCCGGATGGCCGACTTGTAGAAGACCGAGGCCACCGGGCTGTGCAGCTCCGGTTCGGTGAAAAACGTGAGGTCGTGGATGGTCACGACGGTGGGCCGTCCCGGCCGCAACGGCATCGAGTAGTGCGGGGCGTGAATGACGTCGGCGGCCACCTGCTGGGCCACGACCGGCAGCCCCGACTGCTCCCACGCCAGCCGGGCCGCGCGGTGCATGATCGTCGGAGGTGCGGTCACCACCTCGGCGCCGGAGATCAGCCGGTGGTAGCGCTCTTCGTCGGCGCGCTGGCAGGCGATGGCCAGATCGGTCCCGGCCGCGCCGAGCGCGGTCAGCAGCCCGTCAACGTACCGGCCGAGTGCTCCCCGGTCCGCCGGTACCTCTGTCGCGTCAACAAGCACACGAGGCGCCACGGCCGTATCTGCTCCTCTCCACCCGGGCACGGGCACACAGGGAGGTCAGCAACGCTGTGGATGTGCCGTCAGCACCGAAGCCTACGCCCTCGGCGTCGCAGTAGGCCCCGTCCGGGCTCATGTCGCGGCCGCCTCGGCCGGGGCCTGTTCACGGGCCGCCGGCGCGCTCTGCGCGGCACGGCGGCGCGCGCGCACCAGCACGATGGCGCCCCGGTCGGCGCGGGTGCCCCGGTCGGCCGCGGCCACCAGCGGGGCGAGCGGCGCCGCGACGTTGAAACCGACCCGCCCCCCGTGCGCGGACAGCGTCAGGTAAAGGCGTTCTGACCAGCGCGAACGGAACTGGTAGGCGTACTCGGCGAGATCGAGCCCGCGCTCCGCGAGCAGGCCGCTGAGCTGCTGGTGGGTGTAGGTCCGCTGGACGTGGTACCGCTCACAGTGAGCCCGGTACAGGTGCGGCCACTCGGCGGCGCGGCTCAGCGTGTCGGCGGACATCACAAGCTCGCCCCCCGGCGCGAGGACCCGGGCCATCTCGCTGAGGGCCTGCGGGCCGTCGTCGAAATGCTCGATCGCGCAGATGGACATCACCCGGTCAAAGCTGGCGTCGGGAAACGGCAGCCGCAGCGCGTCGCCGAGGACGAGGGACGGCGCGCTGGCCAGTTCGCGGCCGCGGCGGAGCTTACCGGCGGCGATGTCGATCGCGACCGCGCGGGCCCCGCGCCGCCGGGCCTGCCCGGCCCAGTACCCGTCACCGCCAGCCACGTCCAGGACCCGCAGGCCACTCAGGTCGGGGCCCAGCCAGCGCAGCAGCGTCCCGGCCTCCCGCCAGCGGCACACGTGCACCTGGTGCCCGGCGAACGCGACCGCGTCCGTTACCTTCATGAGTGCCAGACTATGGCCTAGACCACATGGTTAGGGACCACATGGTTTAGGGACCACATGGTTAGGGCCAGCGATGCGGGGACGGGCGCCCCGGGCCCGCGACGGCGGCGGTCATCTGGCCGCGGCGGCCTGCTGGGCCCCGTCGAGAGCCTTCTGCACGGTGCTGCCGTACCCGATGGTCCCGCCGTAGGAGACGAGCACTTCCCGCAGCATCGGCAGGGACCCGGTGCCCCCGCCCGCCGGCGCCGCCACGTACAGCGGCTCGACGTAGAGGAAGCCCGCACCGACCGGCAGCGCGATGAGGTTGCCGAGGATCAGCCGGGAGCCGCCGCGGCGCGCCGCGGTCAGCTCCGCGGAGACGGCCGGATCCGATTCGAATGTGTTCTGGATCTGCTGCGGCCCCGCCATCGCCGCGTTCTGCGGCAGGTCGAGGACGCGGATGGTGCCGTATCCGGGGCTGTCCGGATTGCTGTCCACCGCCATGTAGGCGGCCATGCCGGGCCGGCCGGCCCGGGTGAACGACGTCATGAGGGAGAACTCCGGCGCTGGGTCACCGGGCATCCTCATCGTCAGGTAGGTGGGCGGCTGCGGGCCGCTGCCCGGCGTGGCTCCGCTCGGGTCGCGCGGGACGGCCCAGAAGTCCTGGCCGCCGTAGAACGCGGCCGGCGTCTGCACGTGAAAGGTGGCCAGGACCTGACGCTGGATGTCGAAGAGGCCAGTGGGGTAACGCAGGTGCGCCAGCAGCGGGGACGGTATCGCGCGGCGCGGCCTGATCAGCCCGGGGAACGCCTTCATCCAGGTCCGCAGCACCGGGTCGCCGGCGTCCCAGGCGTACAGCGTGACCTGGCCGGTGTAGGCGTTCACCACGGCCTTGACCGAGTCACGGATGTAGTTGATCTGGCCGGCTCCCGGTCCCACCGGGGCGGCGCTCCCGGCCGTGGCGGCGGCCGCGTCGTAGCGCGCGGCGTACGGGTAGGAGTCGGTCGTGGTGTACCCGTCCACCACCCAGAGGATCTGGCCGCCGGTCACCACCGGGTACACGTCGCCGTCGAGCGTGAGGAACGGCGCCACTTTCTGCACCCGGGCGAGCGGATCCCGGACGTACAGCAGCCGGGAGGCCCGGTTGACCGCGCTGGACAGCAGGATGTTGGGGTCGCCGAACCTGATCGCGTACAGCAGGCGCTCCGTGATGGAGCCCACCGGGACGCCCCCGCCGCCGTGGTACGTCGTCTTCCGCGGGGCGGACGTGTCCGCGGTGGGGTAGTCGAACTCCATCGGGGCGCGGCCCGGCGGGGCGCCGACGATGGCGTACGCGGTCTCCTGCGGCCCGAAGTAGACCCGCGGCTGGAAGGTGCCCAGCGCGCCCCGGGCCGGGATGCCGCTTTCGGTGAACGACGGGTCGCCGTTGGCCTGCGCCGAACCGGCCGCGGCGGCGACCACGCCGAAGCCGTGCGTGTACACCAGGTGGGTGCTGACCCAGTTGGCCTGGCCCGCGGGCGGCCCGGTCATGTCGCGGGCCCCGATCACCACGTCCTGCGGCGTGCGGCCCGCGCCGGGGATGCGGTAGCGGTCGACGTCGAGCACGTCCCCGAACCGGTAGAAGCTCTTCACCCGCTGGAGCTGCTGGAAGGCGCGGGAGGCCACGGCGGGATCGGTCAGCCGCAGGTCCGGCAGCGCGGCCACCTCGGTACCGAGGTGGCGGGCCGAGGCCACCGGGCTGGCCGGGGAGCCCCGGCTAACCGCGGTGCCCGTTCTGGCCTCGGTGCCCGTTCTGGCCTCGGTGCCCGTTCTGGCCTCGGTGATGGGGTAGCCGGTGACCTTCACCCCGCTGATCCCGAAGGCGCTGCGGGTGGCGCCGATCTCGCGCTGGATGTAGCGGGACTCCTTGACCGGCTCGTTCGGCTTCACGACGAACTGCTGGATGACGGCGGGGTAGATCCCGCCGACCAGGATCGCGGACAGCACGAGCAGGCAGAATCCGACCGCGGGCAGCATGGCGCCGCGCCGGGCGGCGGCGGTGAAGAACAGCAGCGCGCACAGCAGCGCGATCGCCGCGAGCACGGTCTTGGCCGGGAGGATGGCGTTGACGTCGGTGTAGGCGGCGCCGGTGGCGATCACGTCCCGGGAGGAGAAGTCGATCCCGTACCGGTCCAGCCAGTAGCCGACCGCCTTCAGCAGCACGAACAGCCCGAGCAGGATGAACAGGTGAGCCCGGGCCGCGGCCGTGACCTGGGCATCGCCGGGCCGGAACCGGAGGCCGCCGTACAGGAAGTGGACGACCACCGCGGTGACCAGGGCCAGCAGAACCGCGACGAAGGCGTAGGTCAGGATCAGCCGCAGGAAAGGATAGACGAACACGAAGAACGACAGGTCCAGGTGAAACTGCGGGTCCCGGCGGCCGAACGAGGTCCGGTGCGCGAACTGCAGCCAGGTGGCCCAGGAGCGCGCACCGGTCAGGCCGGATAGGAGGCCGGCCACGGCCATCACGGCGGTGAGCAGGCGGCCCCAGCGCTGGTCCACGGCAAGCCGCCACCGCTCCAGGCCCGGCTGCCGGAATCCCGCCGCCCGCGACGGGCGCATCCGGCGCGCCAGCGCGGCGCTCAGCCCGGTGGCCAGGGCCATGAAGGCCCCCGTGATGCCGAACATCGCGCACCGGACGCCAAAGCTGACGCGGAAGACGGCGCTGGCCCCGAGCGCACGGAACCACAGGTAGTCGGTGGCGATCCGCGCCGAGACGGCGATCACGATCACGACGGCTGCGATCAGGCCGAAGGCCGCCCACCACGGCCGCAGCCGGGACCGCCGCAGCCGCGACGGCAGCGTGGGCGTCATGGCTAAATGGCTAACAGGACGGGACGGATCGGCCGGACTTGAGCGACTGGAGGGCGGAGATAGCGCCGGAGAGGGTGCTGACCTTCACGACCCGCAGGCCGGCCGGGACGGCGCCCTTCGTGTCGGCGCAGTTGCTGGCCGGGGCGAGGAAGACGGTCGCGCCCGCGTCCCGCGCGCCGACCATCTTCTGCTGGATACCGCCGATGGCCAGGACGGCCCCGTTGGGGGAGATCTCCCCCGTTCCGGCGATGAACCGGACGCCGGCGAGGTTCATCCCGGTCAGCTTGTCGATGACCCCGAGCGCGAACATCATCCCGGCGCTCGGGCCCCCGATGTCGCCGATGCTGATCTGCACGGAGAACGGGAACTCGTACTGCGGCTGAACGATCACGCCGAGGACGGGCCGGCCCTGCACCAGGCGGGGCGTGATCTGCACCTGGCGGGTGACGCCGCTCCGGGCGACCGTGAGGCGCAGCGCCCCGTCCCCCGTGTCCGCCTTGATCAGCGACGTGAGCTGGGTGGGGCCGGTGACCGGGTGGCCGTCGACGGCGGTGATGAGGTCCCCGGCGCGGAGCACGGCGGCGGCCGGCATCCCCTTCTCGGTCCCCGCGACCCCGGCGACGGTCTTGTAGCCGATGCCCAGTTGGTGCAGGGCCGCCGCGGTGGCGGTCTGCTGCGAGCCGGTCATCTGCGCCTGATCCGCCTGCTGGACCTGCTGCTGGGACTGACCCGGCGCGAACAGCTCGCTCTCCGGGACCACCGCCTCGCTGTGGTTCAGCCAGCCGCGCAGCGCGGTGAACACGTTGAACTCGTTCCCCGGGCCGCCCTGGTAGGTGACGGTGACCATGTTGAGGTGACCGCTGGCCGGATAGACGCGATGCCCGCTGATCGTGATCAGCGGCTTGCCGTTGGCGTCGCGGCCCAGGGTGTTCAGGGTGGGGCCCGGGCCCAGAATGACGTAAGGGACCGGCAGCAGGACAGCGGCGACCAGGGCGACAATGACCGCGGCTCCCGCGAGGTACAAAGTCAGGGCGCGTCGGGACATGACCGGAAGACTACGCGCACCCCACCCATTCGCTGTTGCCGTCCGCGAAACGCTGATGCTTCCAGATCGGCACCGTCGCCTTCAGCTCGTCGATCAGCAGGCGGCAGGCGTCGAACGCGTCGCCACGGTGGGCGCACGACACCGCCACGACCACGGCCAGATCCCCGATCCGCAGATCGCCGACGCGATGCACGGCCGCGATGGCCTGGACCGGGTACTTCTCCGCGACGGCCGTCGCGACACGGCGCAGTTCGTCCTCGGCCGACGGGTGCGCGACGTAGGTCAGCCCGGTGACCGGCTGGCCGTGGTCATGGTCACGCACGGCTCCGGCGAAGACCGCGACCCCGCCCGCCTCGTCCGCCATGACCGCAGTCTGGACTTCCGCCACCGACAGCGGGGTGTCGCGCAGCGCGAGCAGGCGTATGGGACTCACCCGCCTAACGGTACCCGGATCAGGAGCCGCTCTTGCGGCGGCGGCGCGCAATCCGGACGATCGCGGCGGTCCCGATGACGGCGCCGGCACCGGCCGCCGCACCCGCCGCCGTGATCGTCGCCTCCTTACGGGTGATCCGCCGGCCGGCCACCGCGTGGTGCCCGACCCGGCCCTCCAGCAGCGCCTCCAGGGCCTGGGTGTTGTCGTACGCCGGGTGCCATCCGGCTTCGCGCAGCGTGGCGCAGTCGACCACCCAGGGGTAGACGACGTAGCGCAGGTCGGCGGCCGGGGCCGGGGTGACCCCGACGCGGTGCAGTCGCTGCGCGGTGCCGAACGTCAGGCCCGCGGGCAGTTCGATCCCGCGCAGCCCGCTGAGCTCGCCGACCGCGGCCGCGTCCAGCCAGCCGTCGCTGCCGACCGCGAACTCCCCCGTGACCTCACCGGCGACGGCCAGCTCCAGGGCCGAGCTGAGGTCATCGAGGTGGCAGAACTGCCAGCGAGGCTCGCAGCCCTTGACGGTCAGCAGCCGGGGCGCCTCGAAATGCCGGGTCACGATCGTGTCGATGCCCCCGCCGACGAGCGCCGCCGGACGGACGACGGTCAGCTCCATCCCCGGGTGAGCACGCAGCGAGCGCCGCGCCAGCTGCTCGATCTCCAGCAGGTCACCGGCCACGCTGCTGTCCACGTCAGCCGCCAGCGGGGTCGTCTCCGGCAGCGGCACCGGGTTGTCCTCCCGCGCGCCGTACACCATCGCGCTGGTGACCAGGATGACCCGGCCCACCCGTCCGGCCGCGGCCGCGGTGAGCACGGTCTGCGCGCCGCGGACGTTGAACGCGCGCCGGGCCCGGTGCTCGGAGTCGGGCGCGAGGTCCAGATCGGTGTGCACCACGACGTCCACGCCGACCAGCCGGCCAGCCAGGGCCGGGTCGCGCACATCGGCGACCCGCCAGGTCACACCGGGGACGTCACCACGGTGGTCGTCGATCGCGACGACCTTCCGGACGTGGGCGGACGTGGCGAGCTGAGCGACCAGCGCCCGCCCGATGCCGCGCGCCGCCCCGGTGACCGCCACTACGGGGTGCTTGCCGGCGGGGCCGCCGCCGCTGCGCCGTGGGCGAACCTGGCCTTGGACGTTTCTCAAATTAAGCCGCTCCCGAGATAACGTGACGGTCATGACCCTTCCATCCTGCCTGAGAGGACGGACAAATGACTGATCGTCCGTTCGGCTTCGGCCCGGCCGACCCTGAGCGGCGGCCGGGTGAGCCCGGAGGAACCGGTGGTTCCGGCCAGCCCCCCGGCGGTTCCGGTGGCGGTTCGGGCGCAGGCGGTGGCCAGCCGCCCGAACCGGGCGGCCCGTTCGGGGGCGCCAACCCCTTTGGTGATCCTCAGCAGTTCGCCGACGCGCTGCGGCAGTTTGCCGACCTGATGTCGTATCGCGGCGGCCCGGTCAACTGGGATCTGGCCAAGAACGTGGCACGGCACGCGGTCGCAGCGGCCGGTGACCCCAGCGTACTGTCCTCCCAGCGGAATGAGGTCACCGACGCGGTCCGCCTGGCCGACCTGTGGCTGGAAGACGTCACCACCTTCCCCTCTGGGGTCAAGACCGTCCAGGCGTGGAGCCGTTCGGAATGGGTGGAGGCGACGTTCCCGGTCTGGTCGAAGCTGTGCGAGCCGATCGCGGCGACCGTCGTCGATGGCATGAGCAGCATGATGTCGGTCGACCCGTCGCAGATGGAAGGCGTCCCGGAGGAGCTGAAGTCCGCATTCGGGGCGTTCGGCGGCGGCCTGGGCGGCCTCGGCGGCCTCGGCGGCCTCGGCGCGATGATGAAGCAGGTCGGCGGGGCGATGATCGGCGGCCAGACCGGCGCGGCCGTGGCCGAGCTGGCCGGTGAGGTCACCGGATCATTCGACATCGGGCTCCCGCTGGGACCGCAGGGAACGGCCGCACTGCTGCCGTCCGGCGTGGCGGCGTTCGGCGAGGGCCTCGGCCTGGACGCGGGCGAGGTCCGGCTCTACCTCGCGCTGCGTGAGGCCGCCCATCACCGGCTCTTCGCGCACGTGCCGTGGCTCAGCGCGCATCTGTTCGGCGCGGTCGAGGCGTACGCCCGGGGCATGACCGTCGACCTGTCGCGGCTCGAGGAGGCCATGCCGCAGATCGACATCAGCAACCCGGAGGCGATGCGCGACGCGCTGGCCGGCGGCGAGCTGTTCCGGCCGGAGAACACCGAAGCGCAGAAGGTGGCGCTGGCGCGGCTGGAGACTGCGCTGGCCCTGGTCGAGGGCTGGGTGTCCACCGTGGTCGACGCCGCCGCCACCGAACGGCTGCCGCACGCGAACGCGCTGGCCGAGGCGATCAGGCGGCGCCGCGCGACCGGCGGCCCCGCCGAGCGCACCTTCGCCACACTGGTGGGCCTCGAACTGCGGCCGCGACGGCTGCGAGAAGCCGCCGCCATCTGGGCGGGGCTCACCGACGCCCGGGGAGTGGACGGCCGGGACGCGGTATGGGGTCACCCCGACCTGATGCCCAGGGCCGAGGACCTCGACGACCCCGAGGGGTTCGTCCGCGGCGGCCCGGAGCTGAACATCCCCGATCTCGAGGCGGATCTGGACAGCGTGGGCCCAGAGGGGCCGGATGCGGAAGGTTCTGGTTCGGAGGGGCCGGAGAGTTCGGAGGGGCCGGAGGGTTCAGGGGGGCCGGAGGGTTCAGGGGGATCCGCGGGGCCGCAGGGCTGACGCCGTCCGCCGAATTTTTCCTCCACAGGCGGTGGACGGTGTTCCGGCAGCTAAAGGTGCCCGTTCGCAATTGCGCGCGGAGAAATCCACCGGGCCGGGAGACGGATTTCCCCAGCAACACACCGGGTCCTCCCCATGTCCTCCACAGGTTTATCCACAGGCTGTGTTGACGGGGCGACGGAGCGGCTCCTAAGTTCGCCAGCAGAGTTCCCGGGTGCGCGGGCACGTGGTCACTTTGGCAGAGTCGTTCGTCTTCAGGGGAAGGGGGACGGTCGGCTCGCGAAGGCGATCTTGCGGTCCCGGTTCAGACCGCCCGCGTGCCCGGGATCTTCCATGGCGCGGGCGAACGCGGGCCGGCCGCGGGTCAGCCGCGGGCCGGAATGTCAGCCGCCGGTGTCACCATGAGCGGCATGAGACCAGCGCTGAGGGCCGGGCTGCTGCCGGTATGGCGTGACCGGGACACTCTGCAGATCGGCGTGAACCCGCGCCGCGCCACGGCGCTGTCCGGGATCGGTGAATCCGCCGCCGTGGTCAGGCTGCTCGACGGAAGCCGCGACTGGACCGCGCTCATCGAGGCCGCCGGGCACGCCGGTGTCCCGGCCGAGGCGGCGCGGCGGATACTCGGCTTACTGGCGGGCGCGGGGGCACTGGCCGACTCTGCGGCGCGGGCGCTGGCCGCGCTGCCCGCGGTCCAGCGCGGCCGGCTTGCATCCGAACTGGCCACCGCCTCCCTGGCGTACGGGGACAGCGACGGCGGAGCCCGGACCCTGGCCCGGCGGCGGGCCGCCTTTATCCGGGTGAACGGGGCCGGGCGCATCGGCTCGGGGGTGGCCAGCCTTCTCGCGGCCGCCGGAATCGGTCACGTCAGCTGCGAGGACGGCGAGATCACCCGGCCGCGGGACCTCACCCCGGCCGGGCTGGGCCTGGCCGACCTGGAGCTGCCGAGATCCCGCGGGGTGGCCCGCGCGATCGGCCGCATCGCGCCCGAGGTCCGGACGGGCGACGACGGCAGCAGGCCCGATCTCGTCGTGCTCGCGGAGATCACCGACCCCGCACCGGGGGCTGCGCTGGTCCGGGAGCGGATCCCGCATCTCGCGGTCGGTGCCGCCGAGGCCGTCGGCGTGGTCGGGCCGTTCGTCAGCCCGGGCCGGTCGGCGTGCCTGCGCTGCCTGGACCTGCGCCGGGCCGAACGCGACCCCGCATGGCCGCTGATCCTGGCCCAGCTCGCCGGGGCCCGGCTGGAGCCGCAAGCGTGCGACACCGTGCTCGCCGCCGCGGCCGGAGCGCTGGCCGCGGCGCAGGTCCTGCTGTTCATCGACACCGGCCGCCCGGGCGCCGCGGTCACGAACGGGACGCTGGAACTGGCCGTGCCCGACTGGCAATGGCGGCGACGGACCTGGCTACCGCACGCTCGCTGCACCTGCGGTACCCGGCCGCCCCGTCGCAGCGACGCGCTGGCATGACGGACAATAGAACACGTGAACGACGTACCTCAACGCGCTGTGACGCGCAACGCCAAGCTCGCTGGCCTGCCGATCGGATACGCGGCCCGCGCGGCCCTCGGCCTGGGCAAGCGGATCGGCGGCCGGAGCGCCGAGATCGTCGCGGCCGAGATCCAGCAGCGCACCGCGGAGCAGATCTTCCGGGTTCTCGGGGAACTCAAAGGCGGTGCGATGAAGATGGGGCAGGCCCTATCGGTCTTCGAGGCCGCGCTGCCGCCGGAGATCGCCGGGCCCTACCGCGCGACCCTGACCAAGCTCCAGGAGTCGGCCCCGCCGCTGCCGGCGCGGTCCGTTCACCAGGTGCTGGTGCGTGACCTGGGGGAGAACTGGCGGGAGAACTTCAGCGAGTTCGACGACCGGCCCGTGGCGGCCGCGTCCATCGGCCAGGTCCACGCCGCCACCTGGCGCGACGGCCGGCGGGTCGCGGTCAAGATTCAGTACCCCGGGGCCGGCAACGCGATTATCAACGACTTCAACCAGCTGAGCCGGGTCGGCCGGCTGTTCGGCGTGCTGCTGCCCGGCCTGGACGTCAAGCCCTTGCTGGAGGAGCTGAAAAACCGCGTTGCCGAGGAACTGGACTATGAGATGGAGGCGGCGTCACAGCAGGCCTTCGCCGACGCCTACCGGGGTGACCCGGACATCTACGTCCCGGACATCGTCGCCGGGACGAGGCACGTGCTCGTCTCGGAGTGGATGGACGGCACACCGCTGGCCCGGATCATCAGTGACGGTACCCGGGAGCAGCGGAACCGGGCCGGCATCCTGCTGGCCCGGTTCCTTTTTTCGGGGCCGGCGCGGGCTGGCCTGCTGCACGGCGACCCGCATCCCGGCAATTTCCGGCTCATGAATGACGGGCGCCTCGGGGTACTCGACTTCGGTGCGGTCGACCGGCTGCCGGGCGGCCTGCCGCCGTTCCTCGGCCGGCTGCTGCGGATCATGCACGAGGACGAGCCCAGCATCACCGCGGTCGAGAGCGAGCTGCGCGCCCACGGCTTTCTCAGAGAGGGAATCCGGGTCGACCTGGACGCGCTGCGCGCCTTTCTGTCGCCGCTGGCCGAACCGTCGAAGGTGGAATGCTTCCGGTTCACCCGGGTGTGGATGCGCGGTGAAGCCACGCGCATCCTGGACACGAGCACGTCGAACATCTCCCGGAAGTTCAACCTGCCAGCCAGCTACGTGCTCATCCACCGGGTGTCCACCGCGGGCATCGGCGTCCTGTGCCAGCTGGAATGCGAAGGCCGGTTCCGGGCCGAGGTGCTCCGGTGGATGCCCGGTTACCTGGACGAACCGGACGGGGACGAGCGCCGTTCACTCCCGGTGGGCTGAGCAGTCTCCCGAGCTGGACAGGGTCCTGAGCTGGCCGCAGGCCCCCGCCCGCCGTCGCGGCGGGCGGGGGCCTGCGGTGCGGGCGTCGTGCCCGGTTACAGCTCCAGTTCGGTGCGCAGCCGCGCGACGGCACTGCGGGCGTGCCGCATCCGCCGCTCAGCGCGTTCCACGCGCCGGGCCGCCCGGTGAAGAGCCCGGAGCCGGGCGGCCTGCCGCCTTCGTGACACCTCTTCCCGGTAACTTCGCTGTCGTTGGGCCGCCATTGCCTCTATCTGGTACATGCTGGTCGCCACCTTTGAATGCGTGTCCGGGCCGCCGATGTGTGGTTCAGGCGGCCACCTCGGTCTTGCGGGGACGTCCCCGGGGTCTTTTGCGCGGCACGATCGTTCCGCGCAGCAGAAGTTCTCCGCCCCACACGCCCCACGGCTCCTGGCGCTCGAGCGCGCCGGACAGGCAGGTCAGCCGCGCCGCGCAGCCGCGGCAAAGCGCCTTCGCGCTCTCGACGTCTGCCGGTGATTCGGCGAAAAACAATTCCGGATCATCGGTGCAGGGCAGGTCCACCGCGTTCACCCCGCCCAGCACCGGCACCGAGTCGCCCCCGGACCCGGCCAAATCTGCTTCGAACCCCTCTGCGTCCGCCGCGCTGGCGGTGGCATTGGGCCACTGCATCGAAGCCAACCCCTCTCGTCGCTGATCCCTCGTCGTTCATGCGATTGCTCGCCCATTCGGAGGGACCGGGCCCAAACAATTAGGCCGCGGACCCTGTGTGGGGTCCGCGGCCTTGAGAGGTTCTGGCCGGCTCGGTTAGGCCGGTTTTCTCAAGGGTTGCGGACCCGATCCGCCCTCGCCATCGGCGTAGACGCGGGTCATGTTGGTGTGCTGGTTGCGGATATTCGTGTCCCCCGGCTTCGTCACGCCGGCGAGCGTGACGACCGCGAATCCGGCGTCCGGACGATTACCCGGACGCGGACGCTTGGTGCTTGCGGCGGCGGTAGGCCAGGAAGCGGGCAGGCAAACGCCGGCGCCCACCGGGGTGGCGCTCAGCGGGGAAATGCCGTCACGAGCCGGCTGCGCGGCAGCCAGAACGGCGAGATACATATCGTTCACTGGGCACCTCCCTTCATGGGATCGACAGCGGGTGCCGGACGCATGGATGAAGCCTACGTAGCACCACCCGTGATGAGCAACACATTTTTTGACCTGGTTTTTTGCCTGAAACATCAAAAATCCGCAACGAACGTGGCGTGGGCTGCGACAGGGGCAGGTGCGGTTACCGCCGGTGGCAGAAGGCAGCCGGCACCGAGGCGGGGCGGCGTCCAGGCCGGGGACCGTCCCGCGCGGCGGTCAGGGGCGGCTGTGACTGGTGCGCTCCCTGGGACCTCAGAGGCGACCTGGATGACACAAGTACCGCAAGCAAGTGACGGCGAGGCACTCGATCCCGGCCCGACTCCAGGCCGAAGGCCTGGGTGAGCGGCCGGTGCTGTCGGCCCGCCCGGCGGCGACGAGCGCCTGCCCGGCGACCTGGCCGCCGAAGACGCGCTGCACCTTCTCGTCGGGGCTGCGCCCGCGGAAGATATCCAGCTCGATCTGCTCCAGGTCGAGCAGTTCCAGAAGCTTGTCGAGGGGCTTGCTCATCTGTGCCTGCTCATCTGGCGCATTCACCCACCGTGTCGTCGCCGCACCGGACCGCTGCGTGGATTATCCCGGAGCCGCGTCCCGGCCGGTGCCACCGGGCCCAGCTCCGCCAGGTAGCGGGAGGGCTGGCCGGATGCCCGGGAACCCGGGCCGCGGGCCGCCGCCCAGGACAGGAACAGTCGTTCCCGCGCTCGCGTGACGGCCACGTAGAGCAGCCGCTGTTCCTCTTCGACAGCCTCCGGGGTCCGGGCGTAGACGATCGGCATGATCCCCTCTACCAGGCCCGGGAGCAGGACCGCGTCCCATTCCAGCCCCTTGGCCGCGTGCATGGACGCGATCGTCACCCCGTCCATCACCGGCGCGTGACCCAGCTCGGCCCGTTGCTGGATCTCGGCCACGAACTCCTCCAGTCCCGCGCCCGGGCGCGTCGCGTGCATGTCGTCGGCGAGCTGGGCGACGGCGGCCAGCGACTCCCACCGCTGCCGGCTGGCCCCGCCGCCGGAGGGCTCGGCCGGGGTCAGGCCGAGCCCGGACAGGACGTCGCGCACCTCGGCCGGGAGCGGCCCGGTCGCCTCCCCCGCCAACCGGCCGCGGAGCGCCCCGCGCAGCAGCATGAGCGCCTGGCGCACCTCGGGCCGGTCATAGAAGCGTTCCGATCCCCGGACCTGGTAGGGCACGCCGACGGCGGCGAACGCGCTCTCGAACCGTTCCAGCATCGCGTTGATACGGACCAGCACGGCGATCTCACGCGCCGGAAGGCCGCCGTCGATGAGCGACCGCGCGTGGGCCGCGACGCCCTCGGCTTCACCGATCTCGTCGTCATAGGCCGTCAGGACGGGTTCCGGCCCCGGGGGGCGCTGCGCCGCGAGCGGCGCAGCCTGGCCCGCCAGCCGGTTTGCCACCGCGACGACCTGCGGGGTCGACCGGTAGTCACGGACCAGGCGGACGACCGTCGCGTCCGGGAACTCGGCGGCGAACCCGGTGAGGTACCGGTGCGTCGCGCCGGTGAAGGAGTAGATCGTCTGATGCGGGTCACCGACCACGCACAGGTCGTCGCGGTCCCCCAGCCAGACGTCGAGCAACAGCTTCTGCAGCGGGTTGACGTCCTGGTACTCGTCGACCACGAAGTACCGGAAGGAGGCCCGCACCTGGTCAGCGGCCTGGCGGTTCTCGGCCACGATGGCCGCGGTCAGCTCCAGCACGGACTCGAAGTCGATCAGCTGGCGCTCCCGGCGCAGCCGTTCGTAGGTGTCGTAGAGCGCTGCCACCACGTCCGTCCCCAGCGGCCCGGCGGGCCGGGCCGCCCGCGCCGCCGCGGCCACGTACTCGTCCGGCCGGACCTGCGTCACCTTGGCCCATTCGATCTCGGCGGCGATATCGGAGAGGCCGCCGTCACCGGGCTGCAGCCGCAGCACGCGCGTGGCTTCGCCGATCAGCGGCAGCTTGGAGTCGATCAGGCGCGGCGGGCGGCCGCCGACCACCCGCGGCCAGAAGTAGCTGAGCTGGCGCAGCGCGGCGGCGTGGAAAGTCGTCGCGCGCACCGCCCCGGTACCCAGGCCCGCGCCACCGAGCAGGCGCAGCCGGCCGCGCAGCTCACCCGCGGCACGCACGGTGAACGTGAGCGCGAGCACACGGGCGGGATCCACCACTCCGGTCAGCGCGGCGTAGGCGATCCGGTGGGTGATGGCCCTGGTCTTGCCGGTCCCGGCCCCCGCGAGCACGCACACCGGCCCGCGCACGGCCAGCGCCACCTCGCGCTGTTCCGGGTCCAGCGCGTTCAGCAGCGCATCGGCCCCGAGCTGGCTGACGTCCGCCTCCACCGATCTCGTCCGCCCTCCTGTCTGACGGGCCACTCTAGCCCGCCTGAGCCCCCTGTATGTTTTCCCAGGTGCCGCTGCATGTCTTCGGTGGCGCTGCATGTCTTCGGTGCCGCTGTATGTCTTCCCGCATACCGTGGTCACGGGGCAGGCTGTGAGAGGAAGGACGGAGGTACCGGCTGATGGAGATATCGATGCGGATATCAGCAGTCCTGGCTCAGGCCGGGGACCGGGTGATCGGCGATGTGGTGGCCGCCCTCGATCAGCGCGACCAGGCCCACCGCCGCGCGCCCAGCCAAGCGGAGCGCCGCCACGACGTAGAACATCTCTTCGATCTGGTGCGGCAGTGCCTGCAGGACGGCCGGGCCGATCCCATCATCACGGCGTCCCAGCAGATCGCGGCGGATCGCTTCGCGGCGGGCATCGACCTGGCCGACACCCAGGCCACCTTCGTCGTCCTGGAGGACGTGCTCTGGCGTCATCTCTCCGCTGAGCTGGCGGCCGACCAGCAGCTCGAGACGCTCAGGCTCGTGAACACGATCCTCGGGACCGGTAAGGACGCGCTGGCCCGGACCTACGTCGCCCTGGCCCAGGGCGGAAGCGGGACGGGCCCAGCGGACGGCACAGCGGACGCACTGACCGGGCCCCCCGGATCGGCCGGGCCCCCTGGATCGGCTAGCACAGACGGGACGGCCGGGACCAGCGGGACAGGCGGGACAGACGCCCCCGTGGACGCCATCGTCCAGACGGCGGTCCAGGGCAAGGTGGGCATCATCACGCTGGACGACCGGCAAAAACGCAACGCCATCAGCGCCCGGATGGCCAACAGCATCGTCGCGGCGCTCGCGAGCCTGCGGGCCCAGGACATGCGGACCATCGTGATCCGCGCCGCGGCGGGGATGTCCGTCTGGTCGTCCGGGCACGACATCAGCGAGCTCCCCCAGGGCCGGCGCGACCCGCTCGGCTACGACGATCCGCTGGAAGGCCTGCTGCGCGCGATCCGCACCTTCCCCGCGCCGGTCGTGGCCATGGTGCACGGCACGGTGTGGGGCGGGGCACTGGACCTGGTGCTCAGCTGCGATCTGGTCATCGCGGACGAGACCGCATCGTTCGCGATCACGCCGGCGAACCTGGGATTGCCATACAACACGACCGGTCTGCTGCACTTTGTCGGCCGGCTTCCCATCAACCTGATCAAGGAGATGTTCTTCACCGCCGCCCCCCTCGACGCGCAGAAGGCCAAGGAGTGGATGGTCGTCAACCACCTGGTGGCATCGGGTGAGCTCGAAGCGGCGACGCTGGAGCTGGCCAGGATCATGGCCACCAAGTCGCCCATGGCCATGGCGGTCATCAAGGAACAGCTCCGCGTCCTCACCGACTACCAGCCCATCGCGGCGCAGGTATACGAGCGCCTCCAGGGGCTGCGCCGTCAAGCGTACGACAGCAGCGATTACCTGGAGGGCCTCAGGGCGTTCGCCGAGAAGCGCCAGCCCATCTTCCGCGGCACCTGACCGCCCGGCATGCCCCGGGAAGCGCCGTCATGCCCCGGGAAGCGCAGCCGCGCCGCCGGTGTTGCTACTCCTCAGACGGGGGCAGCTGACGGAAGGAGACAACAGGTGCCCGCTCCGCTGACCATGTACACGACTCAATGGTGCGCCTTCTGCAAGCGCCTGAAGAGCCAGCTGGCCCGGGACGGAATTACCATGACCGAGGTCGACATCGAGCACGATCCGGCCGCGGCCGATTATGTGATGAGCGTCAATGGGGGCAACCAGACCGTGCCCACTCTCGTGTTCCCCGACGGAAGCGTGATGGTCAACCCTTCGGCCGCGCAGGTGAAGAAGCGGATGGCGGAGCTCGCTACGAGCGGCTGAGCACGGTCGGGAAAGGCAGCGCCAGGAAAGGCAGTGGCAGATGAGCGGCAGGGCGGCACCCGGCGAGACGGTAGTCCGTAGATCCGGCCGGGGATGGGTCGTCGGCGACGAGGAAGCGTCCGACCTGACCAGTGCGATGGTACTCGCCGACTTGCTCGCCGCCGACCTCGCGTCGTCCGGCCCCGCCGCTCAGGGCCCCGCCGCTCAGGGCCCCGCAGCGTCCACGACGGAGTCCACCACGACGGGAGGCGCCAGGGCAGGCGCGAGTGCAGCGGACACCCCCGCGGACGGAGGCAGCGCACCGCCGGTCCCGAAGGCCGTGCCACGGCACGCCCGCCCCATGAACGAGGCCGGCGAGGCGGACGAGGCGGCGCGGCTGGCCGTGACTGTCTCCCAGCTCGAGCACGCGCTCACCGCCCGGGTCCGGGTCGAGCAGGCCATCGGGGTACTCGCCGAGCGCCACCGGCTCCGCAGCCGCGATGCGTTCGACCTGCTCAGGAGCGCGGCGAGGAGCCGCGGCAGGCGGGTCCTCGACATCGCGGAAGACGTCGTGAACAGCACCACGAACTCGCTGCTGCGGCTGCCCGAGGAACTGGAGCGCAAGCCGGAGCCGCGAGCGCGGATCCGGTCCGCGCGCCGGTCCCGCCGGGCCGACTGAATCTCCGCGCCGGGTCCCGCCCGGCAGGCCGATTTGGCTCCGCGCGCGGGTCCCGCCCGGCCAGCTCAGTCCATCCCGGCCCAATTGTCACTGCGCCGCGCTAACGTCCCGGACAGGACACGGGGCGGCGGCACGCGCCGTTCACCATGAGGGAGATTCGTTTGCGCCACAATGGGCGCCAGGCGCTGTGGGCAAGAGGAGGGCCGCGTGACGGATCTTGAGGTCATCGAGATCTGTGCCGGAGCGGGCGGGCAGGCTCTGGGCCTGGAACGTTCCGGTTTCGAGCACGCCCTGGCCGTCGAGCTGGACCCGTCAGCCTGCGCCACGCTGCGGGCGAACCGCCCGGCCTGGAAGGTGGCCGAGGGGGACGTGGCGGACCGGGAGGTGTGGGAACCGGAGGCCTACGCCGGTGTGGATCTGCTGGCGGGCGGCGTACCGTGCCCGCCGTTCACCGTGGCCGGCCGCCAGCTCGGCGCCACCGACGAACGGGACCTGTTCGCGTGGGCGGTGGAGCTCTGCGGGCGGTTGCGGCCCCGCGCCCTGCTGCTGGAGAACGTCCGCGGCCTGTCCATGGCCCGCTTCGGCGCCTACCGGCAGCACGTGCTGGACCGGCTGCGTGAGCTCGGTTACGTGCCGGGCTGGAGACTGCTGAACGCATCTGACTTCGGGGTCCCGCAGTTGCGGCCCCGGTCCGTGCTGGTCGCGCTGCGGCCCGAGGACGCGCCATGGTTCCGCTGGCCCGCACCGTCCGCCGTGTCCCCGCCGAGCGTCGGCGAGGCGATCGGGGACCTCATGGGCGCGCGGGGCTGGCCGGGTACGGCCCGGTGGGCCCGCCGCGCCCGGACCATCGCGCCCACGATCGTGGGCGGTTCCAAGAAGCACGGCGGCGCGGACCTCGGCCCGACGCGGGCCAAGCGCGCCTGGGCGGAGCTTGGCGTCGACGGGCTCGGCCTCGCCGACGAGCCCCCCGGCCCGGGCGCTGACCCGGCCCTGATCCCCCGGCTGACCTGCGAGATGGTGGTCCGGCTGCAAGGCTGGCAGGACGAGTGGGGCTGGGAGTTCACCGGGCGCAAGACGGCACGGTACCGGCAGGTGGGCAACGCGTTCCCGCCGCCCGTGGCCGAGGCGGTCGGCGGCGCGATCCGGCGCGCGCTGCGGCACGATGGCGATCCGTACCCGCTGACCGACGAATCCGTGCACCTGCACGACCCGGTCTTCGCGGTGCTACGGGCGCGTGACGCGTTCCTGACCGCCGCGCAGATCGCCGCGGCGGTCCGGGCCGAGACCGCAGCGCGCGGGATGCCGGGAGCCGCGCTCAGCCGGCCCGCTGTCCTCCGCCGCCTGGAGGACCTCAGCCGGGACTTTCACGTCGAGACCGCGTCTTCCCGCGCCGGCCTGGCCTACCGGCTCGGCGAGTTCCGGGCCTTTCTCGGCCAGGTCGACCACGTCCGGCACGAGCAGTTCAGCTCCGCCCGGGCCACGATTAGCTGACCCGGCCCGCCGTCCCGCCAGCCTCCGTGGGGCGGGATCGCGGGCCGGGTGGGTCAGCCCGCCGTCCGGCGCCGGTCAGCCCGCCTTCCGGTAGCGGTCGAGGATCGCCGTCCGCAGCTGGGCGGACGAGACACCGACGGCCGACAGGACGAGCGGGACCATCCCGTCATCCATGCTGAGCAGGGCGAGCGCGACGTGCTGTACCCCGATGTAGTTGTCGCCCAGGGCCTGCGACTCACGCAGCGAACGCCCCAGGGCCTTCTTCGCCCGGTCGGTGAACGGGATGTGGCCGCGCCGCCCAGGGCCCGTGGGCGGACCGCCGGCCCGCCGGACACGGAGCCGCCGCCGGCGGCGCAGCAGACCGCCGCGCCCGACGACCTGGACGTCGCGCTCCAGGGCTTCCGGCCCGAAGGCGGCCCCGATTCTCGCCCGGACCGTGTCGAGGTCAATCCCGATGGCGGCCAGGGCCTCGCCGTTGACGCCGCGGAACAGATCGCCGACGTGACCGGCTCCGATGATGCGGATGATCTGCTCTTCGACGCGCTCCCGCGTCACGCCGTGCTCGTTCAGGACGGCAGACGCTGGACTGGGTTCGGCGACGATGGCCAGCAGGAGATGCTCACAGCCGATGTACCAGTGATGCAGACGGCGGGCGTGATCCTGGGCCAGGACGACGACGCGGCGGGCCTCGTCGGTGAATCGCTCGAACATCACCGGCCCCCGATCCGGCGGCCGTGCTTGCGATGCACGGTCTGCTTGGTGACCCCGAGCCGGCTGGCGATGTCCTGCCAGGACCAGCCGAGTTCCCGCGCGTTCTCGACCTGGAGGATCTCCAGCCGTTCGGTGAGCCCCCGCAGGGCCGCCACCGCGCGCAGCCCGACCTCGGGATCGTTGCTGGCGGCGCCCTCGGCTATTTCAAGAGTGGTTTCCATGTCCGTCAGCATAAGCTGACGATCCGTCTTTCGTCAACATATGCTGACGGCTCGCCCGGCGGCTCAGGGTGACGCGGACGCCGACGCCGCTCCGGACGCCGGCGCCGATCCCGACCCCAGCGGCAGGACGACGCCGGAATGGGCCCACGGCCGGGTGAACCCGACCACCTGCGTGAGGCCTCCCGCGGAGGACGCGGTGCCGTAGGTGGAGATCCGGATCGGGAATCCGGTCGCGTAGGCCTCGATCATCTTTCCCCCGCCGATCACCAGCCCGACGTGCCCGGGATCGATCGCGGTGCCGTCGGAGCCCGCGAAGAACACCAGGTCACCCGGCTCTACCTGGCTGGCGGGGACCTGCGGTCCCCAGGCCCACTGTGCCTCCGACGTCCGGGGAAGGTCGACGCCTGCTGCCTGGAAGGCCATCATGACCAGCCCGGAGCAGTCGAAGGCGTCCGGCCCGGTCCCCCCCCACAGATAGGGCTTGCCGATCTGCTGCTGGGCGAAGGCGATGACGGCGGCGACGGCCTGGTTCGGCACGGCGGTGGACCCGCTCATCACGGTCCCGGCCAGCTGCACGCACGCCGCCGTGCTGGCGGCCGCGCTGCCCACGGACGGGGCGACCGAATAGCCGCCGCTAGCGTAGGTGCTGGCGTAGCCCTCGACCGCCTGCACGTAGGAATCGAGATGGTTGTAGGCGAAGATCGCCGCCGCGGCGTTGCTGAGGACGCCGTGGGCGAGCAGGTATTTCGCGGCTCCGGCGATCGCGTCCGGGGGATCGTAGACGCTCGCCGTCCCGGTACCGTCTTCGTCGGTCGCCACCCCGTTCACGACCTCGCTGGCCGGGTGAATGGGCGCGCCGCCCCACGCGTTTCCGGCCGCGCCGCCGATGCCGATCTGCATCGGGCCCGCCGCGCCGAAGGCGTTGGCGCCACTCTGCACGCCGGGCAGGGTGGTGCGGCCGTTGTCGCTTTCCACCGTGCCGATCCCGGCCAGGATGACCCAGGGGACGCCGTACTGCTGGCCCACCTTCTGATACCAGCTGAGGTAGTCGGACGGGATCGAGTTTTTCGCCTCCCCGCTCACCTTGGACTGCAGGGCACTCTTGGCCTGCTGGGCCGAGCCCGAGCAGCCGAAGCCGCCGCTGCCCGCGGAGAACAGCAGGCTGGAACCGCCCACGATCATCGGGATGGTCAGGGCCCCGATCATGAGCAGGGCCGCCGCGCCGATGATGCCGATCACGACGATCTGGCTAGCCCCGCCGTCCCGTTCACGCCGGGCGGACCTTGCGGCTACCCCGTTGCGCTCCGCCGTGCGCCGTCCCCCCGGTCTCTGGCCCGGCAGACCGGTCACGTATTACCTGCCCCGGCCGGTTCGATGTCGTAGACCTGCCACGAGCCGCCCTGGCCGGTGACCGTGACCGCGTACTGCGCGGTACTGGTGCTGCTGCCCTGGGTCCCGGTGAGCTTCTGGGTCGTGGCGACCACGAACGTGATGCTGGAGGAGCCAAAGGTACGGATCGAGTCGATCGTCGCGGTGCCGGTGGAGATCTGCTTCTCGCTCGTCCGGGCCTGGGCCACGCCGAAGGTCGAGAAACCGTTCTTCAGCGTCTGGCTGAACTGGGTGGTGATCAGGCCGTTCATCCGCGCCACGTAACTGGCGGCGCTGTCGGTGTAGGTGAAGGTGTCGTAGTCGTCGGCGACCTGGGTGGTCACCGCGGAGGCCCGGGCGAGTTCCGGCTCGGTGAACGGCAGCCACTGGTAGATGTTCACGCCGGAGTTACTCGCCGAACCGGTGGGCGCGGGCGCGGCGGACGGCGAGCCGGCCGCCTGCGTGGGCGACGACGGCGCGGCGGACCGGCCCGGCGTCGGCTGCTTGCTGTTGTGCGGGGCGATCAGGTAGATCCCGAGCCCGGCCAGGACCACGACAACGACGGCGAAAAGCGCCTTCTGCTGGCCTGCGGACAGGTCCATTGCGCCGCGCTACTTCCTGCGCCTAACCGGACGGAGCCAGAAGGGCATCGGCGGCTCCGGCGGCTCCGCGCCGCCCGCGTCACGCCCGTTCCCAGGACCTGCCGGGGCCGCCCACCCCGTCGAGCCCGCCGAACCACTCTGGCTTCCTGAATCACGATCGCCACCGGACCGTCCCCGCGGCGGGTTCCCCCGGCCGCCACTGCGGCTGGGAGCCGGTGACCGCGAGCCGCCACCCGACGGCGCGTCCCCGGACGGTTCCGGTGCGCGCGTACGTCCCGGCCAGCCGCCGGAAGGCCGGATCGGGCCGGGCTGCCAGCGCGGCCGCGCGGCCGCACCCGACCAGGGCCCCCCGGACGTCCCGCCCGCATGGCCCCCATTCCCGCCAAAACTGTTCCCGCCAAAACCGTTCCCGCCCAAGCCGTTCCCGCCACTGGAACCGTTCCCGCCACCGTTGCCGTTGCGACCGCGGCTGGGCGCCGGGCCGCCGCCGAAGGCGGGCGGGGATGACGATGGCGCCGGGCCGGGCGAGCCTGCCGGGCTCCGGGGCGGCCGCCCGCCTGCGGACCGGCCCGCTGATGGCCACCATGATCCTGCCGAACGGGCGGCTGCGGGCCCGCTCCCGCCTCCGGACGGGCCAGCGGACGACGGGCCAGCGGACGACGGGGCAGCGGACGACGGGCCAGCGGACGA
>PLRW01000052.1 GCA_003164955.1 Actinomycetota bacterium
TTCGCCGGCACACCGGCCACTCACCCAGGCCTCCGGCCTGGGGTCGCTGGGCTGTGCTGGCCCGGGGGGCGACCCCCCAGAACCCCCCGCATGCGCTCCGCGCCCCGCGGTGGTAACTCGCCGACACACCGGCCGCTCACCCAGGCCTCCGGCCTGGGGTCGCTGGGCCGGTAACGATCGCCTCGCCGTAACCTGTGCGGCTTGCTCGCCGATAGCACCGGCCACTCGCCGGGCACAAGGCCGGGTCGCTGGGCCGGTAACGATCGCCTCGCCGTTACCAGCGGTAGGTGGCCGTTAAACGGCGGGTGATGGGCTCGCGGCCCTTGGGCTGCTGAGGGCGCGGGCCGGTCTGGATGGGCGGGACCTTGAGCCGGGCCGTCTTGTCACTGAGGGTCTGCCGCTCGCCATGGTGGAAGAAGTGCAGGGGTTCGCCCTCGAGCAGGTCATAGGTGGCCTCCTGGTGGGTCACCGTGACCTGCAGCAGCCGTCCGCGGAACCGCATGTGGAAGGTCAGCCGCGTGATGCCGTTCGGCAGGCGCGGGCTGAAGGCCAGCGTGTCCTGCACGTGCCGCATGCCGCCGAATCCGGCCACGAGCGCTATCCAGGCCCCGGCCAGCGAGGCCATATGCATGCCGTCCCGGGTGTTGCGCTCCACGTCCCGCAGGTCCATGAGCGCCGCCTCGGCGAGGTATTCATGGGCCAGCTCGAGCTGCCCGACCTCCGCCGCCACCACCGCCTGCGTGCACGCCGACAGTGACGAGTCGCGTACGGTCAGCGGCTCGTAGTAGGCGAAGTCACGCTCCTTCTGCTCGGCGGTAAACGCATCGCCGCGCATCTGTATGGCCAGCACAAGGTCGGCCTGCTTGACGACCTGCTTCCGGTAGAGGTCGAAGTAGGGGTAGTGCAGGAGCAGCGGGTAGTCCTCCTCCGGGGTGTGGTCGAAGTCCCAGACCGCGTGCTGGGTGAAGCCCTCGTGCTGGGGATGCACCCCCAGGCGCTCGTCGTAGGGAATCATCATGCCGCCGGCCGCGTCCCGCCACCCGGCCGCCTCCTCGGTGCTGACGCCGAGGTTCCGCGCGAGATCCTCGTGCTTTTCCACCACGTCAGCCGCGGCCGCCAGGTTGCGCTGCGCCATCAGGTTGGTGAAGACGTTATTGTCTTTCACCGCGCTGTACTCGTCGGGCCCGGTCACGCCATCGATGCGGAACCGGCCCTCGGCGTCGTGATGGCCGATGCTCCGCCACAGCCGGGCCGTCTCCACCAGCAGCTCGACTCCGACCTCGCGCTCGAACTTCTCGTCCCCGGTGGCGTGGATGTAGTTGATGACCGCGTCCGCGATGTCCGCGTTGATGTGAAACGCAGCGGTGCCGGCTGGCCAGTACCCGGAGCACTCCTGGCCGTCGATGGTCCGCCATGGGAACGCCGCGCCCCGCAGTCCCAGGTCGCCGGCGCGTTCGCGGGCCATGGGCAGTACCGAATGGCGCCAGCGCAGGACGTCCGCGGCGGCCGCCGGCTGCGTGTAGGTCAGCACCGGCAGGACGTACGTCTCGGTGTCCCAGAACGTGTGCCCGTCGTAGCCGGGGCCGGTCAGCCCCTTGGCCGCGATGGGGCGCACCTCGGCCCGGGCCCCCGACTGCAGGACCTGGAACAGCGCGAACCGCACCGCCTGCTGGATCTCCGGGTCACCGGTGACCTCCACGTCGGCGCCGGCCCAGAAGTCGTCGAGGAAGGCCCGCTGCTCGGCGAGCAGCTGATCCCATCCGGTAAGCCGGGCCAGGGCCATGGCGGCCGCGACCTGATCGTGCACCGCTGGCCGGGAGCGGGTGGATGACCAGCCGTATCCGACGAACTTGATGATCTGCAGCTTCTCGCCGAGCGGAACCTCCGCGGCGACCGTGGCCCGGCCGACGTCCGGGTAGGCCTCACTGTGCACGGCCATCCGCGCCGGGCCCTGCACTTCATGGATCATCCCGGCCGCCATGCGCAGGCCGCTGACCCGGGTGCTGTGCACGAGAATGGCGCGGCACTGCCCATCATTGTCGGCCACATATTCCTCGCTGACCAGCGGGGAATCCAGCGCGGCGGCCGCGCGCGGGTCCCGGCCCGCGTCCGGCAGTTGCTCGTTGGCCACGAGCTCGGACTGCGCGACGAGCCGGACCGTGCCCTCCACCGGCTCGACCGTGTAGTTGATCGCCGCGATGGCCCGCTGGGTCAGCGAGACCATCCGCACCGAGGTGACCCGCACCCTGGATCCGGCCGGGGACGTCCAGTCCACGCGCCGGGTCAGCGTCCCGGCCCGCAGGTCGAGCACGCGCTCGTGCGCGTTCAGCGTGCCGTAGCGGATGTCGAACGGCTCGTCGTCGACGAGCAGCCGGATCAGCTTGCCGTTGGTGACGTTGATGGCCGTCTGGCCGGACTCGGGGTAGCCGTAGCCGGCCTCGGCGTACGGCAGCGGGCGCTGTTCGAAGAAGGAGTTGAGGTAGGTACCCGGCAGCCCGTGCGGTTCCCCCTCGTCGAGGTTGCCGCGCAGCCCGATGTGGCCATTGGAAAGGGCAAAGACAGACTCGCTCTGCGCGAGCAGGTCCATGTTGAGCCCGGATTCTCGTAGGCTCCACGGCTCGACCCCGTACGCGGCCTGCTTGATCATGTCATCGCCCTTCAGTTCCAGCCGTCACCGTCGCTCGCCTGGCTCAGTCGCTCGCCTGGCTCAGTCGCTCGCGTGGCTCAATCGAGGAGTTCCGCCACGTCCTTCACGACGATGTCCGCACCGTGTTTGCGCAGTTCATCGGCCTGACCGACCCGGTCTACCCCGACGACGAGGGCGAAGTGCCCCGCGTGCCCGGCCGCCACACCTGACTGCGCGTCCTCGAACACCGCAGCCTGCGCCGGTGCCGCCCCCAGATCGTGGGCGGCAGCCAGAAAGGTGTCCGGGGCGGGTTTGCCCGCCAGGTGGCGCTCCTTGGCCACCATGCCGTCGACCCGCGCGTCGAATAGGTCCGCGATCCCGGCCGCGTTGAGCACGTCGACGGTGTTGGCGCTGGAGGAGACGATGGCCGTGCGCAAGCCGGCCGCGCGCACGACCTTGATGTACCGGATGGTGCCGTCATAGACCTTGACGCCATCGGTACGGATCTTCTGGACGACGAGGTTGTTCTTCTCGTTGCTCAGCCCCTGGATGGTGGCCGTGCCCGGCTTGTCGCCCGGGCTGCCCTCCGGGAGGCTGATGCCGCGTGACTGCAGGAAGGACCGCGTGCCGTCCAGCCGCGGCTTGCCGTCGACGTATTCGTCGTAATCGTGGGCGGAGTCGAAGGGAACGAACTTCCCGCCCGTCTCGTCCGCTCTCTGGCGCAGGAAGTTGTCGAACATTTCCTTCCACGCCGCGGCGTGGACGAGTGCCGTCTGCGTCACGACGCCATCCATGTCGAAAAGGCAGGCCAGTGTCCCCGCCGGGAGTCCAAACATGTTGTCCGACCTTCGCTGCTCGCAGTGCCGCCTCGTCGTCGCGCAGGTGCCAGGAGCCGCGCCGGCCGATGCCAGTCAGGCTGCCTTCCGGCGTCAGGCCTGGTAGCAGGCAGTCCGACCGCCGGGCGTGATTATCGTAGCCGCCAAACCTCCGCGCAGGGGCCAAGAGGCTCCCGGGTGTACGTGTTCTCTCGCCGGCCCGGCCGCCCGGTCTCAGGGCCGCGTGGTCTCAGGCCTGCCCGGGCGTGCCCGGCAGGGGCGGGAGGTTGCCGTCCGCGTCGAGGTCGAACTCGCCGTCCTTGACACCGAGCACGAACGCGTCCCACTCGGCCTCGGTGAAGTAGAGCTTGGGACCGTCAGGGTCGCCCGTATTCCGCATGACGTAGAGCTTGCCCTCCCCGGCTTTGTGGGGGGCAGCGGAGGTGTCGGTGGTGATGATGACCTCGACGCCGCCTTCCTCGTCGTCGCCCGGCACGCTCTCGTATTGCACGTGGCCAGAGGATTCCATCCGCGGGCACCCGTACTTCCTGGTCTCGGCACTGCGCTTCGGTCGCAGCGGCATGGTCGGTGGGCTGGGAAGATAAGAAGGCCGCGCGCCCAGGGGCGCGCGACCTTTGGTGGTAGCCCCGACCGGAGTCGAACCGGCGTTACCGCCTTGAGAGGGCGGCGTCCTAGGCCACTAGACGACGGGGCCATGGCTGATCGCGAAACACATCAGTCGCTGAAGGCTAGCGCAGTGCCAGAACCACGGCAAACGGAAGCTGACGGTGGCCGGCGGCCACCGTCCCTCACCAGGGCTTCCCCGAACGGGGCTTTTCCAGGAATCTGGATTTCACGGAGAGAATCGGGGCGTGGTGTATATCAGCCCCGTAATGGGGAATCAAGCCGCCATGGTCACATTCATTATCGTTCTTCTGATCATCGGGCTCATCGCCGGACTGATCGCACGGCTGCTCGTGCCCGGTCGTGACCCCATCGGTCTCCTGGGCACCATCATCCTCGGGGTGGTCGGCTCCTTCGTGGGTGGCTTCGTGGAGAACTTGATCGAATACCACACGGTGTCCGTCAACTCGTTCCACACCACCGGCATCATCGGTTCCGTCATCGGTGCCATCATCATTCTGGTCCTGCTGCGTCTCACGGGCCACGAACGCGGCCACCGCCGGTACCGGTAGCCCGCCCCGGTAACGGGCCGGCCCGCGGCGAGGCCACCACCCCTGTCCAGCGCCCCGGGCCGGCCGCACGTTCCCTCCCCCCATCCCCAAACGTCCCCCCGCCCTCGCATCCCCCGCGAGGGCGGGATTCTCATCTCTGGAGGGACCGCCGTGCTGGTACTGGCCGACTCTCTGGAGGGACCGCCGTGCTGGTACTGGCCGACCCAAAGCAGCCCGAGAATCCTGCACAGCAGGACAGCAGAGGCAAGCTGAAGCTACTGAGCAGACGGAGCAGGCGCTCAATCACGCCATTACCCGGCGGTCCAGCCACGCCCCCCGCCGGATCGGGCGTAAGCGTTCACACCGCAACACGGCCCAGTTCCCTCCGAGTCCCCTTGTCAGCTGCGCCCGGAACGAACATAATCTTAAATCTGCATGTCCGTTACCGTATGGGGGGCTCATGTTAGCGGCCGCTTTTGTCGCGTGGCTGGTGGCGCTATTCGGCGATCAAACCGTCAAGGGCCTCGGCCGCGTGTTCCTGGGCAGCACAAAGGACCGCGAGCTCATAGCGGCTCTGAACGAAGTTACCGATGCCGCTATAAACTCGACACTCAATGACATTCCGGACAAAGCCCGGGCGGCGCTCGAGCCGGCCCTCCGTGAGCGCTTCACGATCGCGCCCGTCTCCGTGGTCGACGGCCGGACTCCCATACGGACAGCGCTCGCCGACGCTATACAGGATCAGATCGAGCCGCTCGCCGACGCCCCCACCGGCTTCTCTCGTCAGTCATTCCTCGATGACATCGGTGTCGACGCCACGCGACTGTCGGGCGATCTAACGCAAATCGCGATCGTTTCGATCCAGCAGACTGCCCAGCGATTTCCCGCATTGTCCCAGCTGGCTGCACAGCTGAATGCAGATGTCATGATCAACCAAAGTACCAGCATCCAGGCTTCGGTAGATCGAATTCTGTGCCTCCTCGAGAATTTGATGCAGCAAGCACTCTCCCCCAATTTCTCCATGGGGCAGCAGAAAGCCGGCCGAGCAGCAAGGCAGGCGCTGCCGGAAGCTGTCAATCGACTGGTCGACGCTTTGCTGGATATCAGATCGATTTCAGATCCTGCGCTACGGGCCGTCCTGCGAGAAAATTTGCCTGAACCACTTCGCAGTTCATTCCGCGAGATCCCCGTGCTCCGGATCCAGGTTTACGAATTTGTCCAGAGCTGCCTTCGTCACACCAATGGAATCCGAAATCTAGTTGAAGCCATCCGCTCTTTCGAACGGAATTCTCTGCCAATGCAGCATCTAGACGCCGTCATTCTCGAGATAGGTGCCCTGCTCGGCATGCCAGGGCCGCCAGAGATCGAGGACGTCTCTAGTGATTGATTGGACTAATGCCGAATCAGCGCGCGCTGAATACGCGCACACGATGCGCTTTCTCGTGAAATCGCTAGCAAGCATCACAGTCATTCAAGAACCATTGAACCGTCCAACGGTCATGCATTTCATGGAGTTGTATGGCTACGATCTACCTGAACCCATAGCAGGGATAAACACCCCTACATTTTGCTATCAGCTTATCAATGCCGCTGCGAACCAAGCCGGTGCTCTTAAGCGTCTGGCGCTCGTGGTACTGGACTGTGAGGCGTCTAAGGCAGCACGAGACTTCCGTACTGAGATCGACCGGCTTCTGCCGAGTGAGATATTTACCCTCGCTGAGCGGTTTATTTTTGTTGACAATATCAGCTGCTACATCCCATCGTCAGAGTACAGTTTCTACTACCGGCTGGCCCGGAGCGAAATTCCGCGAGCCGATCTTGTTACCGCAGCAGATCTCGTCGACCAGCTCGAGCAGCTTCCTCCCCGGAAAAACCTTTGCCATCCCCTTATTATTCTTGTAGAGAAGATTGCACAGAAAACGGAGGACAAGAGTATTGAAGCAGAAACGCGCGCATGGGCCGACCTTATAGCCAGGCGTATCGACGACATCAATCCTGGACAGTTGGCCATCACAGAACAAAAGAAGCTGGAATCACTACGGCAGTCAGCGGGAAGCGAGCCCGAGCTCGCACCGGAGCGCGTCACACTGGTACAAGTAGTCGAGCCCTCGGGCGACAATCACGAAGTCTACCTGTTTAGTGTTCTTCTATGCCTTGACGCAGCACAGCCGGAAACCATATTTTCCAGCAAATACCCGCTGGCGCTGGATGAAGTAAGAGCCAAGCTGATTACAATTCTAAAGCAGACCATCGAAAAACTTCCGCGCATAGATGCCGTTCCCACGATCGAGCTGGAGTTTTTTCTGCCGCGAACCTTGCTTCATATGGAGATTGAGAACTGGGGGACGAGGCCAGCAGCTGCCCACCTGACGCTCGGAGGGCAATATGTGGTCCTGCTCCGCGATCTTGATCGTTGGCGAGATCCCACGCTATGGCCGGCTTGGCGGCGCAAGTGGAGAAAGCTGGCCAGCAATGGCGCCGGGCCAGAGACATCTGACGCGCGACCGTACCAGCAGTGGGTCACCTGCCTCGACGAACCACACCAGCCGGGCGCGTTCTGGCGAGCTTTGCCGGACCAGCAGGTATCACTAGGGCTGACCTTCCCTCCGCCACCGCGTGCCCCCCGGGCTGAACTGGCCGACGCTCTCGATGCTGGCCTGCCGGTCGCGTTCTGGCCGCGGCGGCTGTGTGCGCATCCGGCCGGATTCGCGCCGGACGCCGGACAGGACTGCATCGGGGCCCGGTTCAAAGAGAAGGTAGATGCGCGCCTTGCCGGCCGCAACCTCACTGACCTGCCGGAAATCATCCGGGAGATGCGCAAAGAGCAAGATCCGCAAGACGCGTCCTGCCCGGGCTTCGCGTTGCTGTGGGATGATCCACTGCATCTCCCCAGCCCTGTCGATTTTCACCTGGATAAACCTGGCGATTTGGGGGAATCATGACAGAGTGGCTAATTTACAAAGGCTCGAACGAGCCGCATGATGGAATCGACCGGCTGCCAGCCCCTCCCAACTGGCGGAACTTCCGTCCGGAACCGACGGTGAACGACACTTCCGGCAGGGATCATGTCACAGCGCGGAGGCTTGGCGTCCAGACCCGAGAGGCGGCGTACAAGCCGAGCCGCGAGGAGATTGAACTAGTAAACGCAGCCATGTATCTCCGGCGTCCGCTTCTGGTTACTGGCCAACCTGGTACCGGTAAGTCTACACTTGCTTACAGCGTTGCCAGAGAACTAAAGCTGGGCCCAGTACTCGCCTGGTCCATCACGAGCAAGTCGGTCCGGCAGGAAGGCCTGTACCAGTACGATGCATTAGCCCGGCTACGTGACCATAGCCTCGCAGCTAACTTTTCCGACGACAGATCTGTGGATATTGGCCAGTATATAAGACTCGGCCCTCTTGGGACCGCGCTATTGCCGTCCCGCCGTCCGCGAGTACTACTGATCGATGAGCTCGACAAAAGTGACATCGATCTGCCTAGTGATTTGCTTTCGATCTTTGAAGATGGCGAATACGAGATTCCCGAGCTAACCCGGATAGCCGCTGAACAGGAAGAGGCAAACGTACGGACGCATGACACCAACGGCACAGCAACAATCGTAGCGGGAAAAATCAGATGTGACGAGTTCCCGTTTGTCATAATTACTAGCAACGGCGATAGGGATTTTTCACCGCCATTTTTGCGACGCTGCCTTCAGCTGGAAATGAAATTGCCGGAGCGCGGCAGGCTTGAAGATATCGTGAAGGCACATCTCGGTAGCCAGCAAGCGGCGCAGAGTGACGATCTCATCGAGGCCTTCATGCGGCGGCGCACGGACGGGGAACTGGCAACCGATCAGCTGCTAAATGCCATCTATCTCAGGCTCCATCACGCCTGGCCGGGCGACAGAGAACGGCTGGTGGAATCCATCCTGCAGTACCTGAACTCAAGTGGCATATAGATGGCGGCACAACAACTAGTCGACCTCCTGCAGCGGATTGGTGTCACTCCAACCGGAGATGAGATCCTAGACGTCCTCTGGCTTGCCGCACAGATCGGAAATGACGTACGGCTGGTTCCCGGCGAGCCAGAAACCCATCTGCCGGCAGTGTCCCGGCGGTCCCCGGCGCACCCCCCCGCCAATCATGCGTGGCCGCGGGACGCCCCGGCTGATCGCTCTCCAGCTAGAGCACAGGCACGGCCGCCTGGGCCTGCGGCCCGGGCAGAAAGCTCGGCGTTCCACACCGGCCCCGGACTAGTTGATGGTGTCGCGAGCGGCAGGCGCGCTAACGCAGTTCGTGTGCCTGCCGTCTGGGCGCTTGGCGAACATCTCCGGCTGGCGCGGGCCCTGCGCCCGCTCAAGCGGAAGACGGGCTCTCGCCATAAGAGGCTGCTCGATGAGAACGCCACCGCTAACAGCATCGCTGAAAATGGCATCTGGATTCCTACAATGCGGCCGGCACCGACGCGGTGGCTTGAACTCGCCGTTGTGGTGGACGGATATGAGTCGATGTCCATCTGGGGGCAGATGGTCAATGAACTACGGCATTTGCTCGAGGGCCTCGGCGCGTTCAGCGATGTCCGGTTCTGGGTTCTGACCCACGCGGCCGGTGACCCATCGTGCATCGGCGTCAGCCGGTGGAAACGTGGTTCTCCGCTGCGAAGTGCGCAAGAACTCGCTGATCCTACCGGGCGACGGCTCATCATCGTGCTCAGCGACTGTCTGGGGCCGAGCTGGCGGTTGGGCGCGGCCCAGCGTGTCCTCGACCAGTGGGGAAAAAGCCAGCCCGTCGCCATCTTGCAGCCGCTGCCGCAACGCCTGTGGAGCTACACCTACGTGCGGCCCACACCCGTGCGGCTACGCGCGATGCGAGCCGGTACGGTCAACGCTCACCTCGCCTGGCGACGCCCCGCGCGGCTAGAGGACACCAAGTCAGCGCCTGTACCGGTCCTAGAGCTTGATGCCGACTGGCTCGCGTCGTGGACGCGCCTCATCAACGCTTCGGGGGCATCCGGGGTAGATGCTATGGCCGTATTCGCTGACCGGACAGTTCCTTACGACGAGAAAGCCGATGCTGGTATACAGCAATCGCTCACCCCCGACGATCGGGTCCGCCGCTTCCGTTCCAGCGCCTCGCCTGAAGCCATCCAGCTTGCTGTCTACCTCGCGGCCGCACCCATCAGTCTCCCTGTCATCCGACTGGTGCAGCAGGTCATGCTCGATGACCCCAAGCAATCACAACTGGCCGAGGTGTTCCTCGGCGGCCTGCTCGGACGCAAGCGCTCGCCGGAGGCAGCGGACCCGGACAGCTTGGAGTACGACTTCCTGCCGGGTGTACGGGAGATTCTGCTCGCCCGCCTGGGCCGTAACGACGCTTTGAAAGTTCTTCTCGAAGTCTCCGACTTCGTCGACCTTCACTTCGGCCAAGCACGCGACTTCCGTGCTCTGCTCGCTGGGGAGCAGATCGCCGGCGACCAGCCAATCAGCCCCGGCAGCCTGCCCTTTGCCATCGCCGCCGAGCGTGTCCTTCGGCAACTTGGGGGACACTACACGGCCTCCGCGGACCGCCTTGCCCTCGCCCGGAGCGCTGCACCTGAGATAACCCAGATACCTGTCGACGCGGAGCCGGCATCGACGTCCCTGGCACTGGAAGAACCAACCGATCGATCACTTCCCGAGCTAACTGAAGAGCTTCCCGCGGGGCGCAGCCGCTCCCGCCCCATGGTCTGCCCCTATTGCTATAAAGCATTTTCTGAGGGCGCAATTCTCTTCCGCTGTGAAAACCCGGCACCCCTGCCCGGTACGAAATGCGAGCTCAGAGTCGACTCCGTGCTTGAGGAAGTGACGGGTCAGTCCGAAAAGCTACCGCCCGTGTTCCCGCGCCGCGGACGTACGGCCGAGATGGCCTGCCCGAACTGCAAAGTTCTGACGAGAACCCAAGTCTGCCCTGGATGCCACAGCACGCTGCCGGCCCACTTCCATGCCGTCCAGGGCCGGCTCATCGCTCTTGTCGGGCCGAGCTATTCCGGGAAAACACTCTTCATGACGGTGCTGCTGCATGAATTGCGGCACGGCGCAGGGCAGCGGCTCAGCGCGTCAGCCGTCGGCGCGGACGACACCTCTAAGGACCGCTTCACCAACGAGTACGAAATCCCGCTCTATCGCCGTCATCTAACCCTCGAAGAAACAAGGACGGCCGCGCAGCGGAACGTACAGCCGCTGGTATTCAGGTTCATCATGGACCAGAAAAGTCGATTTCGCCAGCGCAAACGGGAACTGATGCTCTCGTTCGCTGACGGCGCGGGTGCCGATCTTATATCTCCGCTGAAGATCGAGCTCGTGACACGTTACCTGGCCGCCGCCGACGGTGTACTAGCACTCGTTGATCCACTGCAACTCCCTCGCGTCAGGGAACAACTCGCCGACCAGGGGCCAATACCACGTCTGCTGAAGAGGGACCAGCAGCCAGTCGCAGCTTTCGAACGTGTCAGCGATCTGCTATTGCGAGCATCCGGCGGCACGACGATCGACAAGCCAGTCGCAATAGTTCTCACCAAGCTGGACACCATCCGGGATCTTCTGCCCCGCGACAGCGTACTCCGCACACCCGAACCCGATGGCCCATATTTCGACGCAAAGGACAGCAAGACCGTTCAGGAGGAAGTAAGAGAGATGCTCAACAGCTGGGGCGCCGGGAGGATCAACGAGAGTGCGGACACCCTTTACAGGAGAGCCCGGTACTTTGCCGTATCTTCGCTTGGACAGCCGCCGACGCCAGACAATCGAATATCTCCTTCTGGAATTAATCCGTATCGCGTTACCGACCCTTTCATATGGCTCTTGAACGAATTTTCTTTCATCCCATCCCGGTGAGAACAGGCATGTCATTCGCACAGCTGCATTACACATCATGCGAAAATGGACTCGCCAATTATTCGGGTTTCCAATTTTGCGCCATTACTTCTGGTGTGCGCGCGGACCTAATGCGCGAGGTGGAACGGCTGACGGTTTACGAACCGCCAAGAAGTCACACCAGCTCCCCGGTTAGCCCGGCTCACGAGTTTCCGATCAACTTGCTCTACACTATCGACGACAGCTCAGGTAATGCCATCATCGCCCGGGTGAAATACACGGGGACGGATTTCTCGAATAGGCCGGGAAATTATTTCGCGCATGCTCTCGTAACCGGCAATCCGCTTCAGGACTTCTTTCCGCTCTTTCCGGTGGAGCTCTGGGAAGCTCCGTTCTGGGTGTCAAGTCAAGGCCCCGAATCAGATCTGCCACCGCTGCCCAGCCCACCCCCGCGCGGGCCAATAACACGCACATTCATAGCTGACTTTATTGCAAGTGAGCCTACCAGGAGCAGTCACCTCAGAACATTGCTGTCCATGGCAAACAGCGCTCTATTTGGCGGCCAGAAAGTCATGCTGGTCGCCGAAGACGCTCATACAATTTGCCACTGGATCGCAGCGATATCCTACTTGCTCGGGCCGAGTCTGGCCATGCGTCTGACTTTTTCGACGTATAGCTATGATCCCGGTCGCTTCCGCACTCATCTCGTCGGCATGATTGCATCCACGAAATCGGCGCACAGTATTGGCCCCACGTCCCATCAGGTTTTCGACTTGGCAACTGGCGCTTCACCCACGGTAAGCCCGTCTGCCGCCGCTTCGCTGCTCGTCCGCCTCGGCGTGATGGCCGCCCTGGACCTGTGGTCACTGGCCATACCCTTCGGCGCCTCACCGGAACGACCGCTCGATGAAATCTTCCCCGTGCTGGCCAGTGCCGCGCTAGTCTCCGGTTATCAACTCACCATTGATGAACTTGATGCGGCTATTGAGTGGCTATCAAGCACAGATGGTGAAGCGACTTCTTACACAGACGTGGCCATCAAAGCCACGCTGAAATACTCACTCGCTGATCTTCCAGTCGCCCGCCAGGAACAGCTGTCAGCTCTTGCGGCGCGCTCGGATGGACAGTCACTCAACGCTGACGGTTCTCTGACCAGCCAGGTAGAATGCTTGATCGTCCGAAGCACATTGAAGCTGCTCGACAGCGGCGCGTCAATGGGAGCAGGTTTTCTGTTGCGCTCGCCGAAAGCTAAGGCTATGGCCTCGGCCGCTTGCTCCCGCACGCTGCCGTCGGCCGGTGGCGATCAAGCAATTAGGCTCCTCGTCTGGGCCTCCGCTGTTGGCGCCAAACCGGATGACGATGTTCTGCACGACGTGGCCCGCGACATCATCATTCCCGGCCTGGCCGAAAATATTTATTTTCCGGAATTGCCTGGTCTAGCTAGTCACTGGCCGGCCCTGCGGACGGCTATGGCCAGCCAGATCGCTGCTCTGCCAGTCGGTCAGCAGAGGAAAATTGTCTTCGGCCCAGCAGGTATGATTTTTGATGTCACTGACTTTATCAAGGACGCCCGCTTGTCCGCGGAGTGGATCGCCGCGGCGGCACGACAGGACGCGATTACCCGTACCGAGGCCCTAGTGCTGGCTAGCCACGTTCATAACCCAGCCGACGGAACGTCTATCATTGATCAGCACCTGCTATCACAGTTGTGGGGAAAGGCTGATTGGACGATTTCCGAAAGTAGCCACCTTCTCAATGTATTGCCAGTAAATGAGCTCCGACGCGATTTGATCGTCCACCACTTGATGGCAGCCCTGCATGGCGCCCCCCCGCGAGATGTCGATGAATGGATTGAATATATTCGCGCGCTTGCAGCGCTCTCTTCAGATATTTTGCCCATCCGGTTCGCTACCGAGGTGGCCGAAATCATCTCTGACGTAAACGTCCTTTGCCGGCCCGGCGGAGAGATGCTGCCAGAAGAAATTATTTACGGCCTGCTGGAACGGTACCCGCACGGAAGCCCGTCTTATCAGATGTTGCTTGATGCCAGGCTGCCCCGAATCCTGCTGATGCAGATAGATCTTCATCAAATTCTGCGGAGATGCCCGCGGCGACTGTTCGACTGTTTCTGTGACTATGCAAGAGAAGAGATGACCGGATCAAGACTCGAGCTCACGTCGATTGCATTTCTGGCTATTGCCATGCTGAAGCTCCGGAACCACAGAGGTAACTATGGTGAATTGATCGAGAAGCGGGTCCTGCTGCCAGTGCTGCCGGCCTGGAAGCGCCGGGATATCACCGCTCTCGGTAATGAGATGGAATATTTTTCCCCCGGGACACGCAATGAGCTTGATCAGTGGCATTGGCGGCATGTAAGCAAAAACCGTTTCCTGTGGCAGCATCGCCGTAAGGCATGACCTCCCATTATGGATATAATCGCCGTAATATTCGTCGGAATAGCTACCATTATACTCACATTTGTATACGCGGTTTGCATTGCGCTATGTTATCTAATTTTGTTTCCGGTTAATTATTTCATTTCCATGCTTAATAAGATCAAATCCGAGGCGCCGGAGGCAGACGACGTACAAGCCTCCCGCTCGGCGAAGATTTTTCGTCTCACCGAACGGCCGGATCGGAAGGTCGCGCAGCTTAGTTACTTTTTCGGACCGGCTGAGGCAGATGCCCGGGCGATAGTCAGAGCAGCAATCGGGCGATGCGGACGGAGTGTCTCGAAAGGCTCCCGTACTGCCGAAAACGCCATGAAGATCGATGCAATCTTTCTCAGGACCATTCTGGGCAATGGTATGCAAATAGGTCTGGTTGCTGGAACTGTCGTTGGTACTATGGTGACAGCACTAGTCGCTTTCGTTCACATGGCTACAATGGCCGCCAGCACTATCCTCGCCATTACTGTGGGCATGTCCTTGCGAGCAATCGATACGGCGATGAGATTTATCGGCGGTATTGTCATTAGATGCCCGAACCCGCAGTGCTCACGGCCGGTGCGGCCCTATCCCGCCTACAGATGCTCAGGCTGCGGGGAGCTTCATAAAGACATAAGGCCAGGGCCATACGGGATAGTCTGGCGCATCTGCACATGCGGTACCCGGCTGCCGACATTGCTGATCACCGGTACAGCAAATCTGATGGCAACCTGCCGGCTCTGCGGCAC
This sequence comes from Actinomycetota bacterium, assembly GCA_003164955.1. Classification (GTDB taxonomy): domain Bacteria; phylum Actinomycetota; class Actinomycetes; order Streptosporangiales; family Streptosporangiaceae; genus Bog-532. Next base: position 14,624 of record PLRW01000052.1, read on the forward strand.
GGAGCTTCACCCGCGGACCGGGAAGGCGGCAGAAATAGTTATTTCATTCTTTGGCGGCGCGAATACCGGCAAGACTCAGCTAATATATTCACTTGTTGCGGCGCTGAAAAATATTGATGAGCGCCTGCATGTCGAACCGAACCGCGAGACGGCTGAGCGGCTGAATCGCATCGCTGAGACGCTAGCGTCATCCGGCCGGACCAGTCCTACGTTAATGAACGTCCGGCAGCCCTATGTCCTGCACCTGCGCCTTGGGCTGTCCGAACGGCTCATATACCTGTATGACGCAGCAGGTGAGATTCATTATAAGCTCGCCACCCTGAAGCGCTCTGTTTATCACAATAAGGGCCGGACGGTAGTGTTCGTCGCAGACCCTCTCGCCGCAGATAACGTTTGGGATAGGCTCAGCACTGAAGAGCAACAAGAGCTTTCACCACTTCGTTCACAGTATGACGATAGTGAGCTCGCGTATGAGCAGACACGGGAGCATATGCGCCGGCTGGGCCGGGAAGACAAGCACATGCGCATCGCGTTCGTGGTAAGTAAAGGGGATCTGCTGCCTGCGGCAATCCAGGCAAACGGAACCTCCGAGGACACAGCCCGGAAGACAATGACAGATCTCGAGGGGCTTGATTTGGGGAATCTCGTCAGGGAAGCCAGCCAGAGCTTCAAGTCGGTAAACTTTTTCCAGACCTCAGCTCTGGTAAATGATGCCGGGTATCCCGACGAGAGCGTAATTATGCTGGCCCGTTGGATTTTGCGATCGGAGGGAATTATTCTTGCGGAACCTAGCGCCAGATGAGCGCACCTCGCAGCTACCGATGGCCGCGTTTCTTCATCGTGGTTCTTACGATCTGGGTCCTGGCTGCGCTTATTTATGCGCTGATCGCCTTCTAGTTCTGACGATCTTTAAAGGCTGGGGTTACGAGTTCGGCTGACGGCTGCGGCGTCGTGGGGTATGCCGGGTTCGTGAGGTATCCCGATGGCGGCGGGCTGACCGCGGACGAGCGGGGCCCGGCGTGAGCAGGTGCGGCTGGCGGCTGCGGAGTTAATCGAGGCCGGGGCCAGTGACCGTGAGGTCGCCCGCCGGTTCCGGGTGTCGCGGATGTCGGCGAACCGGTGGCGGCGGGCCCTGAGCGCGGGGGCCGGGCGGCGCTTGCGTCCAGGGGCGCGGGCGGCGCGAAGTGCAAGCTCACGTCGGTGCAGCTGCGGGATCTGGAGACGGTGCTGGAGGCCGGCCCTGCCGCATCCGGCTGGGATGAGGACCAGTGCTGGACCCTGGCCCGGATCGCCGAGGTGATCTGCTCCCGGTTGAACGTGGAGTACACACTCGCCGGGGCCGATCTGCTGCCGCACCGGATCGGGTGGAGTGTGCAGGTCCCTGCCCGGCGGCCCTCTGAGCGGGATGAGGCGCGCATCGCCGCGTGGCGGGAGGAGACGTGGCCGGTGGTAAAAGGACGGTGGCGGACCTGGGCGCCTGGCTGATCTTTGAGGACGAATCCGGCCAGGGTTTGCGTCCGCCGAAGGGCAGAACCTGGGGCCGGCGCGGGCAGACCCCGGGTGGTGAAGGTGACCGGCGGGCACAATGCGCGCGTGTCCCTCGCCGCGCTCATCGCTGTCAAGCCCGGGTGCCAGCCCCGGCTGATCTACCGGGTGCACCGCAACCGCGCCCGCGGCAAGGACCGGCGCAAGGGCTTTACTGAGGCGGACTACGCCCGGCTCCTGGACGCCGCCCACCAGCAGCTCGGCGGGCCGCTCGTCGTCGTGTGGGACAACCTGAAGTGCGCCACGTCAGCCGGGCAATGGCTGAGCTGATCGCGGCCCGGGACTGGCTGACCGTCTATCAGTTACCGCTGTTCGCCAGACCCTCGGCAACCTAACCCCTGGCCGACTGTACCGGCGAGCCGGGGGTTGCGGATTTCACTCAGGTCAAGGCAGCCGGATCTTCCGTTCCCAGCCGCCCGGCGCCGCATGACGGGCAGGCAAGCAGCCCACCCGCCAGATCGGCGGCGGCATCGGCGCACAACAGCACGCCAGGCCTTCCAGATCACGCCGGCCACGATGCCCGCAGCCGGGGCACCCACGCGGTCAGCCCGCCACCACCGGGGTACCTCACGACACCGCAGCCGTCAGCCCAGCTCGTAATCCCAGCCTTTAAAAATCGTTAGGCACAGGTGGTCGGTGCCGCGGCAGGTGAGCAGCCCGCGGCCAACATCTCGGTGGGCCGCGATCATGAGCCTCGTTACATCGGGCCCGCCACCGGCATTGCCGGGGACCCGGTACAGCGCGAGGGACCTTCTGCCTGCACCCGCCGTGGGCCATTACCTAAATTGGCCAGTGACCAGCGGGCACGATGCAACAACCTAGCTGGGGTACCAGGACTCGAACCTAGACTAACGGGGCCAGAACCCGTCGGGCTGCCAATTACCCCATACCCCATCGCTGCGGCCCCAGAGAGCCGCTCGCGCCCACGCAGTCTAGCCCAGAACCAGGTCCGCTGCGAACGAGACTCCGAGCCCTTTCCATGATCGCCCGCGAGCGCGGCCGCCCCCCTCGCCGGGCCGCCTTTCTGGTCACCCGGCCGCCCGTTCACCGGCCCGCCAGTTCACCCGGCCAGTTCACCCGGCCAGTTCACTGGGAGCGGCGCCCGCAGCGGCCGGGTCGTGCAGCCAGCACAGCGCGCGGTGGGCCGGGCCGACCGTAGCGTCCGGCGGCCGGGTCGCGCAGATCTCCATCGCGTGCGGGCAGCGGCCACGGAACCGGCATCCCGCGCCGGCGGCCGCCTCGCGCTGCTCGGCTATCCGGCCGGCCCCGGCGGCACGTGCCGCCTGACGCGCCGCCTGGCTCGCGCGACGGGCCTGGCGCGCGGCCGCCAGCGTGGACCGGGACGCGCCGGGCTCCGGCGCCGCGGCCGCCAGCAGTTGCGTGTAGGGGTGGGCGGGCCGCAGGATCACCTCATCGCTCGGGCCGCGCTCCACGATCTCACCCCGGTACATGACCATGATCTCGGCGGAGAAGTGCCGGGCCGTGGCCAGGTCGTGCGTGACGTAGAGCAGGGCCAGGTTGCGGTCCCGCTTCAGCCGGTCGAGCAGGTTGAGGATCTCCAGCCGGATCGAAACGTCGAGCATGGAGACGGGCTCGTCGGCCAGCAGCACGTCCGGATCGGTGGCCAGCGCCCGGGCGATCGCCACCCGTTGGCGCTGTCCGCCGGACAGCTCGTGCGGATGCTTGCCGGCGACCTCCTCCGGGGGAGTCAGGTTGACCGAACGGAGCAGTTCCCGTACCTCTTCCTCCAGGGCCGCCCCGCGCGGCGCCCCGGGCCGCAGGCTGAGCGGCCGGACCAGATGATGGCGGACCGTGTGGATCGGGTTGAGGGAGGCGAACGGATCCTGGAAGACCAGCGCGACCTTGTGCCGGTACGCCCGCAGGGCCCGGCCGCGCCGCCCGGCCGCCCGGCCGTCCAGGACGATGGTGCCCGCGGCCGGCTTCGCCAACTGCGCGACGGCCCGCACGACCGTTGACTTGCCGCTGCCGCTCTCCCCGACCAGAGCCAGGGTCTTCCCGGCTTCCAGCGCGAACGACACGTGGTCGACCGCACGTAGCGGCGGGGCGCCCCGCTGACGGAAATCGACGGTCAGGCCGGTCACCTCGAGAACGCTCATGAGTCGCCTCCCGCCTCGGGCGCGCCGCTGACCGCTGGGCTCCGGGCCTCCGGGTTCCCGCCCTCCGGGCTCCGGGCCTCCGGGCTCCGGGCCTCCGGGCTCCGGGCCTCCGGGCTCCGGGCCTCCGGGCTCCGGGCCTCCGGGCTCCCGCCCTCCGGGCT
>PLRW01000004.1 GCA_003164955.1 Actinomycetota bacterium
ACTCAATCGAGTATTCGAGCGGTACGCGTATCGCGGCACCGCCTGATGACTTCAGCATCCATGAGCGGTCGAGCCCGTTCCTCGACCTGATCGGCCGCTGTATTCAAGTGGTGCCGGGGCCAGCACGCATCTGGCCCTGCGGGTGGACCGGCGCCACACCAAGGGCAGCGGCTCCGTTCAAGGCAGCGCGCTCACCACGCTCGCCGATTTCGCCCTCGGCTACGCCATGGCCAGTACCGGTGACCTGCCGCTGGCGCTGACCACCGCGTCGTTGACGATCGCCTTCGCCGACACCGCAGTCCCTGGAGATCTGCTCACCGCCACCGTCGGCATCCAGCGCATCGGCACCCCATTTGCCAACTGTTATCTCCATGCCGCCGGGCGCCGGATGGCCCGGGCCAGCGGTATCTACGCGATCGGACGTTCCGCACCGCGGGACCGGTCATCGGGCGGGACACCGGCGGCGGGCGACGGAGTTCGGGGCGCGGGTCACGCTTTTCTCGCCCAGCCAGAATCTCCAGATAGTGCGGGTTGCACATGATGCCCATGATGTTCCCACGCGAGCGCCCCGGCCGAGCCTCAAGTGCCTGTGATGTGCTCGGGTCGCACCGGCACCCGCTGCAGCGGCAACCCGGTGGCGTCGCGGATCGCCGCGACGATGGCGGGCCCGGAGGAGATTGTCGGGGGCTCGCCGACGCCGCGCAGGCCATAGGGCGCGTGCGGGTCGGCGTATTCGAGCACCTCGATCCGCATCGGGGGCATGTCGAGGATCGTGGGGATGAGGTAGTCGGTGAAGGACGGATTTTTGATCTTGCCGCCGGAGATCAGGATCTCTTCCATCACGGCCAGCCCAAGCCCCTGCGCGGAGCCGCCCTGGATCTGCCCGACGACGGCCTGCGGGTTGACGGCTTTCCCGACGTCCTGGACGCAGTCGAGCGCGACGACCTTGACCAGGCCGAGCTCGGTGTCCACGTCGACGACCGCGCGATGCGCCGAGAACGCGTACTGCACGTGGGCGAACCCCTGCCCGGTCTCGGGATCGACGGCCACTGTCGGGCGGTGGTGCCACTCGACGGTCTCGTCGATGACCTCGTCGCCGAGCAGATCCGCGAGGGTTCCGATGACGCCCTCGCGTTCTGAGATCACTTTCCCGCTGTCAAGCCGCAGGTCCGCCGTGGCGTGCCCGGTCCGCTGTCGAATGGCCTTGAGGGCGCGTTCGCGCACCTTCTCGCAGGCCGCCTTGACCGCGCCGCCGGTGACGTAGGTCTGCCGGGACGCGGACGTCGACCCGCCGCTGCCGACCTGTGTGTCCTTAGGATGCACAACGACGGCGTGCACGCCGAGCTCGGTGCGCGCGATCTGCTGCTCGACGGTGACCAGGCCCTGACCGACCTCGGCGGCCGCGGTATGCACGGTGACCGTCGCCTCGCCGGCCACGGCCTCGAGCCGCACTCGCGCGGTCGAGTAGTCGTCGAAGCCCTCGGAGAATCCGACGTTCTTGTAGGCCACCGCGTAGCCCACCCCGCGCATGACGCCTTCGCCGTGGGTGGTGTTCGCCACGCCGCCCGGCAGGTCGCGCAGGTCCGCGTCCGCGTTGCGCTGCGGCGGCAGCTGAATCGCCTGCAACCGCCGCAGCAGCTCCTCGACCGGCGCGGGACTGTCGATTACCTGCCCGGTCGGCGCCTGTGACCCCTCGGTCAGCGCGTTGCGGCAGCGCAGCTCCACCGGGTCCATGCCGAGCTCGGCGGCCAGCTTGTCCATCTGGGCTTCGTAGGCAAAGGCAGCTTGCACCGAGCCGAAGCCGCGCATCGCCCCGCACGGCGGGTTGTTGGTGTAGGCGCCGTAGGCGTCAACCTGCACGTTGGGCACGATGTACGGCCCGATGCCCATGGTGCCGGCGTTGCCGACGACGGCCGGGGTGCTGGAGGCGTAGGCCCCGCCGTCGAGGTAGATCTCCGCCTTGACGTAGATCAGCGTGCCGGCGCGGTCAGCGCCGTGCTCGAAGCGCATCACCGCGGGGTGGCGGTGCACATGCCCGAAGAAGGACTCCTCCCGGTTGTAGACCATCTTCACCGGCTTGCCGGTGTGCAGCGCCAGCATGCACGCGTGCACGTGCATTGACAGGTCCTCGCGGCCGCCGAAGGCGCCGCCCACGCCGGCTAGGGTGAGCCGCACCTTCTCCGGGGACAGGCCGAGCGCCGCGCAGATCTGCCGCTGGTCCACATGCAGCCATTGCGTCGCGACGTATAGCTCCACGCCGCCATCCCCGGTCGGGACGGCCAGCCCAGACTCCGGGCCGAGGAAGGCCTGATCCTGCATTCCCACTTCGTACTCGCCGCCCACCACGACATCTGCGACAGGATCTGAATGGCCCTTTCTGAGCTTCAAGTGCCTCACGAGATTGCCCTGCGGGTGCAGGGCGGCCCGTTCCCGCGACAACTCGCTGACTGCCCCAGGGGCGTTATGGACCTGATTCCACCCTGGGTGGCCCAGGGCCAGGCGGGCGTCGGTGATCGGCTCGTAGACGTCGTAGTCGACCCGGATGCTCTTGGTGGCCTGGCGTGCGATCTCGGGGTGGTCGGCGGCGACCAGCGCGACCGGCTCACCGTGGTAGCGGACCGTGTCGACGGCCAGCACCGGCTGGTCGACGATCTCGAGTCCGTAGAACTTGCTGCACGGCACGTCCTCGTGGGTGAGCACCGCGTAAACGCCGGGCATCGCGAGCGCCGCGCCGATGTCGATGGATCGGATCCTGGCGTAAGGGTGCGGGCTGCGCAAGGTGACGCCCCAGATCATGTCCTCCATCCACATGTCACTGGAGTAGGCGAACTCGCCCTTGACCTTCGGCGTGCCGTCCGGCCGGCGCGGGCTCGAGCCCACTCCCGCGGTCACCTGGGTGGACAGACCCCGCGGTGCCCCGGCAGGCCCGGTCGGTGCAGTCATCGTTTCACTCCAGCTCGTTTCAGCAGCTTGTGATTGGCGGCGGCGGCTGCCGTCACCTGGCTCTCGTCGACCGTCACGAGCCGCCCGCGCTCGACGACCGGAAGGCCCTGGATGAGCAGCAACTCGAGCGGCGGCGGCGCGCCGAGCACGAGCGCCGCCAGGGGATCGAAGATGTCCACATGCGGCAGCGTGTCAAGCCGCCACAACGCGATGTCGGCGAGTTTGCCGGCCTCCAGCGAGCCGAGCTCGCCGTCGCGGCCGAGCACGCGGGCGCCGCACATCGTTCCCATCTCAAGCGTCCCGGACCGCCAGCTCGGTGGGGCCGCCACGGGCACGGGCGAACAGCAGCGCGTGACGGACCTCCTCAAGCAGCGAGCTCGCCTCGTTGGAGGCCGCGCCGTCCACTCCGAGGCTGACGGGGACGCCGGCCTCGCGCAGGTCGTGCGCCCGGGCGATCCCCGCGCCAAGGCGCGCGTTCGACGACGGGCAATGCGCGACGCCGGTGCCGGTGCTTGCGACCTTCGCCACCGCTGCGTCATCGAGGTGGACGGCGGGGGCGAGCCACACGTCGGGCCCGAGCCAGCCCAGGCCGTCCATGTAGTCCACCGGCGAGCAGCCGAAGCGCTCACGGCAGAAGTCGTCCTCGTCCTTCGTCTCGGCGAGGTGAGTGTGCAGCCGCACGCCCTTGCGCCGGGCCAGCGCGGCCGCCCGGGTGAGCAGGTCCTCGGTCACGGAGAACGGGGAGCAGGGCGCGACGCCTATTCGCACCATCACATCCGGCGCCGGGTCGTGATGGGCGTCGATGGCGGCCTCGGTGGAGGCCAGGATCTCGTCGATGTCTTCCACGACGTTGTCCGGCGGCAGGCCCCCGTCACTTTGGCCCAGGTCCATCGAACCCCTGGTCGGGTGGAAGCGCAGCCCGACCTCGCGCGCGGCGTCGATCTCCCCCGCAAGGACGTCCCCCCCGTCGCGGGGGAGACATAGTTGTGATCGGTGGTGGTGGTGGTGCAGCCGGAGACCGCCAGCCACGACAGCGCGGCGGTGGCCGCGCTGTGCACGATCTCCGCGTCGATGCAGCCCCACACCGGGTACAGCTCGGTGAGCCAGCCGAAGAGGGCAGAATCCACCGCCAGGCCGCGAGTCGCCCACTGGTAGAGGTGGTGGTGGGTGTTCACCAGGTCGGGCGTGGCCATGCAGCCGCCGGCGTCGATGTGCCGTGCGTCCGGCAGGTCGCGGGGCGCCGGGCCGGCGGCCACGGCGGCGATCCGCGTGCCCTCGATGACGACGTGGCCGCTGTGGTGCTCGCTGCGCTGCGCGTCCATGGTCACGACCGCGCAGCCGTCCAGAACTGTGGTGTGTGTCATCGTCAGCTCGCGGTGGCTCGTCGGGTTGCGCCGAGGCGCACTGCTTCCATGATCTTCTCGTATCCCGTGCATCGGCACAGGTTGCCCGCGAGCGCTTCGCGGATCTCCGCGTCGGTCGGCCCGGCATGCCGTTCGAGGAGGTCGTGGGCGGCGACCAGCAGCCCCGGCGTGCAGAAGCCGCACTGCACCGCGCCGGCCTCAAGGAAGGTCTGCTGAATGGTGGCCAATTCATCGCCGGACCCGAGGCCCTCGACGGTGCGCACGCCGCGCCCTTGGGCCTGTCCGGCCGCCACCAGGCAGGCGCAGGCGAGCACCCCGTCCAGGTAGATGGTGCACGAGCCGCACTCCCCCTGCTCGCAGGCGTTCTTCGACCCGGGGAAGCCCATCCGCTCGCGCAGGACGTAGAGCAGGCTCTCGCCTTCCCAGACGTCGTCGGCCTGATGCTGCTCGCCGTTGACGGTGCACGTGACGCGCATGACTGTCACACCCTCCTGAAGTCGTTCCACGCCCAGATCAGCGCGCGCCTGGCCATCACGGACAGGGAATGGACGCGGTAGCGCGCGGTGCCACGAACGTCGTCGATCGGGGAGGCAGCGTCCGCGACGAGGTCGGCGAAGCGCCGGCTGGTGGCATCCGGCAGGGCGCCGCGGAACTCCCAGAGGCCGTCGTCGGTCAGCGACTGCGCGAGGAAACGCTCCGCCTCGAGCGCGCGCCGCGGCGTCGGCGCGGCCGACCCGATGCCGGTGCCGACGGCCTTGCGATCGGGATGCAAGGCGAGGCCGAACGCAGCCACCGAGATGACCATCGCGTTACGGGTGCCGATCTTGCAGAACTGCTGCGGGCCGGTCGGCGGGGTGATCAGCACAGCCTTGATGAGCTCATCGGGGCTCAGCGCGTTGCGCTTTACGCCCGTGTAGAACTCCGCGACCGGGATCTGGCGCAAACCGCTCACCGATTCGACCTCGACCTGCGCGAACGCGGCCAGCAGCGCGGGGTGCGCGTCACCGGCAGGCGACGCGGCGCCAAGATTTCCGCCGACCGTCCCCCTGTTCCTGATCTGAGGCGACCCGACCGTGCGCGAGGCCATCGCCAGGCCGGGCAGCCGGTCGCTAAGCTCGGTGAGGATGCGGGCGTAGGTCACGCCGGCGCCCAGCCGGATGTGTCCGTTCTCCGGCGCCCACTGCGCCAGCTCGCCTACCCGGCTGAGGTCGAGCAGGAATTCTGGCCGGTGCCGGTCGAAGTTCAGCTCCACCATCACGTCCGTGCCGCCCTGGATGGGCACGGCCTGCGGATGGACCGCCTTCAGCTGAAGCGCCTCGGCCCAGGTTGCTGGCTGCAGGAATTCCATAATGTGCTATCCCACGCCGCTAACCTGCGGGCTGGCCTTCCCCGGTGGGCTGGCCTTCCGCGCTGAGCTGGCCGTCCCCGGCGTACGGATGCACTCCGCCGTCGGGCTGATCGATGACGACGGCATCGCGCCTGAGCGCCTCCTGACCGTGCTTTCGGTCCGCGGCTGGCGCCATGTCCAGTGGTTGAACACAATGTTGAGAACGAAGACCACGATCACCGTCGACGTGATGCTTGATCCGAAGATGACCTGGAAGTCCGAGGGAAACTTATTGTAGAAGGTGGGCGCACCCGCAGGGATAAGCCCAGCCGACAGCGACACGGCGACGATCAGCAGGTTGTGGTTGTTGTCGAATGACGCCTTGTTCAGCGTGCGGATACCGACCGCGGTGACCATCGCGAACATCACCGTCGCCGCGCCGCCGATCACTGGTCCTGGCACGTGGGCGACCACCTGGCCGAACTTGGGCACGAGGCCGAGGATGACCAAGAAAACGCCGCAGGTTGTGACTACCCACCGGCTCCGCACTCTGGTCAGCCCGATCAGGCCGACGTTCTGGGCGAACGCGGTGTCAGGGAAGGAGTTCATGAATCCGGCCAGCACTGCCGATAGCCCATCGGTGGCAAGGCCGCGAGCAAGATCACTCGGGCTCACGTCTTTGTCGACCATCTTCGCGACGGCCAGCATGTCGGCGGTTGACTCGGTGTAAGTCACCATGATCACGATGCACATCGAGATGATCGCAGCAGCCTCGAACTTCGGGTGGCCGAAGCGGAAGAACCCGCTGAAACCAAGCCAGGCCTCGCCCTTTACCGAGGAGAAATCCAGCAGGCCCATCGGCCAGGCGACCAGCGTGCCGATGACGATGGACAGCAGGACCGCAATCTGGCTGATGAACCCGCTGAAGACCCTGGTGATCACCACGATCAGCAGCATGACCAGCGCGGCAAGCCCGATGTGCGAGACCTTCCCGTAGCCGGCCGCCGTCGGGTCAGAGCCGGCGATCAGGCCGACATCCGCACCGATCAGCGACAACCCGATGACGCAGATCACAGTCCCCGCCACCAACGGGGGAAAGAATCGGATCAGCATAGAGAACGGCTTGGCTATGATCAAACCGAACACGCCCGCGGCCAGCATCGCGCCGTAGACCGCCTGTAGGCCGTATTTCTCCGCGATGATGATCATCGGGCTGAGCACCGTGAAGGTCGCGCCCGCGACGACCGGCAGCCGTATCCCGAAGATTTCCCAATGCCGACGCTCTGAATGATCGTGGCGATACCCGAGACCAGCAGATCGGCGCTGACCAGCAGGCCGATCGTGGTAGCAGGCAGCTTCAGCGCAGCGCCGACGATCAGCGGCACGGCCACCGCCCCGGCGTACATGATGAACAGGTGCTGCAGGCCAAGCACCGCCAGCCGCTGCGGCGCAAGCACCTCGTCAACCGGGTGTCCGCGGGCCGGTTGATCTCCCTGCCCGGGTGGGGGAGTGCGGGTCGTCGGCAGCGGCATGGCGTACCTCCACGCATCATCTTAGAACAGTCGAGACGGGTTTCCCCTGGAAGTGTGGGCGCTCTGACTGGGCTGTTCTTGTTTTGCCCGTTCTTCTTAGCGCCGGGTAACGGATTCCGAACTTGCTGCTGGCGGTGCCGGTCGATCTGCGCGGGTCACGAAGACCTGCGGGCTGATCATGTGCAGCGCGCCTAGGCCCTCGCGCGGCGTAAGATCGACCATAACTTCACCGGTTATCTCGGCTTGGCCGGTACCGCGAGGTTTCAGGCGCACGGCGCTCAAGGGTTTGTTAGCAAGGCCTCGTAAACAGCGCGCGGCTGCGCTGATCGTCGGACAGGATTAGCCGGATTCTCCACATGATCCCATTTTTGGTACATGGCGTCGCCTCCGCTATTCCAGTACCTTTACTCGCGTATTCCAGTACCTTTGCTCGTAGGTAACAGTCGCGGAGGCTAAAGAGTGGTATTAGAAATCATGCGCCACTGGCGTGGCTCTGCCGTGGGATGCGAAAACTAGGCCCCCTTTCGCGGCTGGAGCGTGCAGATCGTAGGCGGCCGGGGTTTCTGCGTGACGGGGTAGTGCCGGGCGGGGTGGAAGTGCACAGTTGTGCTGGCGCGCCGTTCGTCGTCACCGGTTGCCTATGGACCGTTCGAGGCCGCGTATTAGATTGGTGCGAGAGCCCTTGCCGGGTAACCCCCGTTGCTGCTGCGTGCGCGTGTGTCAGTCTCCTGTACTGATCCGGGGCTCTGGCGGGCGGTGCGCCTCGTTCCCATCTGGTGGGGGGATTGCCGCTGCAGGAGGTGGCCAGGCGCATGAAAGTGATGTACGAGCGCGTCGCCGGGATCGACGTGCACAAAGACATGATCAAGGTCGCGGTCCGGTCCCCGGGCGAGAAGCCGTGGACCCGCAAGACCGAGATCCTGGAGTACCGGACGTTTTACGGGGTGCTTCAGCAGACGGCCGCCGACCTGCGCCGGCGGGGCGTCACCCACGTGGTGATGGAGGCCAGCGGGGTCTACACCGAGCCTGTACCGCTCGAATACTCGATTGAGT
>PLRW01000010.1 GCA_003164955.1 Actinomycetota bacterium
CGCCGACCTCCTCGTCGAGCGCGGCCTGAAAGTCGGCCGTGTCCGGGGTGACCGTGACGGCGACGACAACGCCGCCGAGTTCCTCCTGCAGCGCCTGCTCAAAGTCGGAGACGTCGGGAGTGACCGAAACCCACGCGCGAGCAATCTCGAACCCTGACTCGCCGCCGGTCATCTCGGTCACGGTGCTTTCACCTGCCTAACGTCGCCCCACATGCCCACACCGGGGACAGGTGCCAGAGCGGAGCGGAGCTGAGCGGCGGACGCGACCTGATTCACCGGCGGGGACGGCTTGCTGCGGGCCTGCTGCCGTGCCTGACGCTGCACCACGGCACGCGCCTGCACGGCCCCGCCGTACGCACCGATCCGGGCGGCGAGCTTCAGGAACGCCCGGGACGGCAGCACGCGGATGTCCCGGACGCCGTGGTAAACGGAGAAGTCGCTGGCCAGGTCATCCAGTGACTCGGTTACCCACCAGACCGGCGCGAGCCAGTCGCGCGTGATTTTGGGAGCGTTTCGGGATTGCCGAGGAGAATCCCGAGGATCAGGTCGATGACCTGCTGGAAATCGGCCCGCGTCACCGCGTCGTCTTCCAGGAGCGCCTTGTAGGCGTCCGCGCCGACCATCTGCTCCAGCGCCCACGAGAACGCCGCGTTCGCCCCCCGTTTCCGTACCTGGTCGAAGTACTTGAGCATCATCGACGCGGGCGGGTTGGCGAGCACCTCGTACGGCTGGCCGCGGAGCCGGAACAGTTCCTCGTAGCGGGGTTCTTCCGGCTCGTCACCGATGCGGATAACACCGTCGGCGAGGTCGCCGTCGTCGTCGGGTACCGCCCGCGCGCGGGGCTGCTTGCGGGCGTTCTGAGCTGTCACTTATGCCTTCCTGTCTGATCTGACAAAGACTCGCTGATCAGGAGGTTTGTTCAATGATTTCGAACGGAGAAATCGAGGAACTTACGTAGTACGCCGTCCAGGAGGTCTTGTAGGTGGATGGCTTGTTCTTCTCCCATTCCATGTCCACCTTGGAAGACGACAGGCATTTGCGGACGATGATCCGCCGCCGGCATTCCGCCTCGGTCGTGCCCGTCGTGGGCGCCCACCCGTCCATGATCAGCGCGCTGTACTGCGGCTGGGACGACGAGGGGGCCGTGTTGGTGTCCAGCACCGAGTAACCGGACCCTGGGCTGATCGTGGCGTTCTGGTTCATCGCCTCCTGCATGTTCTGCAAGGTGGCTTCGAGCAGGGTCGCCGTGACCTGGATTACCCGCTTGGACAGGCGGGCGGCGATCGGGTCGACGAGCTGCTCCGCGAGAACATCGGAGTAGGTCTGGTCGACTTCCAGGAGCACGCTGGTGCCGTCCGCGGTCGCGCCGAAGTCCGTCCACGCCGGGCCAGGAGGGGACGCGATAGCGGAATAGGCGGGTTCGGTGGTGCCGAACGGCGCCCAGTAAAGGGTAGCCGGACCCATGCAGACGTTAAGGGGCTGGATTGCGATCGGAATCGCCTCCTAATAATGGCGGCTGAAAGCCGGAAGCTTTTTAAGAAAGGGGGCCGATTCCTCGGCGTGTCCAGCCGTGACCTGCATGCATGGCTGTTTAAGCGGGCATGAAAAAAGCCCCTCGAAGGGGGCTGCGGTGAATGACCCGGGCGCGTTCTAGCGGCCCTCTGCGCCCTCCCCGGCGAGCACGTCGACCGTGACGGACGCCGTGGCCTGCTCGCCGTTCGCATCCGTCACGGTCGCCGTGATCAGCAGCGCGGTCACGGCGCGGGCGGCGCCTGGATCACGGTCGTGAACACTGCGGTCCCGGTCGCGTTGCTGACCTCCGTGTAGGAGTCACTGAACGAGTCGCTCACGGTCACCGTCATCGGCTGCTGCTCTGCGGTGTTCACCGTGGCCGTGGTGGTGGCGGACACCGAGACCCCGTTCGCGTCAACGGCGGTCGCGGAGATCGTCAGCGTCAGCGGCGCCGACGAGGCGTCGGTGTAGGCCGCGGTGAGGGTCAGGGTGTCGCCAACGTTGTAGGTGGCCTTGTCGGCGGAGAGGGTGAGCGTCGGGGAGACGGGCGTTGGGGTGGTCATGGAAGATCCCTCCGGGGGAGTCCGGGCATGAAAAAAGCCCCGCTCAGGGGGCATGGCATGGCTGCGGGGCTAGTAGACGCCCACGGTCTGGAGCAGCGCGACCGTGATGCTCGTGATCGTGGACAGGACCACCTGAACGGTGGTGGTGCCGGACTGGTCCACGATCGTGTGGAACGGCCCGAAGGCAACCGTGTGGGCGCTGGTCAGGTTCACCGAGGAGAAGTTGGTGATCGACTGGCCGAGGACCAGGGCGCCGATGTCAACGGTCACCGTCTCCGACCCGGCGCCGGCGGCGACGAACAGGATCTCCCGGCCGGTGTTCGTGAACTGCAGCGTGGTCGCGGTCGGGGTGGCCAGGGCCGCGGTGAGGTCGAGGCCGAGGCCGTCGGCGACGAACTGGGTGGGCGTCAGGATCTGGTTGCTCATGGGTTACTTCCCCTTCGCGGGAGTTGGCCCGGCACCGGCCGGGGGTGCGGATGGTGCGGCAGGTGCGGGCGGCGTTGCGGCAGGCGGGTCGCCGTGGAGCAGGCCGGATTCCTTCATGACCTTCGCCTCGCCGTCGCTGACCTCGATCTCACGGCGATCGTCAAAGAAGACGGGCCTTACCTTCGGCATTAGCTGGCCTTTCCGTGCCAGGTCAGCGACCAGGCATCTTCGGCGATGACGTCTGCTTCCACGAGCGGAACCTCGTCGCCCCAGAGGACGACCCGGCCGTCCGGGGTCAGGGCGGCGGCATGCAGGTCGGGTACGCCGGCCACGGTCAGCAGCAGCACACCCGCGTCCGCGCCTAGCAGCATCGAATCCGCGAGCATGATCCGTTCCGTGGGCTCGTAGCTGGCCAGGCGGCACCCGGCGAGTTCCGTGGTCATGGCGGCGGCGAGGAAGAACTCCAGTGGTGCACCGGAATCCCCGATCGCCCCGGCCGCCCGGTAGAGCCGCTCAATGTCGGCGTTGCTGGCTTCCATGCCGGTGACGGCGAGGAGATGGTTGGCGACCGCTACAGGCCCGCACATCGTCCACGCGCCGTCGTTCGGCCCGGTGATCCACCGCGTGTCCTCAAGCACCGCGCCCGGGGCCTTCGCCGGCGTGGTCGCCTTCTTCGCCGTCGTCGTGGACGTGCTCTTCGACGCGGACGAGCTGGTGGTGGACGCCTTCGTGGTTGTTGTCGCCTTCGCCGGCGTGGACGCTTTCTTCGCCGTCGTCGTGGTCTTCGCCGCGGTTGTCGTCTTCGCGGGCGTGCTTGCCATCTACTGCCTCCCTAGGGAATCCGCTCGCTGGCCGCGACCCAGGTCAGCTGAAGATCGATGAGGTACCCCGCGTAGTCGCCGGCGTCGGACCAGACGCGCTTGGGGTGAGTGAGAACCCCCGCGGAGCGCACCCAGGCGTTCGGGTAACCGGCGGGGAGGGTGAGGGTGCGGCCGAAGACGCCCGTCCGGTCGTAGGTGGCCATGCGGATCTGCTCGGCGAGGTTCTCGGCCATGTTCCACGGCAGGTCCGGGGCGTCCGGGATCGTCGCCCAGCATTCGGCCTGCACGACCGGCCGCGCGACCGGCGTGTTTTGCATAGGGCTGCCGCCGACGGTGAACGGGACGACGATGTACCCGCCGGGAGCCCACGACATCTCATCGGCGGGAAGCTGGGTACCGACCCCGGAAGCGGTCAGGCCCGGGATGGACGCGATCCAGGCGACAGCCACGAGGGA
>PLRW01000337.1 GCA_003164955.1 Actinomycetota bacterium
GCGCGGGCCGGGTCGTGGCGGAGCTACGCGGGCCGGTCGTTGAGCCGGCCGACCCCGGCGAGCAACCAGAAGTTGGCCGCGTCGGGGCCGGTATCGACGGGCTCGTCCGGGCGCCACTGGGTGAGGTAGACCAGCCCGGGGTCGAGGAGGGTGAAGCCGTCGAAGAAGCGCAGGATCTCGTCGCGGGAACGGTGATCCCCGCGCGCCGCGACCTTGTTCATGTACACGGTGTTGACCGCCGTGGCGACGTCGGGTTTCGCCTCGCCGGTGGCGTGGCTGAGCACGAGGTAGCTGCCCGGTGCCAGCGCATCCCGCAGATGGGCCATGACCCGCCAGGGGTCGTCGTGATCGTCGAGGAAGTGCAGGACCGATACCAGCAGCAGCCCGACGGGCTGGCTGAAGTCGATGAGCAGCTGGGTTTCCGTGGCCGTCAGGACGTCGTCCGGCTCACGCAGGTCGGCCTGGATGACCGCGGTGTCCGCGTTGTCCTCCAGGATCAGCCTGCTGTGCGCCACGGCGACCCGGTCGACGTCGGCATACACCACCCGGGAGCCGGGGGCCGCCTCCTGAGCCACCTCGTGCACGTTCCGGCCGGTCGGGATGCCGGAGCCGATGTCGATGAACTGGCGGATGCCGGCCTCGGTGGCGAGGAACCGGACGGCCCGGCCGAGGAAGGCCCGGTTGGCGCGGGCGATGCCGCGGATGTTCGGTTCGATCGCGATCATCGCTCGCGCCGCGTCCTGATCGGCGCGGAAGTTGTTGCTCCCGCCGAGCCAGTAATCGTAGACGCGGGCGATGTTTGCCTTGCCGGTGTCGATTCCTGGTGGTAGCCACCTGGGTTCCACGGCCATGACGTCTCCTGTCGCGTCGGCGCCGCCTGTTCCCCCCAGGGTCATCGTAGCGGTGCGTTATGCGGCGTGGCCCGGCCGCGCAGGTGCTGCCAGAGGCGCGGCAGAAGCTCGCCGCTGACGGCCCGCCAGGAGGCGATCTCGGCGGGACTGAGCGGCGTGACCGGGCCGGCCGCCCGGGCGGAAACGAAGGTGTCGCAGGCCGCCGACAGCAGCCACATCCGCGCCGCCGCGAGCCCGGGCGCCGCGCCAAGGGTCAGCGCCCCGTTCCCGCGCAGCAGCAGCGCTTCACCCGCGGGCAGGCTACGGGCCGCGCGGCCGGCCAGCTCCGCGGAGCGCAGGAGTTCGGCGCTGTCGTGCACGGGGACGGCTTCACCGAGCCAGGCGGCCTGACCGTACAGCGGGGGCAGTGCCGTCGCGCCGGCCGCGGCGGCGAAGGCGCTGGGCGGCTGGGCGCGTGCGATGGCGCCCGCGTCCGGCCGGGCCCGGTAGAGCGCGAGATGGGCCCACCCCTCCGCGGGAGCCCCGGCCGGCAGCGTGCCCGGTGCGCCCGTGCCCGGAGCGCCTGTCCCCAGAGCGCCCGTGCCCGGGGCGCCTGAGTCCGGGACGCCCGCCCCCGGGGCGCCGGTGTCCAGCGGCACGGTGAGGATGCGGTCCGCGGTCACGGCGGCCAGGTCGGCGGCCGGCGTGATCAGCATGACGTCCCCGGTGCGCGCGGACACGTGACCGTACGCGGTCACCAGGCCGAGCGCCGACAGCACGCGCGCCGCCTCGGCCAGTTCCTCCCGCAGGCCGCCCGTTTCTTCCTGCAACCCGTCCGTGGGGCCGCGACCTGGCCCTTTTGTCGCTATGCCGCCGGGCCCCTCACGCATCGTTATCTCCCGCGTCTGTTCGTTTCGTCTGCCCCGGTCTCTTCCCACGGGGCCCGGGGCCGACCTAAACTGTATGCAGTTTACGTGCCGACAGCATGCCGGGGAAGGGGCGATCAGTGATCGCGACGCTGCATCATTACGCGCTGGAAGTGCCGGACCTCGCGGTGGCCGAGGGCTTCCTGCAGGACTTCGGCCTGGAGACGGGGGAGAAGGACGGGTCGCTCGTCGCGCAATGCCCCGGCCGCGGCCAGGAGCAGGTCCGGCTGGTCGAGGCGCCCGCCAAACGGCTGCACCACGTCGCGTTCACGCTTCACCCGGGGACGCTCGACGCGGTACGGGAGGCGCTGGAACGGTCGGGGACGCCGGTCATCGACCCGCCGCCGGGCACCAGCCCCGAGGGGGTGTGGATCCGCGACCCGGACGGTACGGCCGTCCAGTTGCTCGATGAGGAGCCGGCGCCGGGCCGCCCGGTCCCCGAGGTGCCGGCCAACGTGGGCGCGACGCATCAGCGGATCGGGACCGCCTGGTGGCGGCAGGCCACCGAAGACGTGATGCCGCGCCGCCTCGGGCACACGCTGCTGTTCACCGCGCAGCCGCAGCGGATGACGGAGTTCTACACCCAGGTGCTCGGCCTGCGGGTCAGCGACCGGATCACCGGCCTGGTGACGTTCCTGAACGGGGGACGCGGCGACCATCACATCTTCGGGTTCATCGCCAGCACGCACCGCGGCTTCCACCACGCGAGCTTCGAGGTGCCGTCCATCGACGCGATCGCGTTCGGCGCCGACCGGATGCGCGCCCGGGGCCGGGACGCCGGATGGGGCCTGGGACGGCACACGATCGGCTCCAACTTCTTCCACTACAACCCCGACCCGTGGGGCTCGTGGATCGAGTGGTTCTCCGACATCGACCAGGTGGACGACTCCTGGGTGGCCGGCGACTGGGAAGTCCCGCCGCACCTGTGGGGCGCGCCCCCGCCCGAGACCTTCCTGGCCAACCGTGAACCGGAAGCCTGACCGCTCCCGCCGCCCGCTTGCCGTCCCTTCCGCCGGCCCGCCCAGCCTGCCCGAGCACGTCTCCAACGAAGGAGAACATCATGAACCGCGACGCCACGACGATCTTCGCCGACATCGACTCGTTTGACGTGGAGAGGTTTGTCGCTCACCTGACGCCCGACGTAACGTTCCGCTTCGGCAACGCGGAACCGATCCACGGCAAGGACGCCGTGCGGGAGGCCGTGCTCGGCTTCTGGTCCACCATCGATGGCCTCACCCATCACCTGGTGAAGGTCGTGGAGTCCGGGGACACCATGGTGGCGAAGATCAACGTGGAGTACCTGCGTAAAGACGGCAAGAGCGTCACCGTGCCCAACGCCGACATCCTGGAGTTCGACGGTGACCTGGTGCGCGACTGGCAGATCTACATCGACCTGGCCCCGGTCTTCGCTTGAGCCGCCCCGTGATCACACTCACTGATATCGCCTACGTCCGTTCCGGCGTCGCCGACCTCGGTGCGGCCACCCGCTTCGCCACCGACATCGTCGGCCTGGAACTGGCCGCGTCCACCGAGCCCGGCGTCGCGCATCTGCGCGCCGACCACCGCCACCACTGCCTCGCGCTCGTACAGGGACCGTCCGGCGTCATTTCCTCCGGTTTCACCGTGGCCGGACCGGACGCCCTGGACGCCGCCGAGACCGAACTCGAGCGCGGCGGCACCTCCGTGTACCGGGGGTCGGCCGCCGAGGCGCGGTCCCGCCGGGTCGGCGAGTTCATCGCCTTCGATGATCCGTTTGGTAACCGGCTGGAGCTGGTGATCGGGCAGGAGACCGTCGCCCGCCCGGTCGCGTTCGGCCGGGCCGCCGGGATCACCGAGTTCGGGCACCTGTGCCTGGACGCGCCCGACGTCTACGACGCCCACCGCTACTGGAGTACCCGCTTCAACGCGCGGGTGTCGGACTGGATACGCGACCGGGCCTGCCTGCTGCGGATCGACCCGGTGCACCACAAGCTGGCCGTCTTCCAGGGTGACCGGCCGGGCATGTGCCACATGAACTTCCAGGTCGAGACCATCGACGACGTCTTCCGCAACTGGCACTTCCTGGTTTCCCAGGGGGTCGAGATCGAGATGGGCCCCGGGCGGCACCCGCAGTCCACGGCGATCTTCCTGTACTTCCAGGGCCCGGAGGGATTCACCTACGAGTACTCCTTCGGCGTGCGCCGGATCGAGGACGACGCCGCCTGGGTGCCGCGCGTGTTCGACCCGGACGAGCCGGGCTCGATCGATATGTGGCTCGGCCCGACCCGCCGCGTGTCCTCCCAGCCCCAGCTGCGGGAAGAGACCACGGATACCGAACGGAACCGGGACGGAGTCGCGCAGCGGCATCCGGAGACTGTCGGAGGCGGCGTTTCGTGACCACCACATCGAGGACCGGCCCGTTGCAGGCCGGCCCATTGCAGACCGGCCATTGAAGACCGGCACTGACCTGCGGACGGGCCAGATCGACGTCGCCGGGGTGGCCACCGCTGTTATCGATACCGGGACACCCGCGGGGGCGACCGCGCCGCCGGTCCTGCTGCTGCACGGGTCCGGTCCCGGCGTGACGGCCGCGGCGAACTGGCGCCCGGTCATCCCCGCGCTCGGTGCGGACCGCCGGGTGATCGCGCCCGACCAGCTCGGCTTCGGCGGCACGGCCACCGGCGAGGCGCGTACCTACGGGCGCGCGGCGTGGACCGATCACGCGCTCGCGCTGCTGGACACGCTCGGCGTGGGCACGGTGGACATCATCGGGAACTCGATGGGCGGTGCCGTCGCGCTGTCGATGGCAGTGGCCCGCCCGGGCGCGGTGCGGCGCATCGTCGCGATGGGCTCCATGGGGGTGGCGATGCCGCTGCCCGCCGGGCTGGACGCGGTATGGGGATATACGCCCGGGACCGAGCAGATGCGCCACGTCATCGGCCTGTTCGCGCACAACCGCGGGCTGATCACCGACGATCTGGTCGAGATGCGCTACCAGGCGAGCCTGAATCCGCCCGTCCGGGATTCATGGCAGGCCATGTTCCCCGCCCCGCGCCAGCGCTGGGTCGATGACCTGGCGCTGCCCGGCGCCGAGCTGGGGTCGGTCCGCGCGCCGGTGCTCCTGGTGCACGGCCGTGACGACCAGGTCGTCCCCTGGCGCGTCTCGTCCGCGCCGCTGCTGGACCTGCTGCCCGATTCCCGGCTGCACGTCCTGTCCAGCTGCGGCCACTGGACCATGATCGAGAAGACCGCCGAATTCCTCGCCGTCGTCCAGCAGTTCCTCGTCCCCTGATCAGCGGGCTCCGGAGTTCCCGCGGGCCCGCGCCCGCGGCCCGGTGTGTCCTTGCTGCGGCCCGAGGGGCGTGGCCCGATCGGCGGTCATACGCCGTCGGCGTCCCAGGGGTTGATGAGGTCGATCCCCGTATCCGTGAAATCGCCAGTGTGACGGGTGGCGAGCGTTGCGCTAAGGCGGTAGTGGCGCCGCGTGGGTCATCCCGCGGCAGTCGCGTAGTCATCCCGGTGGGTTCGTAAATTCAACCGGATGACCGATGCGTCCACACTCGGTCGGCGCGACGATTGAGAGGCCTTCACGATTGAGAGGCCTTCGAGGAATTACGGGGAAAAGATATGGTCCTCCCATCCCAGACATTGACCGGGGACACCCGGGCCGCGCCGGCCGCGCATTCGGTCGACCTGCGCAAGACGTACGGGGCTGGACAGGCGGCGGTGCATGCCCTGGCCGGTATCACCGTGGCCTTCGAGCGCGGCCGCTTCACGGCCGTCATGGGCCCATCGGGCTCGGGGAAATCGACGCTCATGCATTGCATGGCCGGTCTGGACCGGCCGACGTCCGGGCAGTCGTTCGTGGGCGACCTGGACATCGGGAAGCTCGATGATGCCGGGCTCACCAAGCTGCGGCGCGACCGGATCGGCTTCGTCTTCCAGTCCTTCAACCTCATCCCGACGCTGACCGCGGCCGAGAATATCACCTTGCCCGTCGCCCTCGCGGGCGCCAAGGTCGACCAAGAATGGCTCGGTTACCTGGTGAAACAGCTGGGTATCGGCGACCGGCTGGCGCACCGCCCCAGTGAGCTGTCCGGCGGCCAGCAGCAGCGGGTGGCGTGCGCCCGGGCACTGATCAACAAGCCGGACCTCATCTTCGCCGATGAGCCCACGGGCAACCTGGACTCCAACGCCTCCGCGGACCTGCTGGCGTTCCTGCGGCGATCGGTGCAGGAGCTCGGCCAGTCGATCGTCATGGTGACGCACGACCCGCGCGGGGCCGGGTACGCGGACCGGGTCGTCTTCCTGGCCGACGGGACCGTGGTGGGCGACCTCGAACGGCCGACCGCCGATACGGTCCTGGAACGCATGCGGACCCTGGGGGCCTGACGTGCGAAACGTGACCCTCAAGGGCCTGCTGGCCCACAAGCTCCGGCTGGCGCTGACCGCGCTGGCGATCGTGCTCGGCGTCGCCTTCATCTCCGGCACGTTCGTCCTCACCGATACCCTGAACAACACGTTCTCCGTGCTGTTCGGCAACGTTTACCAGAAAGTGGACTTCCAGGTCCGCGGGGTCGCGCAGCTCGGCAGCGGCGCGAACGCGACACGCAATGAGCTGCCCGAGTCGCTGCTGGCCACGGTCCGCCGCGTGCCCGGAGTGGAGGCCGCCGAGGGCGGGGTCGAGGGCTACGCCCAGTTCGTCGCGCACGACGGCAAGGCGATCCAGACCGGCGGCGCGCCGACCCTCGGCATAAGCTTCGATCCGGACCAGCAGATCTCCGCCCTGCGCATCATCGCGGGTGGCCCGCCGGTGACCTCCGGCGACGTGGTGATGGACGCCGGAACGGCCCAGAAGTACGGCTTCACCGTGGGCCAGCGCGTCCGTATCGTGTCGGCCGGGGCCGTCCGGGCGTTCACCATCACCGGAATCGCGGAGTTCGGATCGGCGAACAACCTGGCCGGCGCGACGCTGGCCGCGTTCACCCTCCCGACCGCGCAGGACGTTGTCCAGGAGACGGGCCACCTGGATGACATCGACGTGGTGACTGCCCCGGGCGCCGGCAAGGCGGTGGTCCAGCGGGACATCGCCGCGGTCCTCCCGCCCGGGGTGCAGGTGGTCACCGGGCAGACCCTGGTGAACGAGAACGCCAGCGCGATCAGCCAGAGCCTGTCGTTCTTCTCCACGGCGCTGCTGGTGTTCGCGTTCATCTCGCTGTTCGTCGGCGGGTTCACCATCTTCAACACGTTCTCGATCATCGTCGGGCAGCGGACGAGGGAGCTGGCCCTGCTGCGGATCGTCGGTGCGAGCCGCCGCCAGGTGTTCCGTTCCGTGCTCACCGAGGCGGCCATCACCGGGCTCGTCTCGTCCGCGATCGGCCTGGGCCTGGGCGTCCTGGCCGCGCTGGGGCTCGAGGCGCTGCTGCGCGGGTTCGGGATCACGCTGCCGGCGGGATCGCTGGTGTTCGAGCCGCGCACCGTCCTGGTCGGTCTCGCCGTCGGTGTCGGCGTGACGGTTGTGGCCGCCATCGGCCCGGCCCGGAACGCCGTGCGCATCCCCCCGGTGGCCGCGCTCGGCGACCGTCAGTCCGACAGCGACGTCTCCCTCCGGCGCCGGTTCGCCTGGGGCACGGCCCTGGCCGTGGCCGGCGTGGTCCTGCTGGCCATCGGCCTGGCCAAGCCGGCCATTCAGCTCGTGGGCGCGGGCGCGGTCTGCATCTTCGTCGGTGCCGCCATGCTGGCCCCCGTGGCCGCGCGCCCGCTGTCGAGTGTGATCGGCCGGCCGCTGGCCCGGGCGCTCGGGGTGTCGGGAAAGCTCGGCCGGGAGAACTCCATGCGCAGTCCCCGGCGCACCGCCCAGACTGCCTCCGCGCTCATGGTCGGTCTCGCCCTCGTCGCCGCGATCTCGGTGTTCGGCGCCTCGCTTTCCCGGTCGTCCACGGCCAGTGTGGACGACGCGATCAGCGCCGACCTCATCCTGACGGCCAACGGGTCGGGGCAGGTCAGCGGATCGGTGCCGGCCGCGGCATCGGCCGTGCCGGGCGTCACCGCGACGACCACCGTCTACCGGTCACAGTTCGAGCTGCAGAATACGCTGGCCACACTCACCGCGGTATCGACCCAGCACCTGGCCGGCACGCTGATCCTGCGCATGACGGCGGGGACCACCGCCGCCCTGGCCCGGGGTGAGCTGCTCATAGACTCGACCACCGCGACGTCGAAGCATCTGTCGGTCGGCGGCGCGGTCCCGGTGCGGTTCGCCCGGACGGGTTCTTCGGTCCTGCGCGTCGGCGGGATATACCAGGCGAACGCCCTGATCGGCAGTTACCTGGTGAGTGCCGCGTTCTTCGTCTCCCACTTCACCAACCCGTCGTTGGCCGCGCTTCTGCTGCGCACCAACGGCAGCGCCGCCGCGGACAAGGCCGTCACCAACGCCCTGGCCCCTTACCCGAACCTGCAGGTCCAGACCAGGGCCCAGTTCGAGCAAACCCAGAACGCCAGCGTTAATCAGCTGCTCGGCCTGGTCTACGCACTGCTCGGCCTGGCCGTGCTCATCGCGCTCATCGGGATCGTGAACACGCTCATGCTCTCGGTGTTCGAGCGCACCCGCGAGATCGGCCTGCTCCGGGCGGTCGGCATGATGCGGCGCCAGGTCCGGGCCATGATCCGGTCCGAAGCGGTGATCCTCGCCATCTTCGGCGCCATCATCGGGATCATCATCGGCACCGGAATGGGCATCGCGCTGGTGTCGTCGCTGAAACAGCAGGGCATCACCGACACCGTGGTGCCCGCGTCCAGGCTTCTGGTCTTCCTCCTGCTCTCCGCGCTGCTCGGCCTGGTGGCCGCCAGCTGGCCGGCCCGCCGGGCGGCCAAGCTGGACGTGCTGGCCGCCATCGCGGCGGAATAGCCGCGCCGGGGGCCAGGCCGGCAGCATCCGCGTCCCGGTCCACATGATCGAGGTCATCAGCAAGCTGGCTCGGGTGCGGCGCCGGGCGCTCGGGTCAGAGGCCTGCCGCCGGGCCGACATCGAGCGACCCGCCACCGCTGGTGACCGTGACCGAGCGGCGGGCCGCCGGGTCGGTGGCGATCGTCACCGACTGCGGGCCGCCGTCGCTAGCGGCGTTCAGATCGTACGGTCCGCCGGGCAGGGCCAGCGCCGCCGGGCCGCCACCGGTGCTGACCCGCACCGTGTCCGGCGCCGCGGCGAAGTCGATCCGCGCCGAGCCGCCGTCCGTGCTGGCGTCGACCGTGGCGGCGGCGACGTCCTGGCCGAGCAACGGTCCGCCGCCGGTGTCGGCGCGCAGCGGGCCGGTCAGCGCCTCCAGTTGCAGCGAGCCGCCGTCGGTGGTGGCGGTGAACGGCCCATGGATCCCGGTGGCGGTCACCGGGCCGCCGCCGGAGTCCACCTGGGCCCCGGCCGCCCCGGACACGGCGGCCGAGCCGCCACCGGTCGCCATGGTGACGTTGACGCCCGACGGCACGGTCACCGCGAAGCTGACGGCGCAGTCTGCGGTATTGCACACCGGGTCGGCCAGGGTGAGGCGGCCGCCGGAGACCGACTCCACCACCGCGGGTGGCCCGCCATTCTGCTTGTTGTAACTGATGAACTCGGTGACGTGCACGCGGCTGACGGGCCCGGATTCCACCCGCGCCGGGGCGCCGTAGCTCTGCAGGTCCAGGCGGGTGACGGGCTGCGGCACGGTCACCGTGCGGACCACGGCGTCCGGGGTCGACAGCCCGTGTACGGACCAGGGGCCCCCGTCCGCGGTGATCAGGCGGGTGCCGGGCACCGCGAGCACGACCGCGGTCACCAGGCCGCTGAGGCCCCAGACCCAGCGGCCTCGTATCGTTACCGCGCGCATGGCAGATCCACCGTGAGCAGGGTCGGCCCGCCGGGCGGGCTGACGATTTCGAAGGTCCCGTCGACCGACTCGGCGCGCTTGGCCAGGCCAGCCAGGCCCGTGCCGCGTTCCGGTGCGGCGCCGCCCGTACCGTCGTCGCTGACGATGATGTGCAGCCGGTCGCCCGCGCGCTGCACGAACACCTCGGCCTGGGTCGCCTGGGCGTGCTTGGTGATATTGGTGAGCCCCTCGGAGACCACGAAGTAGGCGACCGCCTCGACCGTGGCCGGCGGTCGGCGCGGCACGTCCACCGTCAGCCGGACCGGGATCGGCATCCGCGCCGTCACGCCGGACAGCGCCGCATCCAGGCCGCGGTCCTCCAGCACGGGCGGGTGCAGCCCGCGGATCAGGTTGCGGAGCTCGGCGATGGCGGCCTTGGCCTCCTCGTGCGCCTCCGCGATGACCTGATGCGCGTGCGCCGCGCCGGCCGGGTTCGCGCGGGCCATGCCCAGCTGCATCGCGAGCGACACCAGCCGCTGCTGGGTGCCGTCGTGCAGGTTCCGCTCCAGCCGGCGCCGCTCGGCGTCGGCGGCGTCGACCACGCCGGCCCGGGTCTCGGTCAGCCGCTCCACCCGGTGCTGCAGTTCCTCGGCGCGGCTCGGGCCCAGCAGCGAGCGGGCCACCCGGGCGTCGAGCGCCCCGACCGCGGCGGTGAGCCACGGCGCAATCACCAGGAGCACGATCCCGCAGGCGGTCAGGTACGTGTCTATCGGGATGGCCAGCGTCCGCAGCAGGTATACCGACGGCGGAGAAGCCTGGCCGCGCTGGAGCAGGCTTCCCGCGGGCATCGTCCACGCGTAGCCGTACGCCAGCGTGTACATAGCACCCGCCAGCCACGCCCCGAACACGGCGAGCGCGGCTATCCCCAGCGCCGGCCCGGCCAGGAGATGGTAGCCGACCTGGCGCCAGGTCGCCCGCGAGCGGGCCGCGGTGACGATCCCCCGCGGGCTCAGCCGGTCCGGGATGACCGGCTGCGGCGGTATCACCACCCCGGCCGTGGTCCGCAGCCGGTGGCGCTGGATCCAGGTGAGCAGCGGCACGGCCAGGAACACGGCCACCAGGGCGAGCAGCGAGAGCGGCCACTTCGGGTGAACCTTGAAGACCGGAGCCGCCGCCACGATGATCGGCGCGGCGAACAGCGCCGGGGTTCCGCCCACCAGGTACAGGGTCTGCCGCCAGGCGGCCGGCGACCACGGGACGCGGCGGTAGCGCTGCGCTGGCGGGTCATCCCGGTGGGTGAGGGCGGTCATGGGTCCCACGGTACGTGGCCGGAAGTCACGTCTCCATACAGCGCGGTTCACGATCAGGGGTGGTGCCAGCTGCACCCCGGATCCGGGGTTCTGGGCCAATGCGCGCGGCGGTTCCGGGGGTCACGCTGTCAGGCACAGCCGGCACTCCTGATGGCCGGGGCCGCCTGGCCCAGCCGGCCAGTTCCCTACCGGAAAGAGACCCTAATGCGAGAGCACAGCATGTCCGGCGATGTGATCCGGCTGGAGCGCGACGTGATCCGGCTGGACGGCGTGACCAAGACCTATCAGGCGGGGGCCCCGCCCGCGGTGGCCGAGGTCAGCATGAACGTGGCGGCCGGGGAGGTGGTGGCCGTCATGGGACCGTCGGGCAGCGGGAAATCCACGCTGCTCAACCTGATCGCCGGGCTGGACCGGCCCACCGTCGGCCGGGTCACGGTGGCCGGGCGGCGGATCGACAACCTGAGCGAGACCGCGCTGGCCCGATTCCGTGCCCGGCACGTCGGGATCATCTTCCAGTTCTTCAACCTGCTCGATGACCTCACCGTGGAGGACAACGTGCTGCTGCCGGCCCAGCTCGCCGGGGCGTCCCGGCGGCAGGCCCGGGTACGGGCCGGGGAGCTGCTGGCGCGGATGGGCATTGACCGGTACCGCAACGAGTACCCGGCGCGTATGTCCGGCGGCCAGCGGCAGCGGGTGGCGATCGCCCGCGCGCTGGTGAACGCCCCGGAGTTGCTGCTGGCCGACGAGCCGACCGGGGCGCTGGATACCGCCACCGGGCAGGAGATCGGGAAGCTGCTGCGGCAGCTCAACCGCGACGGGCAGACGCTGGTGCTGGTCACCCACGACCGGGCGCTCGCGGAGCGGTACGCGGCCCGCACCGTCCAGCTCGTGGACGGGCAGCTGGCCCATAGCGGCGCGGAGGTGCCGGCGTGAACCGGCCCGACGTTAACTGGCCCGACGTTAACTGGCCCAGAGCGATCGCGCGCTGGCTGGCGGCGATCCGGACCGCCACCGGCGGGCTCCGGCGGCACAAGCTCCAGGCCATCGTGATCGGTATGGTGCTGCTCGTCTCCACCGCCTCGGCCACGCTCGGCCTCGCGCTGCTCGCCGCGAACAACGCCCCCTTCCAGCACGCGTTCAGCGCCCAGCACGGCGCGCACGTGGCCGTCACCGTGAACACGGCGCGGGCCCGGCCGGCCGCGCTCGCCGCCACCACCGGCCTGCACGGCGTGACCGCGGCGGCCGGCCCGTTCGGCACGGCCACCGTCCCGACGCAGCTCGGCGGGCAGGCGTTCGGGCAGCTCACGCTGGCCGGGCGGGCCTCGCCCGGCGGCCCGGTCGATGACGTGGTGCTGAGCGCCGGGCACTGGCCGGACTGCCCGGGTCAGGTGGTGCTGGACGGCCCCGCGAACCCGGGTCAGGGCGGTCCGCAGACCGGCGGCACCCTCACCATCCGGGGCGTGCGCGGAAGCCCGGCTCTCACCATCGTCGGCTTCGCCAACTCGGTCACGAATACCGCGGACGGCTGGGTCACTCCCGGCGAGGTCACCCGGCTGCAGGGGCTCGGCGCGCCGGCCGGCGCGCAGATGCTCTACCGGTTCGCCAGCGCCGGCAGCTTCGCCCAGATCCGGGCCGATGTGACCGAGGTATCCGGGGCGCTGCCGACGGGGGCGGTGACCGGCGCCGCCTCCTGGCTGAGCGCGGAGAACGCCTCGACCGGCAACGGCGCGATCATGGAGCCGTTCGTAGTCGCGTTCGCGCTGATCGGCCTGATCATGGCCGTGCTCATCGTGGGCAACGTGGTCAGCGGCGCGGTCGTCGCCAGCTACTACCGGATCGGCGTGCTGAAGAGCCTCGGCCTCACCCCGGCCCAGGTCATGGTCGCGTACCTGGGCCGGATCGGCTGGCCGGCGCTGGCCGGATGCCTGGCCGGCGTGGTGGCCGGGAATTTCCTGGCGATCCCGGTGCTGAGCGACTCGGCCAGCGTCTACGGGGTCGGCCGCCAGCAGGTCCCGTGGTGGGCCTCGGTGCTGGCCCCGGCCGGGATGCTCGCGCTCACCGCGCTCACCGCGCTGGCCGCGCTGGGACCGGCGCTGCGCGCCGGACGGCTGTCCGCCGTGCAGGCCATCGCCGCCGGGCGGGCTCCCCGTACCGGCCGCGGGTACGCCGCGCACCGGATCGCCGCGCGGCTGCGCCTGCCTCGCCCGGTGGGCATCGGTCTCGCCGCGCCGTTCGCCCGGCCCGCCCGCACAGCGGTGAGCCTGGCGGCCATCGCGTTCGGGGCCACCGCGGTGATCTTTGCCTTCGGGCTGAACTCGTCGCTGGGCCGGGCCGCGCAGAGCCAGACCCACTCGGCCACGGTGCCGGTGCAGATCCAGCAGAACGGCCCGGCGCGGGCGCGGTGAAACGGACGGCGGCGGCCCGTGGCGGCGTAGCGTGGAACCCGTGACGGAGCCGCCGCCGGCCGGCCAGCGAGTAGTGATCGCCGAGGACTCGGTCCTCCTGCTGGCCGGCCTGACCAAGCTGCTGGAGAGCGCCGGGTTCGTGGTCGCGGCCACGGCCGGTGACGCCGAGGGCCTGCTGGCCGCGGTCGAGCGGGAACGGCCCGACGTGGTGATCGCCGACGTGCGGATGCCGCCCACCCATACCGACGAGGGCATCCGGGCCGCGCTGGTGATCCGCAGCCAGTGGCCCGAGATCGCCGTCCTGGTGCTGTCGCAGTACGTGGAGGAGCGGTACGCCGCCGACCTGCTGTCGTCGCACACCCACGGGGTCGGCTATCTGCTGAAGGACCGGGTCGCCGACGTGGCCGAGTTCCTCGACGCGCTGCGCCGGGTGGCGGCGGGCGGTACCGCGCTCGACCCCGAGGTGGTGTCGCAGTTGCTGGTCCGCCGGGGCGACCCGCTGGACGACCTGACCGAGAGGGAGCGCGACGTAATGGCGCTGATGGCCGAGGGACGCTCCAACGCGGAGATCGGCGCGGCCCTGGTGATCACCGACAGCGCGGTGAGCAAGCACATCAACTCGATCTTCGCCAAACTCGGGCTGTACCCGCGCGGCGGGTGCTCGCGGTCCTGCGCTACCTCGGCGCGGGCCCGGCCGGACCCGTCGGCTGATCCCGGCCCCTGCGTGCGCGATGGCGCCTTTGGCACGCTGGGGCGTGGTGGCCCGGTCTCAGCTGGCACTGGTGAGGGGCATTGCGGCGGGGCGGCCGTCCTCGATGAGCGCGACGGCGTGCGGCACGGCGGCGGGCTCGTAGCCGGGCGCGCAGTCGGCCAGCACCCGCAGGGCGGTGCGGGCGAGGTGGTGGGCCATGCCGATGAGGGCCTCCGGCTCGTCGCCGTCGGTCAGCGCCTGCAGGATCCGGGCGTGTTCCACGTCCCCGGCGGCCTGCCAGCTGTGCGGGTCCGACACCTGGTAGATGCGGATGTAGCGGATCGTCCGGTCGGCCAGCGTCTCCAGTTGCCGCTTCAGTGACTCACCCGCGCCCGCCGAGATGAGCCGGTGGTAATCGGCGTGCGCCGCGAACCACGCACCGAAGTCCCCGGTCTTCGCCGCCCGCCGCATCACGGTCAGCAGCCGCTTGGCCTCCCGGCGGGTCGACGCCGTGACCTTCCCCATGGTCATGGACAGCGCAAGCGTCTCGAGCAGGATCCGGCTCGCGTACACGTCGTCCAGTTCCTGCGGATCCAGGCCCGCTACCCGGGTCCGCTGGTTGGGCTCGATCTCGACGAGCCCTTCCTCCTGCAGCATCCGCAGTACCTCGCGCAGCGGGGTGCGGCTCACGCCGAGCTGCCGGGCCAGGCTCACCTGTGACAGCTTCGTGCCGGGGGTCAGCGTGCCGTCGAGGATGCACTCGCGCAGGTACGCGTGGACGTGCGGGATGGCCTGCCGCGCTTCCGGCAGGTCGACCTTGCGGATATCGGGAATCTGAACGACCCGTGACATGACATCCATTCTCACTGATGCACCGGCATCTGCATACACTTTGCTCCCCGCAGAGGGTTGACTCCCTCTCAAAACTGCATACAGTTTTAGGCATGACGAGCAGCCGGGAACCAGCGGACCGGGTGGATCTGTCCCGGTTGCTGGGCCGTGACTACTGGCTGATCCGCTACATTCCCGCGCCCGGCACCAACCAGGCCGCCATCGACGCCCGTGTCGAAGAACACGTCGGCTGGCTGCTGGGACTGGAACGTGACGACGTGCTCCTGGCCTCCGGGCCGCTGCTGTCGGGGCCGGGCACCGCGTCCGGCTCGGGGGTGACGATCATCCGCGCGCCGAGCGAGGACGAGGCCCGGCTCATCGCCGCCGCCGATCCGTTCGTGCGATACGGCCTGCGGACCTTCGAGCTGTACCGGTGGCGGCTCAACGAGGGAAGCGTCGGCATCCGGGTCAGCCTGGGCACCGGCCGCTACGACTGGCACTGACAACTGGCAACTGGTACTGACGGCTGGTACGGAACGGCTGCAAGGAGGCAGCGATGCAACGAGTCGGCATGATCGGTCTCGGCAAGATGGGCCTGCCCATCGCGCAGAACCTGATGGAACGCGGCTTCGAGGTGATCGGCTACCGCCGCAGCGGATGCGCCGAGCTGATCGAGGCCGGCGGCCAGGCGGCGGATTCGCCTGCCGAGGTCGCCCGTCAGGCCGACGTCCTGCTGTCGATCGTGCCCGACACCGCCGCCGTGACCGACATCGTCTGCGGCGAGGCCGGCACGCTGACTGCCCTGCGGCCCGGCACCGTGCACATCGAGATGAGCACGATCGACGTCGCCCGCAAGGGATGCATCCGGGACGCGGTCCAGCGCCACGGCGGGGACATGCTCGACTGCCCGATCAGCGGCAGCCCGGCCATGGTGGCCCCGCGGCGGGCCACCACGTTCGCCTCCGGTGAGGAGGCCAGCGTGGCGAAGGTCCGCCCGGTGCTCGACGCGATCTCGGGCCCCTGGGTGTACACCGGCGCGTTCGGGACCGGGGCCCGGCTCAAGTACATCGCGAACCTGCTGCTGGCCGTGCACACCGTGGCCGCGGCCGAGGCGATGGAGCTGGCCCGGCGCAGCGGCCTCGATCTGGAGCTCGTCCAGCGGACCCTGGACGACTCGATCGGCACGTCGGCGATCTGGCGCCAGCGCGGCCCGCTCATGCGTGATCGGGCCTGGTCGCCGGCGCCCGGCCCGATCACGACCCTGCACCCCATTCTCGAGCAGATCGAGGACTGCGCCGCCGAGACGGGCCTGTCCGCCCCGGTGTTCGCCTCCGCCAAGGCGGTGTTCGACAAGGCCCTGGCGGACGGGTGGGGCCACCTCGACATCAGTTCCGTCTACGACCAGATCTCGGGCCTGCCCGCCCTCAGTGAAGGAGAGCCCTCATGACCTGGCAGTTGTCGACGTACGACCGGGACGGCAGCCCGGGGGTGGCCGTGCTGCGCGAGGACGGCTCGCTGGCCGCGCCGACCGAGCTCAAACGGTGGGCCACCCTGATGGAGCTGCTGGCCGACTGGGAGCAGGCTGCCGACGTCCTGCGCGGCCTCGACGTCGCCGACGCGCCGCTCGTCGAGCACGACCGCCTGCTGGCGCCGCTGTTGTGGCCGCGCAAGGTCATGTGCGCCGGAGTCAACTACCGCCGGCACATGCGCGAGATGGGCGGGGAGATCCCCGAGGCGGGCTGGCGGCCGTTCTTCTTCCTCAAGGCCCCGACCACGACCATCATCGGGCCCGGCGACCGGATCATCGTCCGGTCCCCGGAGCAGGCCCGTTACGACTGGGAGGCCGAGCTCGCCGTGGTCATCGGCGTCGGCGGCCGCGACATCGGCGTCCGCGACGCCCTCGCGCACGTCGCCGGGTACTGCGTGGCGAACGACATCACCGCCCGCGGCCGCCACAAGCGGGACAGCGTGCCGGCCGAGGCCTTCGTCTACGACTGGTTCGCGGCCAAGTCGATGGACGGGTCGCTGCCCCTCGGCCCGGGCATCACCCCGGTCTTCCAGGTGCCCGATCCGCAGGATCTCCGGCTCCGGCTGTGGGTGAACGACGAGCTTCAGCAGGACGAATCCACCGCCGACATGGTCTGCACGGTCGCCGAGCTCATCGCGGCCGCGAGCGAGGTCGCCACGCTGGAGGCCGGCGACGTCATCGTCACCGGCACCCCGTCCGGGGTGGGCGCCGGCCGCGGGCTGTACCTGCGCCCGGGCGACACCGTGCGGACCAGCATCGACGGCCTGGGCACGCTGGAAAATACCGTGGTCAACTCATCCGGAGGAACCTCATGATCTTCGTTACCCACGATTTGCCGGTGAATATTCCGAACGAACCTGTCATCGGCCGTTCCGATGTCTGGGATGGCCTCGTCCTCAAGGCCGACAACGCGCTGCCGTTCGTGCCCAGCATGACGTTCTGCGAGGTCACGGCGCGGCACAGTGACACCGTCTTCGACCGCGACATCGAGTTCCGCGGCGAGCACTTCACCGAGCGCATCACGATGGAGGAGCCGCACCGGGTCACCTTCACCCGGATCGCCGGGCCGGTCCTCGGCACGATCGCCAACGAGATCGAGGGCCCCGACGACGACCTGCGGCTGCGGTTCAGCTTCGCCCTGGTCGTGACCGGGGTCGAAGGCGGCTCCGCCGGGGAGCAGAAGTACGCCGACTCCATGACCGGCGACTACCTCAAGGCCGTGGCGGCCACGCTCGCCGCCATGCGCCGGATCGCCGCCGAGAAGGCCGTCTCCGCCTGATGTCCGGTCCGGCCTGACGCCGGGTCCCACGAGGTCCGTTCCGGATCGTGTTCATCCCGGTCTCCTGGTTAAACGATCTGAAATATCTGGAAAGGCAACTGCGATGTCACTGACTTCTTCTGACGCTGACGCCCCTCCCGAGATGGACGACGAGCTGCGGATGCGCATCGCCGACCAGCTGGCCGGCCGGTTCAAGGGCGACATCATCGGCCCGGACCACCCCGGGTACGAGGCGGCGCGCCAGGTATGGAACGCCATGATCGACCGGAGGCCCGGCCTGATCCTGCGCTGCACGAGCACCGCCGACGTGGTGGCCGCGGTCAACGTGGCCCGTGGATGCGGCCTGTACCCGTCGCTGCGGTGCGGCGGCCACAACGTGGCGGGCAAGGCGATGTCCGACGGCGGCCTGACCCTCGACCTGAGCGGCCTGCGCGAGGTGACCGTGGACGCGGCGAACAAGCTCGTCAGCGTGGGCGGCGGCGGCCGGCTCGGCGACGTCGACGCCGCCGTCGCCGGCCACGGCCTGATCGTCCCGGCCGGCATCATGTCCGAGACGGGCGTGGCCGGGCTGTCCCTCGGCGGCGGCATCGGCTGGTTCTCCCGGAAACACGGGCTCACCTGCGACCAGTTCGTGTCGCTGGAGATGGTCCTGGCCAGCGGGGAAGTCATCGAGGTGACCGCCGATGAGCACCCCGACCTGATGTGGGCGCTGAAGGGCGGCGGCGGCAACTTCGGGGTCGTCACCCGTTTCACCTTCCGCGCCCAGGAGTTCGGCCCGATGATGCGCATCGGGGTGTCGCTGTACGACGTCGGGGACGCCGCGGAGGCGCTGCGCGAGTACGCCGCCATCGTGCCCACGCTGCCGCGGACCGTGGGCTGGCATGCGGCGCTCAAGCACGACATGCCCGCGCTGCCGTTCGTTCCGCCGGAACTGGTGGGCGCGCGGATGCTCATGCTGGTCGCCATGTGGCTCGACGACGCCGAGGCGCCCGACGGCGTGGAACTGATCGACCGGCTGTCGGCCATCGGCCAGCCGAAGGTCACGGCCACGACCGTGCTGCCGTTCGCCGCCGGCGTGCAGAAGCTGATCGACAAGGAGTTCGAGGACGGCCACCGCTACTACACCAAGGAAGCGCACGTGGCCCAGCTCG
This sequence comes from Actinomycetota bacterium, assembly GCA_003164955.1. Lineage (GTDB taxonomy): Bacteria > Actinomycetota > Actinomycetes > Streptosporangiales > Streptosporangiaceae > Bog-532. Next base: position 18,772 of record PLRW01000337.1, read on the forward strand.
CCGACGAGGCCATCGACAAGCTGGTGGACTTCTGGTCGGACATGCCGATGGAGGGCGAGGTCGAGATCATCGGGCTCGGCGGCGCGATCGGCGACGTCCCCGAGGACGCCACGGCCTTCTCCAACCGCGGGTACCTGCTCTGGCTGAACTTCGCGATGCGCTGGGACGACCCGGCCTGCGACGCCGACTATATGGGCCGGACCCGCGCCATCGTCCGCGACCTGGAGCCCTGGGTGGGCCGGGGCGTCTACGTCAACATGCTGAACTTCGACGAGATGGACCGCGTCGTGGAAGGACTCGGCGGCCCGGAGAAGTACGCGAAGCTCGGCCGGGTCAAGGCCCAGTACGACCCGGGCAACCTCTTCCGCGCCAACTACAACATCGTTCCCGCGCCGGCCGGCTAACGCCGGCCGGCGGCAGAACCCCCCTGATTGGCGGCCTCGTCAGGGGGGTTCTGTGGTTCCGGCGCCGATCAAGGACTCGCGGGGCCGGGGCCGCGGCGTTCGGCGAGGGTGACGTCGCCCGCGGACCAGTGCGCGGGCGGCACCTCGCGGACGATGACGCGCACGCTGGGCGGGGCCGCATCGATGGCCCGGACGACCGCCGCGTGCAGCTCGTGCATCAGCGTGCGGATCTGGGCCGGGGTGCGGCCTTCGGCCAGGGTGACCTCGACCAGCGGCATGTCATCCTCCAGGCGGGCGATGGGCAGGCGGGTGATGGGCAGGCGGGCAAGTGAGCAGCAGACGGCCGGCGGGTCAGCCGCCGGCCAGCTGAATCGAGCCGACGTGCGTGAAGTGCACGGCTATTTTCGCACCGGGCGGGACTGGGACCGCGTCGGTCATCCCGCCGGTGAGCACGATCCAGCCGGGCTCGATCGCGTGACCGCGGCGGCCCAGGCCGTTGGCGGCCAGCGCGAGGGCCTCGGCCGGATGCCCCTGCACGGCGGCCCCGGTGGCCGAGTCGATGATCTGCCCGTCCACCTCCAGCAGGCACGCCTCCAGCGCCAGGTCCAGGCCGGCCGGCGGGACGCTCACCGGGCCGGTCACGAAGCAGCCCGACGACGCGTTGTCGGCCACCACGTCGGCCAGCGTGAACCGGAAGTCCCGGTACCGGCTGTCGATGACCTCGACACCGCCGTACACCGCGCCCACCGCGGCCAGGGCGGTCGCCGCGGTGACCCCGGGCCCCTCCAGCCGGTCACGCATCACGAACACGATCTCCGGCTCGGCGCGCGGGTGGATAAGGCGGTCCTGCGGGACCGGTGCACCGGCGGGCAGCACCATCGCGTCGGTCAGCCACGCCGTGAGCGGGGCGGACACGTTCATCCGCTGCTGCTTGGCCCGGCTGGTCAGCCCGAGCTTCACGCCGACCGTCCGCTCGCCGCGGCCGAGCCGGCGGCGCAGCGTCTCGTCCTGCACCGCGTAGGCGGTGGGGACGTCCAGGCCGGGCCATTCGGCGGTCAGCGGCTCCCGGTCGGCCCGGGAGTCCTCCGCCGCGAGCAGTGCCTCGGCCGCCCGTGCGACCGTCCAGTCACTCATCGGTGTGCTCCCGTTGTGCTCTCGCGTTCCTGCTGCAACGACAGGGCGACATCGATAATCATGTCTTCCTGGCCGCCGACGTAACCGGCTTCGCCGACCCGCTGCAGGATCGCGTGCGCCGGCACGCCGTACCGCTCGGCGGCGCGCTGTGCGTGCAGCAGGAAGGAGGAGTACACCCCGGCGTACCCCTGGACGATCGACGAGCGGTCCATCCAGGGCAGCCGCGGGATGAACGGCGCGACCACCTCTTCCGCGGCGGCCAGCACGCCCGGCACGTCCACCCCGGTCGTGATCCCCAGCCGGTCGAACGTGGCCGCGAGCACCTCGGTCGGCGCGTTCCCGGCCCCCGCCCCGAGGGCGCAGAGCGCCCCGTCGATCTGGCGGGCGCCGGCCGCCTGCGCCAGGACCGAGTTCGCGACGCCCAGCGACAGGTTCTGGTGACCGTGGAATCCGACCTCGGCCGCGGGCGAGATCTCGTCGATCAGCGCCTGCACCCGGGCCTGCGCGCCGGACAGCACCAGCGCCCCGGCGGAGTCGACCACGTAGACGCACTGCGCTCCCGCGTCCACCATGATCCGGGCCTGCTTGGCCAGCGCGTCCGGCTCCAGCCGGTGCGCGAGCATCAGGAAGCCGACCGTCTCCATGCCCAGGTCGCGGGCGGCGGCGAAGTGCTGAATCGACACGTCGGCCTCGGTGCAGTGCGTCGCGATCCGCGCCACCGAGGCACCGGCGTCGTGGGCCTTCCGCAGGTCCTCCACCGTGCCGACCCCGGGCAGCAGCAGCACCGCGATCCGGGCGGCCGCCGCCTCGTCCACCGCCGCGCGGATCAGCGCGATCTCGTCGGTGCCGGAGAAACCGTAGTTGAAGGACGAACCGCCCAGGCCGTCGCCGTGCGAGACCTCGATGACCTCCACCCCGGCGCCATCGAGGGCGGAGACGACCGCGCGGACCTGGCCCTCGGTGAACTGGTGCCGCATCGCGTGCGAGCCGTCCCGTAGCGTCGAGTCGGTGATCCGGACGTCACGGCTCATGCCGTCACCTTGGTTCCGGCCGGGACGGATGGCCCTGGGCCGGACGTCGCGGGCCCGGACGCCGCCGCGACCGCGAGCAGCTCGCCGACCTGGGCGGCGGCCGCCGTCATGATGTCCAGGTTGCCGGCCCACGGGGGCAGGTAGTCGCCGTTGCCCCGGACCTCCAGGAACAGCGCCACCCGGGCCCAGCCGGACCAGCTGCCACCGGGCGGGTCGAACTGCGGCTCGGCCCGCAGCGTGTACCCCGGTACGTACCGGGCGACTGTCTCGGTCATGGCCAGCACCGATTCCGTGATCGCCGCGGTGTCGGCGTCGGCGGAAATGGCGCAGAACACGGTGTCCCGCATGATCATCGGCGGGTCCACCGGGTTGAGGATGATGATCGCCTTGCCGCGCTCCGCCCCGCCGACGCGCTCGATCGCCCGGGCCGTGGTCGTGGTGAACTCGTCGATGTTGGCCCGGGTGCCCGGCCCGGCGGACCGGGACGCGATCGCCGCGACGATCTCCGCGTACGGCACCGGGGTGACCCGTGACACCGCGTGCACCAGCGGGATCGTCGCCTGCCCGCCGCAGGTGATCATGTTGAGGTTCGGCGCGGCCAGGTGCTCGCGCAGGTTCACCGGCGGGCAGACCAGGGGACCGGTGGCCGCTGGGGTCAGGTCAATGGCCCGGATGCCCGCCTCCGCGTACCGTGGTGCGTTCGCGAGATGCGCCCGGGCCGAAGTCGCCTCGAACACCAGGTCCGGGACCTCATCGCGGCTCAGCAGCCAGTCGACGCCCCCGGCCGAGGCCTCGATGCCGCGCGCCCGGGCCCGCTCCAGGCCGTCCGAGGCCGGATCCACGCCCACCATGTACCGGACCTCGACGTGCTCACTGCGCTGCAGCTTGGCCAGCAGGTCGGTGCCGATGTTGCCCGGGCCGACGATCGCGGCCGTCGCCTTGCTCATTTGTCCTCCTCCGGGTTTCCCGCCTCACCCGTGAACCGGGCGGTCACGCTGCCCAGTCCGGCGAACGTAGCCGTCACCGTGTCGCCCGCCCCGACGGGGATCGCGGCGGTCACCGAGCCGGGCAGGATGACCTGGCCCGGCTGGAGGACGACGCCCCGCTCACCGAGCGTGTTGGCCAGCCAGACCAGCGCCGTCAGCGGCGAGCCCAGCACCGCGCCGCCCGCCCCCGTTCCGGCCACCTCCCCGTTCTTGTGCAGGTTGCAGCCGGCTAGCCGCAGGTCCGTGGCCGCCAGCGGGACCGGAGTGCTGCCCAGCACCACCCCGGCGGAGGAGGCGTTATCGGCGATGGTGTCGAGCAGTTTGATGCGCCAGTCGCGGATACGCGAGTCGATCAGCTCCAGCGCGGGCAGCACGAAGCCGACCGCGCCGATCGCGTCCGCGACCGTCACCCCGGGTCCCCGCAGCTCCCGGGCGAGCACGAAAGCGATCTCGGGTTCCACCCGGGGCTGCAGGAAGCGGGACGCGGGAATCGGCTCGTTCTCCAGCCAGAACATGCTGTCCAGCAGGTGACCGTAGTCCGGCTGGTCGACGCCCATCTGGCGCTGCATCGCCGCCGAGGTCAGGCCCACCTTGTGTCCCTTGATCCGCGCCCCCGCCGAAAGCCACCGCCGTACCTGCAGCAACTGGATCTTGTAAGCGTCTTCCAGCGTGAGGCCCGCGTACTTCTCGGTCAGCGGCTCGACCGGCTGACGGCTCGTGTACGCACCGAGCAAGATCTCGGCGATCTCCTCGCGCGACTGCTCGATCACCACCGTGTCCCTTCCGTTGGTTACCCTCAAACTGTATGCACTTTGGCCGGGAAGGGGAAGGCTGCCCGGGAAGGGGATGGCTACGAGGCGGGAGCCACGACCGCATGTTCCAGCGCGATGACCAGGATGTCCCGCAACGGGAGGGCACTGCCCCCGGCCGGCCGGCTCGGCTCATCCACCCGTGTCCCCTCGCTGGTCGACCGCCGTGGCCGGAGCGGTCCGGGGCGCGGGGCCGGGTTCCGGGCCGCCCGGCGACGGCCTCAGTCCGGGCCCGGACTGCCAGACCCAGCGGGACGGCCCCAGCAGGAGCACGGCCGTGAACGCCGCGACGATGGCCAGCCGCGCGTCGCCGAGGGCCTGCGGGTCTCGCGTGACGACCGGGACACCAGCGAGCGCGACGATCGAAAGCAGCGACCAGACCGGCCAGGGCCGCCGCGCGCCGATGGTGTCCCAGATCAGCGCGCCGACCATGATCCCGGCCGTGTAGTAGCCGTGCACCCCGGGGTCCAGGGCGATCCGGGCGCCGACGCCCAGCAGGATGACCGCGGGCCACCGGCGGCGCCACACCGCCACCGCGCCCAGCGCCCAGCCCAGCAGGACCTGGGCCGGCCTGTCCCAGGACGGGGTCCGCGCGGTGGTGACCCCGAGAGCGCGCAGGGCCGAGGTGGGCAGGTTGCGGATGGTGTAGTGCGCGGCGCTCATCGTGCCCGGATCAGCCAGGTAGAACGGCAGCCACGCGGCGGCCAGCGCGGCCAGGACGGCCACCGCGCTGCGCCACATGTGCCGGACCGGCACCAGGAGCAGGAGGGAGACGAAGACGAGGGCCCACGGCTTGGCATCGGCGGCGAGGCCGACGCACAGGCCCGCCAGCACCGGCCGGCCGGCGACCACCGCGCGCAGGGCCAGGACCGCCAGGATCAGTGCGAGGCCATCGTCCAGGTGCAGGTACCCGACCGCGAGGTCCACCCACGCGATCATGAATGCCCCGCCGCCGAAGAGCACGGTCAGCCTCAGCGCCCGGGGATGTTCCCGCAGTTCCGGCCGGACCGTGCGGGCGAGGTCCTCGATGGCCGCGATCAGCAGTATTCCGGCGGTGGTGAGAAGGATCTCGGCCACGGTGATGCCGCTGTCCGGCCCGAGGTGCCGCAGGACCTCGGCGACCGCGAACGACAATGGCCCGATCTGCAGCGAGGGATTGCTGGCGTACAGGTGCAGGCCGCCGGGCGGCTGGAACGAGCCCGGACCGCCGAACAGCGCGGCGGTGCCGCTCCGGAAGAAGACCCAGGCGATACCGCCGGCCGGCGCCATGTCGATGAACCACGCCACCGTCCACAGCGAGAGCAGTCCCCAGTGCCAGTTACGGGTGAGCCAGTTATGAGTAAGCCAGTTACGGGTGAGCCGGGCCCGGAGGCCGCGTGCCCCCGTCACCGGGTGGCGGCCGCGTGCGGCGTGCTCGGTCACCCGGTGGGACCTCTCTGTCACGGGGCTGCCCGGTCTGTCACGGGGCTGCCCAGCCATGGGGAGCCTGGCCATGGGGAGCCTGGCCATGGTTCAGGCTCGCGGTCGGCGGATCTTCCCGAACTTTAGCAACCGGGCCGCTGCCCGGGCCGAGGCCGCGGCGCGGCGGGTTCCGGGGGGTGAATATCGCGATTAGTCGTAACATAAGCACCAGCAGTCACATGTGAGCAATATCACACCATGTCAGGTCAACCCGGCAGGTCAACCTTGGTGAACCGGTTGCGGACCCTCCCCCCTTTTCTGGCAGTGTAAGTCGCCGACGGTGATTGCCCCTTACAGCAAGGCCCGATACGGCCAATGTATGTGCATCATTCGCGATTTGCGACGGCCCGGCCACGTGAGGTGCTTACCGGAGAATCGCTGCCTGTGCCTAAGCCGCAGCGATCGACGCGCCCGGCAGCCCCGTCCGGTGCGCTTGGCCGACGAAAGGATTGCCTTGTCACGACACCGGACAGGGACTCGCGCTACGCGCCGAAGCACCCGCTTTGTGCGCCGCAGCGGGATTATTCTTCCGGCGGCTGGTGTCGCGGCAATTGGCGTAGCTGCTGTTTCGGTAGCTGCCTGGCTAATGGGCCCGTCATCGTCCGGGGCATTCGGTGCCGCGCAGGCGCTTGAGGCAATTCCTAATAGCAAAACAGTCGCGCTGCTGGAGCAGGAACGCCAGCAGATGATCGTCATGAGCGCCGCGTCCCGCACGCTGACCGTGGTCGCCCAGCCGAAGGAGGCGTCACCGGCCTCAGCTGTAGCTTCGGCGAACCAGGCGGCCTCGGCAGGCACGGGTTCCGGTTCAGGGCTGGGGTCCACCACCGGCAGCGCGCCGACTCCGGTAGTGCCGCCCGATCCGGGTACCGCTCAGTCGATCGCCTACAACCTGCTGGGCAGCTTTGGTTTTTCCACCTCGCAATTCAGCTGCCTGCAGGATTTGTGGAACAGGGAAAGCGGCTGGTCCTATGACGCCGAGAATCCCACCAGCGGCGCGTACGGCATTCCGCAGGCATTGCCCGGGTCAAAGATGGCAAGCGCGGGGGCGGACTGGCAGACCGACCCGAAGACACAGATCGAATGGGGCCTCGGCTACATAAAGGACGTGTACGGGTCGCCCTGCGCGGCGTGGAATTCCGAGCTCGCGAACGGCGCATACTGAGCCTCCGGACGCGCCTCCGGGTACTGACCCGGGGGCCCGTCGCGTGCCCCGTTCGGGCGCTCTGGCCGCGCCGTGCTGACAACGCCAAAAGGTTCTATTAGCTGCTCCGGCGGCCCGTGTCAGTGTTTCGGCCGGCACGTCATTATTCGGTAATAATTACTCTTTGGCTAAACCACGCTACTTTGCGTTAAATAGCTCAAGGTTTCTCGTACTACCGTGACCGCTAAGAAGTTATATTCAGCAAATATTCAGATAACTTTCAGTATTGCAGTGTGATCCGCGCCATATCTCGTAACTTATTTGTAATGTCGGCACGGATGGTGCGTGGCAGTATTTTGCCAGCTCGGAGGCCAAATTGGTTAGCCATTTAGCCACCTTTCCATAAGGGCATGTGATCCATATCACAATCAATTCTGGCATTGTTTGCCTGTTTTATCCGGGCCCGGACCGGCAGACCGACGCGGCCACCCAGATCCGCTGGGGACTCACCTACATCAAGAACACCTACGGCTCGCCGTGCGGGGCCTGGAGCCACGAGCAGGCTGACGGCTGGTACTAGGCCACGGCCGGTACCAGGGGCCGGTACCAGGGGGCCGGCGCCCGGGATTCGTCGCCCCGGGCGCGGGCCCGCTAGCGGCCGGAGCCGCCCGGGAAAGCGCCCTGCGTCTAGGGGATGGGCCGGAACGTCCGCATGGCCTCGTCGAAGGCGGGCAGGTTGCTGTTCCACGCCGTGGCGGGCGACGACAGGTAAAGCGCGTAGGACTGCGGGCCGGCCGACGTGGATGCGATGTACAAGAGGTCCAGGACGCGCAGCCGGCCCTCGGACGGATCCAGCCAGGTGAACGCCCACGCGGCGCCGTCGCCGCCCCGGATGCCGGCCGGGCGGATACCCAGGCCGACGTAGCCGGGGAAGTGGCCCTGCTGCCGGGTCCGGACGGACAGGTAGCGCGCTTCGGCGATCATGTTGGTGAAGGTATGCGGGGTCAGATCGATCTGCAGGAACGTGATGCCGTCGGGCGCCTCGATGGCTTTCCCGGTTCCCTTGGTCACTGCCGTCCACTTGTCCGGTATGGCGACGGTGAAGCCCGCAGTCGAGCCCAGCTCCGCGGCCGGAACGGTGAGGAAGTGGTATCCGGCGGGCAGCGGCCCCGTGCTGGGCGCCCCGGAGGCCGCGGTCACCGGTGACTCGGGCGTGCTGGCGGAGGTGGAGGAGCCGTTCTGGCTGGCCGTCGTGCGCGCGGTCTTGTACAGGGTGTGGAAGGCGAGCAGGCCCGCGGCGGCCGCCGCCACCAGGACGATGACGCCGAACCAGACCAGCGGGGCCCGGCGCCGGCGGGGCCGGGCCTGCGTCGCGGCTGCGGCGCCGCCCGGCGGGGTGCCCTCGATGCCCTCCTGGGCGGATGCGGTGCCCCAGGCCGGAGCGGCCCCCCAGGGCTGGCCCGCGCTCGCGGCTGAGGCGGAGCCCCACGGCTGGCCGGACCGGCCGGTGCTTCCCGGTGCGGCGGATCCCCAGGACTGGCCGGTGCTCTCCGGCTGAACGCCGTCCCGGGTCTGGCCGGGCGCCCCGGAAAACCCGGATGCCTCCTCGGCGGGCCGGTCATCCGTTCCGGGTGCTGGCTGGCTGGTCACCTGATCGGCCGCGCGGAGGGACGAGGGGAGGCGCACCGGGATGGTCTGGTCGCCCTGCACCGGCAGGTCCACCGACGTCGGCCCGGGCCGGGGCATGCCCGGCGCCGGCTGCGCCTCCGCTCCGGCGCGCGGGCCGCCGGCCGCGGCCGGTCCCGCCTCGGC
>PLRW01000239.1 GCA_003164955.1 Actinomycetota bacterium
CACGGTCGGCATCACCGACGACGTGTCCGGCCTGAGCCTGCCGTATGACCCGTCGCTGGACATCGAGCCGTCCGATTCGGTGCGCGCGGTGTTCTTCGGCCTCGGCTCGGACGGGACGGTCGGTGCGAACAANNTTCGTCTACGACTCGAAGAAGTCCGGCTCGCAGACGGTCTCGCACCTGCGCTTCGGGCCGCGGCCGATCCGCGCGCCCTACCTGGTGGAGCAGGCCAGCTTCGTCGGCTGCCATCACTTCGGGCTGCTGGACCGGGTGGACGTGCTCGGCCGGGCGGCACCGGGCGCGACGCTGCTGCTGGACTGCGCGCTGCCGCCGGATGAGGTCTGGGACGCGATGCCCCGCCCGGTCCAGGAGAAGATCGTCGCCAAGAACGTCAGCGTCTACGCCATCAACGCGGCCCCGATCGCCCGCGCCGTCGGGCTGGCCGGGCGGACCAACACCATCCTGCAGACCTGCTTCTTCGCCATCTCCGGCGTGCTGCCGCGGGACGAGGCGATCGCCAAGATCAAGTCGGCGATCGCCAAGACCTACGGCCGGCGCGGCCAGGAGGTGGTCGAGAAGAACCAGCTCGCCGTCGACCGCGCCCTGGAGGGCCTGCACCGGATCGAGGTGCCCGGGCAGGTCACGTCGACCCGGGAAATGCCCGCGATGGTGCCCGCGGGCGCGCCGGAGTTCGTCCGCACGGTGACCGCGGCGATGATGGCCGGCCGCGGCGACGAGCTGCCGGTCAGCGCGCTGCCGGTGGACGGCACCTACCCCAGCGGCACCGCCGCCTACGAGAAGCGAAACATCTCCGAGCTGGTCGCCGAGTGGGACCAGGACCTGTGCATCCAGTGCGGCAACTGCAGCTTCGTCTGCCCGCACGGCGTGATCAGATCCACCTACTACGACGAGTCGCTGCTCGCCGGGTCACCGGAGCATTTCCAGTCGGCTCCGCTGGACGCGCGCGGGCTGCCGGACACCCGCTTCACGCTGCAGGTGTACGCGGAGGACTGCACCGGTTGCGAGCTGTGCGTCCAGGCCTGCCCGGTCGCGGCGCCGGATAACCCGGAGCGGAAGGCGATCAACCTCGCGGCCCGCGAGCCGTTGGTCGCCGCCGCGCGCGAGAACGTCACCTTCTTCGAGACGCTGCCCGTCGCCGACCGGTCCCGGGTGGACTTCGGCACCGTGCGCGGCACGCAGTTCCTGCAGCCGCTGTTCGAGTTCTCCGGCGCCTGCGCGGGCTGCGGCGAGACACCGTACGTCAAGCTGCTGTCGCAGCTGTTCGGCGACCGGCTGATGGTCGCCAACGCGACCGGCTGCTCCTCGATCTACGGCGGGAACCTGCCCACCACGCCGTGGACGACCAATGCGGACGGGCGCGGCCCGGCCTGGTCGAACTCCCTGTTCGAGGACAACGCCGAGTTCGGCCTGGGCTTCCGGCTGACCGCCGACATGCATGCCAAGCTGGCCCGCAGCCGCCTCACGCAGCTGCGGGACGTCGTCGGCGCCGAGCTGGCCGATGACATCCTCGCCGCGCCGCAGCTCCGGGAATCCGAGCTGGGCGCGCAGCACGACCGGATCACCGCGCTGAAACGCCGGCTCGACGGGCTGGACCCCACCGAGGGGCCGGTCGCCGACCTGCGCAGCGTGGTGGATCACCTGCTCCGGCGCAGCGTCTGGATCGTCGGCGGCGACGGCTGGGCCTACGACATCGGCTCCGGCGGCCTCGACCACGTTCTGGCCAGCGGCCGTGACGTGAACGTCCTGGTCCTCGACACCGAGGTGTACTCCAACACCGGCGGGCAGTCATCCAAGGCCACCCCGCTCGGCGCCGTGGCCAAGTTCGCCGCCGCCGGCAAGACCATGCCGAAGAAAGACCTCGCCCTGCAGGCGATCGCCTACGGCTACGTGTACGTCGCCCGCGTGGCGATGGGCGCCGACCCGCAGCAGACCCTGCGTGCCTTCCGTGAGGCGGAGGCCTACGACGGGCCGTCGCTGATCATCGCCTACAGTCACTGCATCGCGCACGGCATCGAGATGCGCGACGGGCTCGCCCAGCAGTACCGCGCCGTGTCCAGCGGATACTGGCCGCTGGTCCGTTACGATCCGATGCTGCGCACGGCCGACAGCAACCCGTTCATGCTCGACTCGCCGCGGCCGCGCATCGCGCTGACCGATTACACCCAGCGGGAGCTGCGGTACCGCGCGCTCAGCCGTACCGACCCGGCCGAGGCCGAGCGGCTGGGGGCCCTGGCCCAGGAGGCCGTTGACCAGCGCTGGGACACATACGAGGAGATGGCTGCTCGCGGCGCCCATCGATTCCCGGCGGACGCCCGGAAGGAACGCTGATGGACCTGTCGACCCGTTACCTCGGTCTGGAGCTGCGCAACCCGCTCGTGGCCTCCGCGTCACCCCTGTCGAACTCGGTCGATGGTATCCGGCGTCTCGCCGACGCCGGCGTCGGCGCGGTGGTGCTCTACTCCTTGTTCGAGGAGCAGGTGCGCCGGGAGGCGGAAGAGGACGCGCGGCTCGCCGAGGCCGGCACGGAGATTTTCTCCGAGGCACTGTCCTACTTCCCGGCGGAAACCGAGGAGGAGGCGGAGCAGGAGGCCATCGCGGACGAACCCACCCCGCGGGGTTACCTGAGCCTGCTCGAGCGCGCCGCGGCGGCGGCCGAGATACCGGTCATCGGCAGCATCAACGGGGTGACGCCCGGCGGCTGGACCAGCTACGCGCGGGCCATGCAGGACGCCGGGGCCGCGGCGATCGAGCTGAACATCTACTACATCCCCGGCGATCCGAACCTCTCCGGCCGGGACGTCGAGCAGCGGCACATTGACATCCTGAGCCGGGTCAAAGAGGCGGTGACCGTGCCGGTGGCGGTCAAGCTGGGCCCGTACTTCAGCTCGACCGGCGAGATAGCGCTGCGGCTGAACGAGGCGGGTGCGGACGGGCTGGTGCTCTTCAACCGGTTCCTGCAGCCCGACATCGATCCGGAGAGCATGGCGGTGGTGCCCGCGGTGGACCTCTCCAGTCCCAGGGAGGGCCGGCTGCCGCGTACCTGGATCTCGATCCTGCGCCCCCACGTCCAGTGCTCGCTCGCCGGGACCACCGGAGTTGACGAGCCGTCCGACGTGATCAAGTACCTGCTGGCGGGGGCCGACGTCGTGATGACCGCGTCCGCGCTGATCCGGCACGGCACCGGGCACGCGGCGGTCCTGCTCGACGGCCTGGCCGAGTGGATGGTCCGTAAGGGATATGGCTCGGTCGGCGAAGTGCGCGGAGCGCTCGCCCTGGCCGCCGGCCCCGACCAGGCCGGACGCGAGCGCGCCGGCTACGTTCGCGCCATGCGCTACGCCAACCTCACCCGGGTGCCATGGTGACCGGTCCCATCCCGCCCACCCGCCGGTTCGGGCAGAGAAATCCGCAAATGCTGCGGAAAACTCTGCCCGAATCCGCCTACTCCGAACAGGCGCTCAGGCGCGGCGGCTGCGGGGGAGGCCGAGGCGGCGCTCGGCGATGATCTCGCGGAGGATCTCACTCGCGCCGCCGTAGACCGTCGTGACCACCGCGGCCCGGAAGTCATGCTCGAACTCGCCGCCCGCCGGGGCGCCCGATGCGGCCGCCGCGCCCGGGGCCAGCACACCGTCGGCGCCGAGGATGTCGAGGGCGTCGCTGTAGTGCCGCTGGATGGTCTCGGTCCAGAAGAGCTTGCGCATGGAGCCTTCGATCTGCGGCAGCTCGCCCCGCTGGGCCAGCCAGCCCAGCCGAAGGCTCATCACCCGGGTAACCTCCTCGTCGACCGCGATCCGGCCGATCCGTTCCGCGGTCAGCGGGTCATCGAAGACGGCCGTCCCGTTGGGGCGCCTCGCCGCACGCGCCCAGGCGGCCAGGTCGCGCGCCAGGGTCTGCTCCAGCGACGTGGAGCTGCCGAAACCGCGCTCGTAGACCAGCGCCACCTTCATCACGCTCCAGCCCTCGTCGACGCCGCCGATCCGGGCCCGGTCGGGCACCCGTACCCCCGCGTAGAACGTCGCGTTGGTGACCTGGCCGCCGAGCGTGTAGATCGGCTGGCAGGCGTAGCCCTCGCTGGCCGTCGGCACGAGGAACAGCGTGAGCCCCTTGTGCTTCGGCACGTCCGGGTTGGTACGGGCCAGCACGAACACGTGGCTGGCCAGCTGGGCCGTGCTGGTGAACATCTTCTGCCCGTTGATCACCCAGTCCCCGCTGGCCCCTGTCCCGCTGGCCCCTGTCCCGCCGGCCCCTGTCCCGCCGGGCGGCGCGCCGGTGCCGTCGCTCGGCACCCGGACGGCCGTCGTCTTGGCCGCCGCGACGTCCGAGCCGGAGTCGGGCTCGCTGTAACCCAGGGCGATCAGCATCTCGCCCCGGAGCACGGCCGGGATGTACGCGTGTTTCTGCTCCTCGGTGGCGACCTGCAGGATCGTGTGCGCCACCATGCTGGTCGTCGACCATCCGTCGGCCTCCACGCCCCGGCGGGCGAGCTCGTCGAAGACGGCCCGGGCGAAGTCGAGGTCGACGTCGGTCCCGCCGTACTCCGGTGGCCAGCCCGCCCCGAGGATGCCGTCGCCGGCCAGCCGGGCGTGCAGCTCAGGCGTCTGGTGGCACCCGGTGCGCACCTGCTCGGCCGCCCACTCGGGCCGCACGTTGGCGTCGGCCCAGGCCCGCGCCGCGTCACGGTGCGCGGCCAGGTCGTCGGACTCCCAGAAATCCATCGTCATCCTTCCCCCGGCCCCGGTGGGTCGTTTGGCGGGTGGGCTACCGGCGGCCCCGGTGGGTCGTGCGGCAGGTGGGCCACCGGCGGCCCCGGTGGGTCGTCCTTCCGGCCCGGTCGATCGTCCGGCGGGCCCGGTGGGTCATACAGGAGGTGGGCCAGCTCCGCGTACCCGGCCCGGCGGTCGCCGGCCACGAGGGGCCAGGCCTTGGCCCGCCGGAAGTAGAGCTGGATGTCGTATTCGAGCGTGTACCCGTAACCGCCGTGGAAGTGCAGGCTCTCCGACGCGGTCCGGAACGCCGTCTCCGACGCGAACAGGAACGACATCGCGGCCAGGCTGGGGGCGGCGGGCCGCTGCACATCGTCCGCCCACGCCGCCTCGTAGGCGAGCAGCCGGGCGCCGTCGATGGCGGTCGCGTTGTCGGCCAGGCGGTGCTGGATCGTCTGGAAACTGGCGATGAGCACGCCGAAGGCCCGCCGCTGCAGCACGTAGTCGAGGCCAATCTCGAGGGCCCGCGAGGCGATTCCCACCAGCGCCGCCGCGGTCAGCAGCCGCCACTGCCGCACGGCGAGGTGGTACCCGGCGACGGCCTCCGGGCCGCGCGCCAGCACGACCAGATCAGCCGGGATGGGGCAGTCCGCCAGGGGCATGGCACCGAGGTTCGGGATGGCCGGCCCGGGCTTGACCGGCTGCTCGATGAGCAGCAGGGCGTCCTCCCGGAGAACCACGACGAGGTCGGCGACCGCGCCGGCCGGCACCAGCCGGGCGACATCGCGGACCGCCGGATGGAGCGCCAGTGTCGCCAGCCGCTCGCCGGCTACGAGCGGTTCCAGCACGGCGCCGCCGGCGTGCGATGCGAGCAGCCGGCCTGCGGTCGCGGCCTCGATCAGCGGCACCGGGGCGAGGGATCGCCCGAGGAGCTCGGCGGCGATAGCGAGCTCGACGGAACCGGCCCCGGCCCCGCCGTGGTCCTCGGGGATGGCGATGGCGGGCAGCCCCAGCTCGGCGACCGTCCGCCACAGCGCCGCGTCGAACCCGAGGGGCTCGGCGGCGCGGACGACCGCAGGCGGCGATTCCTTCTCGAAGAAATCGCGCAGTGTCTCGCGCAGTGCCCGCTGCTCGTCGGTGAAGTCCAGGTTCATCGATGGTTCCCGTCGTCGCCCGGCTGGCCGGCTGGCCCGGCTACTTCGGCGGGAAACGCAGGGCGCCGTCGAGGCGGATGACCTCGCCGTTGAGATAGCCGTTCGCGCAGATCTGCTCGACCAGCGCCGCGTACTCGGTCGGCCGGCCCATGCGCTTGGGATGCGGGATCTGCGGGCCCCAGTATTCCTCCAGCTGATCGCCCGCCTTGCCGTAGGCCGGGGTCAGGAACGTGCCGGGGGCGATCGTGACGACACGGATGCCGACGGGGGACAGGTCGCGCGCGGCGACCAGGGTCATGCTGACCACCCCGCCCTTGGCCGCGGCGTAGGGGAGCTGGCCCACCTGGCCTTCGTAGGCGGCGATCGACGCGGTGTTGACGATGACCCCCCGCTCGCCGTCGGCCGGTTCCTGTTTGGCCATCGCGGCGGCGGCCAGCCGCATCACGTTGAAGACGCCGGTCAGGTAGACGTCGATGGTCTTACGGAACCCGGCCAGGTCGAGAGGCTCACCGTTCTTGCCGATGAGCCGCCCGCCGATCGCCGGCCCGCCGTGGGTGTCGACCGAGATCCGCAGTGGTCCCGCCGTCTGCGCCTCGGTCATTGCCGCCCGGACGTCGCCCTCGTCGGTGGCGTCGGTCCGCACGTAGCGGACGCCCAGCTCCTGCTCCAGGGCCTTGCCCTTCTCGTCGGCCAGATCGGCGACGACCACCGAGGCTCCCGCCGCGTGGAGCTGGCGGACGGTCGCCTCTCCCAGGCCGCCCGCTCCGCCAACGACGATCGCGGCACTCCCGCTGATCCGCATCAGTCTGTTCATCGAGGGACGGGCCGACGACACCATCATCCGGGGCGGGGAGAACATCGCTCCCGCCGAGATCGAGGACGTGCTCCTCGCGTATCCGGGGATCGCCGAGGCCGCCGTGATCGGGGTGCCGGACCCCGAGTGGGGCCAGCGGCTCGTCGCGGTCGTCGTCGGCGAGGGGGATGCCGCCGAGATCCAGCAATGGGTCAAGGACCGGCTCCGTTCCGCCAAGACACCCGACACCATCGTGTTCCGCGCCGAACTGCCGAAGACCGAAACCGGAAAATTGCTGCGCCGCACGCTCGTGGCGGAGTTGGAGAGCACTCATGCCTGAAGCAGTCCTCGTGTCCGCCCTGCGCACCCCGATCGGCACCGCCTTCAAGGGCACCCTGCGTGATACCAGTGCCTACGATCTGGCCCATCACGTCGTCGCCGCCGCGGCGGACGGGCTCGACCCGGACCTGATCGACGACGTCATCCTGGGTGAGGGCCTCTACGGCGGCGGCGTCGTCGCCCGGCACGCCGCGGTGACCGCCGGCCTTACCCAGGTCGCCGGGCTGGCGCAGAACCGGCATTGCGCCGCGGGCCTGTCCGCGGTCCAGAGCGCGGCCGCGAGCGTGCGCGCGGGCATGGACGAGCTGATCATCGCGGGCGGCGTGAACTCGTCGTCCACCGCGCCGAAATCCCGTTACCGCGTCGACGGGGAGTGGGTGGATCCCTGGAACCCGCCCACGCACCCCGACCGGCCGGACGCCCCCAACATGGACATGTCCATCACCGTCGGGTGGAACGCCGCCCTCGCCGCGGACGTGAGCCGGGAGGAGATGGATGCCTGGGCGCTGCGCTCGCACCGCAACGCGATCCGCGCCATCGACGAGGGGCGCTTCGGCCCGGAGGTCCTCCCGATCGAGACCCCGTACGGCCTGTTCTCCACCGACGAGCATCCCCGCCGGAACACCAGCCTGGAGAAGCTGGCCGCGCTGAAGCCGCTGCACCCGGAGATCGAGGGATTCAGCATCACCGCGGGCAACGCCTCCGGCGCCAACGACGCCGCGGCCGCTCTCGTCGTGGCGAGTGACCGGCTCGGGCTGCCGGCCCTGGCCACCGTCCGGTCCTGGGCGTCGGTCGGCATCGACCCGGCCCAGACCGGGCTCGCCCCGGTGCAGGCCATCCCCAAGGCGCTGCGCCGCGCAGGGATGTCAACCGCCGACGTCGACCTGTTCGAGATCAACGAGGCGTTCGCCGCGATGTGCGTGGCTACCATCCGCCTGCTGGGCCTGGAGGCGGACCGGGTGAACGTGAACGGGAGCGGCTGCTCGCTCGGTCATCCGGTCGCCGCCACCGGCGCGCGGATGGTGGTCACGCTGGTGCACGAGCTGCGGCGGCGCGGCGGCGGCATCGGTGTCGCCGCGATGTGCGCGGGCGGCGGGATGGGCTCGGCCATGGTCATCGAGGTACCCGCCCCGTAGGCACCCCCATAGAAGGAGTGGTAGACGCCTTCGGGCACATCGCACTTCCTCGGCTTCGACGGGCGGCCACAGATTAGGCGCTTGAGCAGGTACGGGCTACTCGCGTCACCTAGCGACAGGACGCGAAGATCTGCTGACGGTCCGGTGGAGCGTGATCAGTAGACTCGGTGATGAGCAGCCCTCGTGGTGGTGAGGAGTTCACATGACCGCACGCGCCGAAGACATGGTTTTGGTTCTGCGAGCAGAGCTGGACGCGCTCCGGGCTGAGAACCGGCGCCTGCGGCGTGAGGCCGGGGATCGTGAGGCTCTGAAGCGCATCCGGTCAGACTCCGGGGAAGGCCGTACTTTCACTCGCGAGGAACTGGCGGAGGCGTGGGGAATTAGTGAGTGACCGGGTCCTTCGGTTCCCAGAAAGGACCTGGGACGAGCTCGAAGGACTGCCGCAACCACTCCGGAACGCCGCCCACAGGACGATCTTTCACCTGCTCGAAGAGTCAGTCCCTGCGCTTGCCGACCCGTTTCCCGAGGTAGATCCGCTGCCAGGTGCCTATCGTCTCCATCTTCCGTCGGATGGCCTGACCATCTGGTACACGGTCACGGAGAGTCCGGACGGGCAGGTCGTCATCGTTGTGCAGTATCTCAAGGCCGACACATGACGTCAGATTCGAACGCAGGCGGCGCGGGCGTCATGGGCGGAAGCGGAGCAGGGCCTCCTGGGCATAGGAGGCCACCAGGGAGCCGTCCTCGGTGAGGACGTCGCCCCGGCCGAAGCAGCGGCCGTGCGCCAGGAGTGGGCTGTGCTGGCGCAGCAACAGCCAGCCGTCCGCGGCGAACGGCCGGTGGAACCAGACCGTGTGCGACGTGACGGCGGAGGTGAACGCCGTGCCCGAGTCCCGCTGCGAGACCTTCTCCAGGGGGCGCAGCGCCGTGCCGATGAGGGTCAGGTCGGTCGCGTACGCGGTCAGGGCGGGGGCCAGCTCCGGATCGGCCGGCGGCACCCGCATCCATAGCTCGAGCTCGGGCGGCCCGGTGCCGGGCGCGTCGAGGTCGGCGGTGCACCGGGTCTCCCACGGAATCAGGTCCAGCCCCACCCGGTATTTTTCTTCCGGAACGGACGTAACCGGGAGAACGTCCTGATGGACGGGCCCGTCCTCAGCCGCGTGCATGGATACCGCGGCCGTGGCGATGACCCCCGCGGCCTGGCGGGCGACGATGACCAGGGTCGCGAAGGTACTGCCCGCGTGGTGGCACTCCACCTCGTAACGGACGGGCTCGCCGGACTGGCCCGCTCGCGGGAAGAGCGCGTGCAGCGACTTGAGATCCTTGCCCGGGCACGCGAGCGAGGCCGCCCGGGCGAACTGCGCGAGCAGTTGCCCGCCGAACAGGCGATGGTAGCTGAGCTGCTGGTTACGTCCCGTAAAGACGCCGGGGGCGGTCCCGGACAGATCGAGACAGCCGAGAAGATCGGGCCATAGATCGGTAGCCGGCATACCTACAGTGTAAAGGTTGCTCTCTAAAAATGAGAATAAGATTCTCAACTACAACTGGAAAAACCCGTCGAGCAGAATGTCCAGACCTCATCCGCCGTGATGGGCGAGGCGCTGTCATCGTCGGCGACGCCGCTGTTCTGGGCGATGAACATGACTGTCTGCATGGTCAGCGCGGCCGCGCGGCGGGGCTTGGTCGCGGGATGGAGCCGGCCGGCCGCTTCGGCCTGCGTCAGCAGGTCGGTGAGCAGGGCCAGCAGCGGGGCGTGGGCGGCCTTCACCTCGGCGGGATGGGAGATCAGCAGCTGCGGGGCGAAATCGGTGAACAGCGGGCGCTGCGCGGCCGGGTCCGGGCGGGACAGCTCGAACAGCAGCTGGACGGCGACCTTGAGGGCCTCCATCGGGTCGGACTGACCGATCGCGGCGGCGCGGATCTGGTCGGTGGCCCGGCGCAGGGCGTCCTCGAACAGCGCGAGCAGCAGCTCGTGCTTGCCGTCGAAGTGCTGATAGAAGCTGCGCAGCGACTGGCGGGCCCGGTCCACGACTTCCTGCACGGTGAAGTCGGTGGTGGCCTTCTCCATAATGATCGCCTGGGCGGCGTCGAGGAACCGCTGTACCCTGCGTTCCGCCCGGAGCTTCGCGGCCTTGGTGGAGCGTTCGACGGCACGCTGCTTCCAGGCCGGTTCTTCACCCAGCATGCTCACGGCCGAGTCCGTTCGTTGCGCCATACAGAGAACCTTACTTCAGGATTCCGGGAGGTCACGGCGCTGTGATCGCGTTTCTTTGAACAATTTACAAGATTCACATTACCATTCTCCTCGTCGCCCATTCTCCGGTCGTCTCGGGCTGAAACACCGCCTGGAGAAATAGGTCACAGTTGAACGAGCCGCGGGGCTGAACCTTCCTTTCTCAGCTGCGCTCCGGCCGCACGGATAAGTTCCTGCGTGCTGCCGAGCAGCCCGTCCAGCACGAGAACCCGCTTAATGTGCCGGTGCAGGGCGTGCTCGGCGGTGAACCCGATTCCGCCCAGGACCTGCTGGCTGTGCCGGGCCGCCGTCAGCGCCGCCTGGCCGGCGGCCGCCTTGGCCAGCAGGGAGCCGAGGTCGCCGTCCGCGGCCAGCAGGGCCGCCTCGGCACCCTCGATATCGGCGAGGGTCTCGGCGAGCCGGTGCCGGGCGGCCTGGAACGAGGCCAGCGATCGGCCGAACTGCCTGCGGTCCAGCACGTGCGACCGGGCCAGGCCGAGCATCGCCCGGCTGGTCCCGGTGGGCTCGGAGAAACCCTGGCACCACTGTTCGCGCCCGCTGAGCAGCAGCGGGACCATCTCGGCGGCCAGCGACGGCCGGGCGTAGGAGATCATCGTCGGAGCGAGGACCTCGACCAGCGAATAGACTTCCGGCTCGGTCAGCCCGCGGGTGGTGACCTCTTCGCCGAGGACGGCCCGCAGCACGGCCGGTCCGCCGAGGCCGCCCACTTCCTCGGGCCAGCCGTAGCGCATCCAGCCTGCGTCGTAGAGAGCGCGGCGGAGCCGGGCCAGCTGCGCGACCTGCCCCTGGAGTGAGTGGTCGGGCCCGGGGGACAGATCGCGGGTGGCGAGCCACGCCCGCACGCCCTCGCGGAACTCGGTGACGTTCATGCCGTGTTTCCGCTCATGTGCTGGCGGGCTTGTAGGCGTGCGGGCGTCCCGAATCGTGGTCCCCGTTACGGCGGATAAATGTCATGGCCCGGGTCCGCAGCCGCCAGCCGTCCGCGGTCCGCTGATAGGTGTCGTGGTAGTAGCCGATCCGCATGTCGTGGGAGGCGTGGTCGACGAAGCAGAGCGGCTGGACCCCCGTGGCGGTGTCGCCGGACAGCTCGATGGCGGGCGTTCCGGTCAGGAACAGGCCCTTGGGGGCGGCCGCCACCAGCGCCGGGAATTCCCCGAGGGGATAGGTGTCGCCGAATGCGAGGTACGTGCCGTCGGGCGTGAAGACGGCGAGCAGCCCGTCGATGTCGCCCATGGTGATGGTCACCGCGTAACGGGCCAGCAGCTGCTGGATCTCGACCAGGTCGCCAGTGGACAAAGACCCCGCGGAAAAAGACTCGGTGGGAAAAGACTCAGTGGCCAAAGACTTTGCCGCCCTTCATCACGAACCGCACATCGCGGGTGACGGTGATGTCCTGCAACGGGTCGCCGGGAACGGCGATGACGTCGGCGAGCAGCCCCTCGGCTAGCCGTCCCCGGTCCGTGACGTCGATGAGCTCGGCGGCCGTGACGGTCGCCGCCCGCAGCACGGCCAGCGGGCTCATCCCGCGGCTGACCAGCGCGACGAGCTCGTTCGCGTTGCGACCGTGCGGGATGGCCGGGGCGTCGGTGCCGACCGCGATCCGGACCCCGGCCTCGGCCGCGGCCCGCGCCGAGGCGCGGGCGCGCGGGAACATCTCGGCCGCCTTGGCCTGGAGCTCGGGCGCCGCCCTGGAGACGTCCATGCCGTCCGCCAGGTACGTGGTCGGCACGAGAAAGGTCCCGCGCTTGACCATCAGTGCGATCGCGTCGTCGTCCATCAGGAAGCCGTGCTCGATGCAGTCGATGCCCGCCTCGACGGCGGCGCGGACCGCGTCGGCGCCGTGCGTGTGCGCCGCGACCCGCAGGCCGCGCCGGTGCGCCTCGTCCACGATGGCGCGCAGTTCCTCGTCGGAGTAGTGCTGCGCGCCGGGCTGGCCGGTGTGCGACATGACCCCGCCCGAGGCGCATACCTTGATCAGCTTTGCGCCGTGCTTGATCTGGTACCGGACGGCGCGGCGCACCTCGTCGACGCCGTCCGCGATCCCCTCTTCCACCGTCATCGGCATGATGTGCGGGGCGAACGCCGCGAACATCGTCGGATCGAGGTGGCCGCCGGGGCCGAGTCGTTCCGCCGTTTCCGCGCGGCGGAGAAAGCCACGGACGGCCGTGTTCTCGTCGGTAAGAACCTCTTACGCGGCGACGAGAAGCAGCCGCCGTGCAGCCCCTGCAGGGAATCGTCGTGGTCGCCGTGGAGCAAGCGGTCGCCGCGCCGATCTGCACCCGCCATCTCGGCGATCTCGGTGCGCGGGTCATCAAGATCGAGAACCGCGACGGCGGTGACTTCGCCCGGGACTATGACGACGTGGTGAACGGGATGAGCGCCTACTTCGTCTGGGCGAACCGCAACAAGGAATCGGTCGCCCTGGACCTGAAGCAGCCGCTCGGCCGGGCCGCGCTGTCCCGTCTGGTGGCACGAGCCGATGTCCTGGTGCAGAATCTGGCGCCCGGCGCCGCGGGGCGCCTCGGCCTGGTGTCGGCCGAACTGCGGGCCGAACGCCCCGAACTGATCACCGTGGACATTTCCGGTTACGGGCGGGGTGGCCCCTACGCGGGGGAGCGCGCGTACGACCTCCTGGTCCAGTCGGAGGCCGGTTCCTGCTCGATCACCGGTACGCCGGACCAGCCGGCCAAGCCCGGTATCCCGCTCGCCGACATCGGGGCCGGGATGTACGCCCTGTCGAGCATCCTCACGGCGCTCTTCGTCCGCGAGCGCACCGGGGTGGGAACCGAGATCTCGGTCGGCCTGTTCGACGTGGTCGCCGAATGGATGGGCTTCGCGCTGAATCAGGCGCGATATGGCGGCTTCGACGTGCAGCCCGTCGGCCTCGGCTCGCCGGCGGTCGCGCCCTACGGGGCCTACCGGACGGCGGACGGGCAGACGCTGGTACTCGGGACGACGAACGACCGTGAATGGCGGCGGCTGGCCGTGGACGTGCTGCACCGGCCCGACCTCGCCGACGATCCGCGCTACGCGGGCAACCATGATCGCGTGACGCGCCGCGCTGAGCTCGACGCGGTGATCGGCGCGTGGGCGGCGGGACTCTCGCTGGCCGAATGCCGCAACGCCGCGGCGGCCGCCGGACTGGGGCACGCCCGGCTCAACGGCCCGACCGACGTGCTCAAGCATCCTCAGCTGGAGGAACGCGAACGGTGGAAGGAAATCCCTTCTCCCGTGGGCCCGGTCTACGGGCTGCTGCCCCCACCGGAATCGGCCGACTGGGACTGGCGGCTTGATCCCATTCCGGCGCTGGGCGAGCACACCGACGCGGTGCTCCGGGAGCTGGGTTTCAGCGCCGGGGAGCTGTCCGCCATGCGCACGGCCGGCGTCATCGGCGGTCCGGCGGCTGAAGGCCGCTGAAGCACCGGAACGATGGGCCGAGGAGAGGTCACGTCCCGGTATTACTGGTGCTAGCCGAGCGCTTCCGGCTGCACCGGAATCCGGGACGGCTACTCCGGAGTATCACGTTCGGCGCGGGATTCGTGGTATGCGTGCAGCAGCTGGATTACCTCCTGACGTACCCGGTTCAGGTCGGCGCCGAGCCTCACCAGTACCTGCGCGGCCACGCCGTCACCCTCGCGGAGCAAGCCCAGCAGGATATGCTCGGTGCCGACGTAGTTGTGGCCGAGGCGCAGCGCCTCCTGCAGCGACAGCTCCAGGACCTTCTTCGCCTGCGGCGTGAACGGGATGTGCCCGGACGGTGCGTAGCGGCCCTGGCCGATGACCTCCTCGACCTGCTGCCGCACCGCGTCCAGGCCGATCCCGAGCGACTCCAGCGCCTTGGCCGCGACCCCCTTGCCCTCATGGATCAGGCCGAGCAGGATGTGCTCGGTGCCGACGTAGCTGTGATTGAGCACCCTGGCCTCTTCTTGCGCCAGGACCACGACCCGCCGCGCTCTGTCGGTAAACCTCTGAAACATCTCGCCGCTCTCCTCTTAGTACACGGGGCCAGTACACGAGGGTCAGTACACGGAGGCGAAATCGGGTCATACCCTCCTTGCCTGCTGCGCAACCTTGCCCGGGCTTGGTCGTCCGTCATATGGCGAAATCCAGCGCTGCGATGGGCCGGGTCGGTTTCGTGCGGCCCACCACCGCTCGGCGCTGTGGCGGTGAAGCTGACGAGGCGCAAGAGGCACCTGGACGCAGAGAGACCGGCCACCCTCAAGGGATGACCTGCCTCGGTGGCTGCGCGCTTAAGACTTCTTGAGCTTGCGCGTGAACGCCTGCCATGCCGCAGGCGTGAACGCGAGCACGTCACCCATGCCGTTCTGCTTCGTGTCCCTCACGGCGACAGCTCCGGCTGCGTTGCCGGCCTCGACACAGTTACCCTCGCCACCTGAAAAACTGGACTTGCGCCAATTGAAATTCATTTCATGCCACCCTTGATGACTTCGATTGATTGCGTATCGTTCAGCGCACATGATCTCAGATAGTCGAATATTAACGCATACCGGCTTACTTCGTCGCGATCACGCATGTAGCGAGCGGTCCCCACATCCTCAAAGTAGACGACCGAAGAGTTGTTGCTGCGGGGCACCAATACGGCAAATGCGCGGCCAAACGCACAGGTTGCACCTTCTGCGTTCGGGATGATCTGGATTGTGACATTAGGCCGCTGGGCCATAAGTAGCAGATGCTCGCGTTGCGCTCGCATTATCTCGGGACTGCCGACCACGCGATTCAGCGCGGATTCATCGATAATCGTCCACAAATGCGGCGCGTTGTCCTGGTCAAGCGGTGCGTCCTCATCTTGTTCGAGAATTTGCTGACGCGTCATCCGCAGGGCGACCGCGCGCTCAATAGCATCATCGGGCAGAACCGGCCGGACTGAGCTAACGATTGCCCGTGCATAGTCTGATATCTGCAGTAAGCCTGGTATCTGGTAACTCTCGTACTCGTGTATCTCCCTGGCCTTACGTTCGACGTCTACGCGATCACGGAACCAAGGGCGTACCGAAACCCGCTCCACAAGCTGCTGCAGCCAGGTCATGTCCCAATGGCG
>PLRW01000296.1 GCA_003164955.1 Actinomycetota bacterium
TGGGAGTGATGGCCAGGATCACCGGCCTGGTACGCGGCCGGCCAATATGCAGGACGGATTGCACGAACCGCAGCGGCCCGATCACCATGATGTCGGCCCGGTACTTTCGGGTGATGAGCTGTTCGGCGCTGCTGACCTCGGACTCCGGGAGCACTTCGGCTACGGCGGGTACCTGCCCGCCGCGAAGCCGGCCGCTTGCCGTGCAGGCCGCTACCTGCACCGCCGGATTGCGGCGGATGCGCTTCACCTTGCCGGACGCGGCATCGGTCTGCACCAGCAGCCTGCCGTCCTGCTGGACGAACCACACCGGCGTGGCCACACCTGTGCCGTCGCTTGTAGCTGGTAATGCTGAGATACTTGCCGCGGAAACCAGATGAGGCGGCCGCCTCGCCTCGTGGCTGGCCCGCGGATACTGCGTCGTCCATAGTCTTGGTCACCGCATTCCTTGCTTGCCGGACGCACCTATCCTCGGGCCGCCCCCGCCGCCGTCTCGCGGCTAAGGTCCCGCCGAAGGCCCCACCCAGAAACCAGCGGACCTGGCCCGCTGCTCCCGCCATCCGAGACCGGGGCCCCGCCAGCCTGGCAAATCGCACGGCGCATGCCTGAACCCCGGTGAAGGAGACCACAATGGACCAGAGGGCTGGCTCGGCACCCGGCGCTGCGGGCCTGGCCAGCTACGTTGCGCCAGAACACGCGGCCGGCGTGGACAGGCCCCGTACGGGATCTGCGCCTCCTCAGCTACGGGAGCACCATGACATCGACCGTCTCGACCAAGCCAGCAGTGACCGCAGGGGCGATTTTCAGCGACCAGTCCTTCTTCTTTGAGACGCTCCGGGCCCTCGGCGACGCCCCATACGATGTACACAGATGTTGCGAGTTTGATGAGGTCCATCACGTGATCGGGAAGTTCACCAAGAGCCGACGCTCATTGCGTTGGCATCATTAAACCACAAGTCACCAGTTCGGGGCGATTGGTTCGGCGAACATGTTCAAGAACGATACTAGGAAGAGAAAAATATGGCCGTGACCGGACAGACCACAGGAAAGACCGGTGAGAAGAAGAGCCTCTACTTCAAAGACTCTTTCACGGATATGGCCTTTCTTCACTCACTGGCGCTGCATAGCTTCAAAGGATCCGAGATCGGGGAGTGTTACTCCGCTGCCGCCCAGATCCGAGAGGGAGACGTCGAGAGTTGGAGAGAGGCTTGGAATGCCCTCGCGGAAAGAGTTGAGGGGATTGCGAGAAGTGCCGAAAGTAAGGGGCATCGGGTTAGCGCCAGGGAGTCCTACCTGCGCGCCGTCACCTACTATCGCAACGTTGCATGGTCGGTTCGGGTTTCCGATTCGGACTACCGGGCCACGATCACGAAGTCACGCGCGCTGTTCCAGCAGTTCGCGGCCCTGAGCGAACCGCCCATCGAGGTCATCGCAATCCCCTATGAGGGGACCGTCCTCCCGGGGTACTTCCTTCGGCCGGATGCCAGCGGGCAAAAGCGGCCGACGATCATCATTGGCGATAATGCGTGTGAGGAGCTCTACTACTGGGTTGGTCCTCCCGCGCTTGAGCGGGGTTACAATGCGTTGCTGGTCGACCTGCCAGGCATCGGTTTGAACTCCTTCAATGGCATCGCATTCCGTGCTGACACAGAAGTGCCGGTGAAGGCGGTGGTTGACTACTTGTGTGCCCGTAGCGATGTGGATACCTCGCGGATCGCGGCCTATGGAGGCGGCGAGGGCGGCGGATACATCATGACCCGCGCAGCGGCGCACGAACACCGGATCGCCGCGTGTGTGGTCGATCCACTGGTCTCTGACATGGAGCCGATCGCGCCGCTGTTCTTCAAGCACGTCCTTTCTGGACCTGCGGACAAGGAAACGTTGGCCTCGAATGCCGGGACGCTTATTCCGCTGATCTGGGGGCTCACCAGTCCTGAAGCCATCAAGAAGATGAAGGTAGACACGAGCAATATCACCTGCCCGACACTCGGCCTCAATGACTCGCGCGATTACCCCGAACTTCTTCAGCAGGCTCGCGATGCCATTGCGACTATCGTGAACAAGACCGCAGATCTACACCTATTCACACCCGAAGATGGATGCTTCTACCGGCAGCTCGATAACTTCGGTTTGAAGCATCGTGTGATGTTCGACTGGCTCGACGAGGTATTTGGTAACTGACGCTGATTACTAACTTGTGGCCGAGCGCAACTGCCTGTGCCGGTGCGTCACCTCGGCTGTCTTAAGGCCGTCACTGCGCTGTGAGCACGTCCCGGAGGAGCTCGGGCACGTTGGTGATGATGCCGTTGACGCCCAGGCGGACGAGCTCCCTCAGGGGCCTCGCGAGGGTGCTCCGCGCTGATGTCGCCGTAGCGGGTATCGGCCGTGGCCATGCTGGCTTGCCGGAATCGTGCAGCCGCTCCACCAGCCGTGATCGCCCGGTGGCCCGGTCGCGGCCGGCCAGGATCCACTGAGGCCACAAGCGGATGATGCCGGCACCGGCGCCGGTGCCAGGCGGCCCTCAGCGTGCAGCCACTACCGGGGCAATCCTTCACCACTCCCGCTGCGAACCGCCTGCTGGTCGTACTCGTGGGGACTGATCGTGCTTGCTCGTGATGGACACCGGCAAAACCAGCGAACGGGCCACATTTGACCGGCAACGGGCCGACTTCACCAACCGTGCGACCCGAGGCGGGAATAAGTCTGAGCGAAAATTGTTAGAGTGAACACTAAAATCAGAGCAGACTCTAACATCGAGTGGATGTGGCGAGATTCACCTGGCCCATCCCGGTGGCAGTTCGCCAGGCATCTCCGTCTCGGCCAAAAGGGGACATGACCATGATTCTCATCACCACCGCCGGCAAGGTGGGCGCCGAGACAGCACGCCTGCTCGCCCAGCGACAAGAGCCCGTGCGGGTCCTGGTCCGCGACCCGGCGAAGGCGACCGCGCTGGCGCAGGCAGGAGCAGAAGTCGCCGAGGGAGACCTGGAGGTCCCGGCGACCATCGACGCCGCGATGCGGGGCGTCTCGACCATGGTGCTCGTCAGCCCGGCGGTACCCGCCCAGGAGCTGAACGTGGTCGGCAGCGCCGTCCGCGCGGGCGTCAGCCACGTCGTGAAGATCACCAGCAAAGCCTCAGCGGACTCGCCCATAGCCCGGCGGCGCGGCCAGACCGAAATAGAGAACGGGCTGATCGCCTCCGGGCTCGGTTACACGCTGCTGAGAAACAACGCCTATATGCAGAACTTCCTTATGTCGGCCGCATCCATCGCCAAGACGAGCAGCTTCGGCTCCGCAGCGCGCGACGGCCGCGTCGGAATGATCGACACGCGCGACGTCGCCGCCGTCGCCGCGGAGATCGCTGCTTCACCCGCCCCGCACGCGGGGAAGACCTACTGGCCCACCGGGCCCGAGGCGATCTCCTTCTCAGACGCGGCCGTGGTGCTCGCCAAACTGCTCGGCCGGCCGATCACCTTCCAGCCCCTGACCGTCGAAGAGCAAACGCAGGCCATGATCGACATCGGCCTCCCCGAGAGCCTCGCCGCGATGAACGCCCAAGCGGTGGCCCTGTTCGCCCAGGGCGACTCCGATTACGTCACCGACGATGTGCCCTCACTCCTTGGCCGGCCGGCGCGCACCTTCGAGCAGTTCGCCACCGACCACGCCGAGGTTTTCTCGTCACGCTCGCGGGCGGCCCGCATGCACAGCCATGGCCATCCGGCCGTGAAAGTCACCCTCACCACCCAGCAAAAGGAGTCCTCATGACCTTCCCGGCCCAAGACACCAGCCGGACCGCCCGCCTGCTCGCGCTCATGAAGAAGGGCGACGACGCGTTCAACGCCCGCGACTTCGCCGCGGTCGACGAGATCCACCACCCCGGCATGATCGCCTACATCACCGGGCTCGCCGAGCCGGTCTACGGAAAGGAAGCGCACGCCGCGGCGATGCAGCAGATGCTGCGTATGTTCCCCGACATGCACGTGCACAGCGACCCATACCCGGTCCAGTTCGGCAACGGCGACTGGATCACCGTCGTCACCAACGCCACCGGCACCTTCACCGGGCAGATGACCCTGCCCGACGGCACCGTGATCCCCCCCACAGGAAAAGCATTCGACCTCGAGTTCGGCCAGACCACCAAATGGGACGGCGACCAGCTCATCATCATCTCCGCCTTCTGGGACGCCGCGCTGCAGCGGCAGCAGATCGGCCTCGGCTAACCGCGAGACAGCGCATCTGATGGCAGCAAGCGACCGCGGCCCGACTAGCGCGGTGCTGGCGGTCCTGAAACGGTGAGCCAGCGGTCGAGCTCGCCGAGGATGTTCTCCACCATCGGGTACAGCTCGTCAGCGATCTCCGCCTGGCTCTGGCCCTCGCGGGTGCGCCGACCGGCCTCGTTGATGATGATCTGGAACACGCCGGCGAGCGCGATCCCCTGCAGCCTGGCCACCTCCGGCGGGACGGTGGTGGTGTCGCTGACGGCGCGGGCCAGGGCGACGGCCTGGCGGTCGGCCAGCTCCAGCGCCAGCCGGTGGACGGCGGGACTGATGGCCGCCAGGTAGCCGATCTCGCCCCGCCAGATCTCCGCCGGGATGCGGCGAATCCCGGCGACGGACTCCAGGACGTAGCCGCGGATAGCAGCGGCCGGAGTAACAGCCGGCGGCCGGGAGCGGATCAGGTCGCACAGCCGATCCTGGATCTCCTGGTCACGGTCGGTGACCAGCTGCTCCTTGGTCGGAAAGTAGTTGTAGACCGTTTGCTCGGCGACCTCGGCCTCGCGCGCCACGTCGCTGACGGCGACGTTTTCATAGCCGCGCTCGGCGAACAGGCGCGCTGCGGTCTGGGCGATGAGCCGACGGGCGCGCGCCTTCTTGAGCTCGCGCAGTCCGGTGCTGGGCATCTCTGCCAGTCTAACGGGAATCCTGCCAGCTTGGACTGCACCCTAAAAATGGATCCGTTACTAATTATTTCACCGAGACGACCGCTAGATTGCCCGTTCCGTGGACGTCACCGGGCCGCGATCCCCCGGTCCTCAGGCCAGTGCGGTGACCACGGCGATCACGGCGACGAGCGCGATGAGCATGTACAGCAGATAGGCATCGAGCCGGCCGGACTGGAGCCGTTTCGCCGCGGCGGCGATGACCGCGACGAGGCGGAACGCGGGACGGTACAGGTAGGTTTCCACGACCTCGATCACGTCGGAGCTGTAGCCAAGGTANNCTCTTCGGCGCCACCCCCCGCACCGTCACGTTCGGCGGGGAGCTCCCATACTTCGGACCGGGTGTGCAGCACGTTGGCGAGCACCCGGCGGGTGGGGTTGGCGTAGCCGAACGCGGTGTAGGAGTCCTCGCCTTCGACGCCGATCGTGGCCGAGCGCCACGCGGGCACCCGCCTGACCCGCAGCATCCGCCGGCCGGATACGGCCCAGGTGAAGAGCCCCACCAGCAGAACGAGCGCGGGGATGGCGAGCCAGAGCCAGGACGGCGACAAGATCGAGAACCCGGCGAAGACCGGTTGCAGCACCCAGGGGGATTTCAGCGCCCCCAGCGTGACGGCGCGCGGAACGACGGGCGACAGGCCCGCGGCGATGACCCGGATCTCCAGCGGGGTCACCGCGGCGATCGCCAGCGGGCACGCGGCGAGTACGGCGACGGCGGCACGACCGGCCCAGCCGAACTCGCGGCCGCGGGCACCACCGGGCGGTCCCGCCGGCCGGCTCTTGCCGAGGACCACGAACCCGACCAGCCGGACGAACGTCACCCCGGCGAATCCGGCGGTCAGTGCGACCGCGGCCCCGGCCAGCGCGAGCACGAGCCGGTAACCGAGGCCGGGCACCCGGAACTGCTGCATCAGCGATTCCAGCAGGAACCACTCGGACACGAAGCCGGCGGTGGGCGGCAAGCCCGCCAGGGTCAGTGAGCCGACCGTCAGCCCCGTGCCGCTGTACGGTGCCCGCCGGCCCATCCCCCGGAGCATCTCCAGGTCATCGCCGCCGCCCACCGCCTCAATGCCGGCGCCGGAGGTGAACAGCAGGGACTTGGCCGCGGTGTGCGCGATCATCTGCAAGGTGGCGGCCAGCAGGCCCACCGCGACCAGCCGCTCGTCCCGCACGGCCGCCCCGGTCAGCGCGACGCCGAAGCCGACGATGATGAGGCCGCTGTTCTCCACGCTGGAGTAGGCGATGATCCGCGGCAGGCGGTTCTGCACCGCGGCGTGGGCGATGCCGAGCAGCGCGGTGAACCCGCCCGCCAGGAGCAGCATCCCCGCCAGCCAGCCGGGCGGCCGGCCCAGCAGCGCGAGCGTCCGCCACATCCCGTAGAACGCGACGTTGACGCAGACCCCGGCCATGATCGCCCGGGCGGGGCCGGGGGCGGCGGCGTAGCCGCGCGGCAGCCACACCTGGAAGGGCACCAGCCCGGCCTTGACCGCGAACCCGACGAGCAGCAGGACCAGCGCCGTGGCCCGCACCGCGCCGCCGGGCACCCGCGCGAACGAGGCCAGCGCGATCGAGTGTGATTCGCTGGCCAGCAGGAGCAGCCCGGCCAGCAGTGCGGCCCCGCTGATCCGGCCGAACGCGAGCGTGATCTGCGCCGCCCCCGCCCGTCCGGCCCGGCCGCGCTCGAACCCGGCGAGCAGGTAGAACGCGACGGTCAGCGCTTCCCACCCGAACAGCACCGTGAACGCGTCGGTGGCCGTCACGATCACCGCGACCGAGCCGAGCGCCAGCGCGTAGCTGGCCCCCAGGCCCCGGCGGCCGACGGCCCCCGGCTGGGCCGCCCAGCTGGCGAACGCCACCGAGACCGGCACGGCAGCGCCGAGCGCCATGAGCAGGAACAGGCCGGACAGCCGGTCGGCGGAAAGCCCGGGCGCCTGCTGCCCGGGCAGGACCTGGCCGAACAGGCCGCCGGTGCCGAGACGGACCGGAGGCCCGGCGAGCGCGGCGCCGCCGGCCGTGGCCAGGCAGCCGGAGGCCGCCGCACCGAGCACATACGGCAGCCCGCTCACCCTTCCGCGCCCCGGGCGCGGGACGCCGAGCAGATCACCCGCCGCGGCCACGGCCAGCAGCACCAGGCCGGCCGCAAACAGCCAGCTCACCGCGCCCCCTTCCAGTCGTCAGCGAGGCGGCCCACGGCGATCAGCAGGGCATTGAGGATCCCGAACGGAGACGGCGGGGAGCCGGGCACCCAGACATCGACCGGGACGATGCCGGAAACTCCGCCCATGACGGTAGCGCTGCCGCCGTCCGGGCCAGCACTGTCCGGGCCAGCACTGTCCGGGCCAGCACTGTTCGGGCCAGCACTGTTCAGGCCAGCACTGAGCAGGCCGCCGCTGACCGCGTCGGCGCCTGCGGCGATGACCACCCGGGGATCGGGCATCGCCTCGTACGTGGCCCGCAGCGGTCCCGCCATCCCCGCCGACCCGGCCCCCGTGACCAGCAGAACGTCGGCGTGGCGCGGGCTGGCGGTGAAAAAGACACCGAGCCTATGGATGTCATAAACGGGACCGAGCAGGGCCTGAACCTCCCATTCCTCGCTGCCGTCGGATCCACCGTCGACATGACGCACATGCACGCTGCGGCGCAGCGCGGCGGTGCGCTCGCGCAGGCGCGCGCGGGCCGCCCCGATCGCTTCATCGTCTTCCGGCAGGTGCGGGAGCACGAGCCCCTCCCGGGTCAGCGCGGCGGCATCGGATCCGGTCGCGCCCGCGGACCAGGCGAACACGTCCGGGCGCGCCTCGGCGCAGCGACCACAGAGGATGCACCGGCCCTGGTCGAGGCGCACGGCGCGGGTCGATGCGCCGGCACCGGCGGAGATGGCGCCGGTCGGGCACAGCTCGCCGAGCCCGACCGGCTCGGCAACGTCCTGGTTCTGTACGACGGCCGGGCCGCGCCAGCCGTCCGCGTAACCGTCCGGCCGTTTCGGCCACTTTGTCGTGACCACGCCGTTGCGCAGGCCCCGCAGCGCCCACAGGCTCATGCCGTCCCACCTTCCCGGTGTCCCGCCGGCCCCGTCACAGCGCCACTCCCGCGACCGACAGCCCGAAGCTCGCCTCGATGAAGGGGAAGTCGGTGAGGATGTCCCCGGCGAACACGTCGTGCATGAGCACGAGGTTGTGGAAGGACGCCGATCGGGGGTGACATCGGCTGATCCGGCCGTCCTCCAGCGTCACGTCGTAGAGGACCTCGCCCTGCGGCGCCTCCGCCCAGCCGGCCGCCCGCCCCGCGGCAGGCTCGCACGCGGCTGCCGTCGCTCCGCCGCCGTCCGTACCGGCCAGCTCGCCCGCGGCCGTACCGGCCAGCTCGCGGGCCACCCGGCGCAGCAGATCGAAGGACTGAACGACCTCGTCCCAGCGCACGGCCAGCCGGGCCAGCGCATCCCCGGTCTCGTGCGCGCGGACGGGGAGCAGGCCAAGCGACGGATACGCATCGTAGGGCCGCTCCGTCCGGGCGTCGGCGGAGAATCCGGAGGCCCTGCCGATGGGGCCCAGCGCCCCGTGCTCACGCGCCCGCGCCGGGGTCAGCGGGCCGGTGGTGCGCAGCCGGTCCAGGAACGAGGAGGTGGCCATCAGCGAGTCGGCGTCCGCCATCACGGCCTTCTCCAGCCGGCCGAGCTCGGTCAGCAGGGCGCCGGGGCTCATCCGGGGCCGTGCGCTGACGCCGCCGGGGACGACGACGCCCCGGCCGAACCGGCTCCCGCACAGCCCGCTGACCAGACGCAGCACCCGCTCCTTGTGGACCGCGAACCGGGCGGCGGCCACCGCCAGGCCGGCCGCGTCCGCCAGCTTCGCGGCCACGTCGACATGGTTGGCGATCCGCTCCAGCTCCGCGTGCAGGACCCGCACCAGGCCGGCCAGCTCCGGCGGCGAGCAGCCCGCGATGCGCTCGATCGCGTGGCAGTAGGCGAGCGCGTGCGCGACGGAGGCGATCCCCTCGGCCCGCTCGGCGAGCAGCACGCCGTCCGCGGCACTCATGCCCTCGAACCGTTTCTCGATGCCCCGGTGCTTGTAGAAGACGCGCATGTTGAGGTGCGGGATCGCCTCGCCCGGGGTCTCGACCAGGTACTCGATGGATTCCATGACTCCCGAACGGACCGGGCCGTGCGGGATCGTGAACATCCCGTACCCGGCCACGTGCCGGGGCAGCGCGTGGTCTTCCGCGGAACCGTGCAGCACCAGCGGCGCCAGCCGGGGATGCCCACGGGGAACCACGCCGAACTGGTCGTGGATCACCCGCTCGTACCAGAACGCCGCGCCCACCAGCGGGGTCAGCGCGGGATAGCCCGCCGCGCCCGGCGGCAGCGCCACCTGCATGGTGTCGATCCCGGCCCCGGCCGCCACGTGCGCGGACAGGACCAGCGCGGCGCCCGCGGCGGCGTCACCGGAGTGCGGGGAGCGGAGGGCGGCGAACAGCCCGGCGAACCGGTCCCCGGCGGCGATCCGCGCGGCCAGCTTCTCCCACAGCTCCGCGGCGCCCGTTTCGCTCGCCGGCAGCGTCATGCCGCGCCCCCGAGCTGGGCCACGGCCCGCGAGATGAGCCCGGTCAGTTCGCTGGGCGGGTGCAATCCGAGGACGAGCAGGACGGCGATCCCCGCCACCACCGGTACGACCATCCAGGCGCTGGGCTCACCGCGGACGGTGGCGGACCGGGGGGAGCTCAGGAGCATGCTGGTGGCGGAGGCCGTGAGACCGAAGAACGCCACGGTGACGAGAACGACCAGGACCGCCGCCGCGGCATAGCTGTGCGAGCTGAAGCCCCCGGCGACGATCTGGAACTCGCTGCGGAAGATCCCGAACGGCGGCATCGCGGACAGCGCGAACACGGCGAGCAGGAACATCGGGCCGCTCCAGGGCAGCAGGTCCATAGCGCCGCGGTGGGCGGAGATCTGCTTGCTGCCGAACTTGATCGTGAAGACCCCTGCGCCCATGAACGCGTTTCCCTTGGCGGCCGCGTGCGCCAGCACGTGCAGCATCACGCCGGCCAGCGCGACCGGGGCGCCGAAGCTGACCCCGATGGCCAGGATCCCCATGTGCTCCACGCTGGAGTAGGCGAGCAGCCGTTTCAGGTCCCGCTGGTCCAGCAGGTACAGGGACGCGAGCAGCAGCGAGGCGACCCCGAAGGCCAGCAGGACGTCACGCGGGAAGGCACTGCCCAGGGTCGCCGTGGCGATCTGGAAATAGCGCAGGATCGCGTAGAAGCTGACCGCGAGAAGTGACCCGGACAGCAGGGCAGAGACCGGCGTCGGGGCCTCGGAATGCGCGTCGGGCAGCCAGGTGTGCACCGGGAACAGGCCCACCTTCGTCCCGTAACCCAGCACCGCCAGCATGAAGGCGAGCCGGACCGGCGTGTGCGGCAACCGCGCGCCGACCTGCAGCACCGTGTTCAGGGCCAGGTCGTAGTGCTGGCCGAGGACCTGCGCGCCCGCGAAGTAGGCGAAGATCGTCGCCAGCAGCCCGAGGCCGAGGCCGGCCGAGGCGATGAGCACGTACTTCCACGCGGCCTCCACGGCCGCGTCGGTGTTCTCCAGCGCGACGAGCAGGGCGGAGACGACGGTCGTCACCTCGACGGCGATCCATAGCAGCGCCAGGCTGTTCATCGTGGGCGCGACCAGCATCGACCAGCCGAACAGGTTGAACAGGGCGTAGAACCGGCGGGTGTAACGGCGCGCGGCGGCGGGTTCCTCCCCCTCCGTCTCCTTCCGCACGTAACCGGCGCAGTACACGGCCACGGCCGCGTACAGGAACCCGGTGGCCAGCATGAAGATGACGCTGACGGCATCGACCCGGACATACGACCCGTAGCCGAGGGTGCGGTGAGCCGCCGCCGGGACCAGCGCCAGCACCAGGCCGAAGCTGGCCACCCCCGACGTCACGGTGATCGCGGCCCCGGCGCGGGGCGGCGCGATCAGCGACGCGATCGCGGCCGCGAACGGGACGGCCACCAGGGCCACGATGACGGCGAACATCGCCTACCCCCGCAGCCTGGTCAGGTCGGCCGTGGACAGCGACTCCGTGCGGGCGTGGTGGGCCCGCATCAGCATCGCGAAGACCACCACGGCGACCAGCAGGTCGAACAGGAACGCGGTCTCCAGGATCAGCGGCAGCCCGGCCGCCACCACCAGCGCGGCCAGCGAGATCGCATTCTCCAGCGAGAAGAAGCCGACGGCCTGGGAGGCGACGTCACGCCGGACGATCATCAGCCCGAACGCGACGAGCACCATCGCGCCCGCGATGGCCAGCGCGGCCGCGGGCGCCACGGGTGAGTGGATACCGAGCGCCCCGAAACAGAAGTACCCGAACGCGGCCAGGCCGATCGAGCCCAGCACGGTGTTGGCCACGCCGAACGTGAAGCTCCCGGCCACGCCGGGCGCCTCGTCGTGGCCCGTCCGGCCGAGCAGGCGCCGCACCACCAGCGGGACGGCCACCACCTTCAGCGCGGCCGACAGCCCGGCCAGCGCGTACAGGTCGGGCAGGCCCCGTTCGGCGGCGATGACGATGGCCAGCACCGAAATCAGCGCGGACTGCGCCGCATACAGCCGGATCTGGTCCCTGATCAGGGCCTGCCGCAGCATGCCGAACTCCAGCACCAGCATGAGCGTGGCGATCACGTTGGCGGCGCCCGGGTAGACGCCCGGGGCCTGGCCGGGATCCATCAGCCACCTCCCAGGTACAGCGTGAACACGCCGAGCACGGCCAGCAGGAACGCCGCGGCCACGAATTCGGTGATCTTGAAGAGCCGCAGCTTGGCGAACGAGCTGTCGATCACGGCGACGACGGCACCGATCGCCGTGGCCTTCGCCAGCAGGGCCGCGATGGCCAGCAGCACCGAACCGGCCTGCCGGGTGGACGCCAGCCCCCAGGGGGCGAGGAACACGTTGGCGAGGATCGTGTACAAGATGAGCTGCTTCAGTTCAGAGCCCCACTTCAGCAGCGCGAAGTACGGGCCGGAGTGCTCGAAGGGCCGGGCCTCGTCGATCATGCCGAACTCATTGGTCCCGGTGTGCGTCTCCACCGGGATCCGGCCCGTCTCGCTCAGAATGACCATGAACAGCGCGGCGGAAGCGAGCAGGTGCGCCGGCCGCACGATCTGCCCGGCCGAGGACCGCACCGTCGCCGCGAGCGCGTACGGCAGGTCGGTGCCGGTCAGCAGCGCCACCGTGAACACGACGAACAGCACCACCGGCTCGGTGATCGCCGAGAACGTCTTGGCCCGGCTCGAGCCGAGCTGNNCCCAGGATGTCGCCCATGTACCCCAGCGGCAGCCCATAGGTGGTCAGCACCGGGATCAGCAGCGGCACGGTCAGGTAGGCCGCCACCGCCAGCACCGGCGCGGCCAGGAAGAACCAGCCCGCTCCCTCCGGGGCCAGCGCCTCCTTGCGGAACAGCTTCGCCAGGTCGTAATACGGCTGCAGGAGGCGCGGGCCGGCCCGGCCCTGCAGTCGCGCCTCCATCCGGGCGATCACGCCCGTCAGCCCGGGCGCCGCGACCGCGACGGTCAGCACCTGGAGAAGCTGGATGACCAGGACCGGGAGGGCCGCGCTCACCGCGCGGCCCCCGGATCATTGCCGGATTGCTCGGTGGTGTCTTCTGTCACCATGGCCTCCTACACCCAGACGGCACACACGCGCGAACAGGGGTAGAGGCCATCAGCGCGGCTTGCGCCGGGCGGTTATGGCGAGCCTCATCGCCAGGCGCCCATTGTCCCTTAGATGATCAGCGGCCCGCAAGCCGCCGAGCCCGGAGACAGGAGCCGATCCCGGAGACAGGAGCCGAGCGCGAGTGACGAGTCCGCGCCGACCGGTAGCCGGGGCCGGGGTAAGCGACGTACTTGCCGTCAGCATTGTGCGTCTCACTGGCCGTTCCGTAGCAAATGATTCCAAGCTGCGGAGATGCCAAATATCTACCGCAGGTGACCGGCAGGTTATATTTTGCCCCTAATGCCCGTCCTTTCCTCTTTCACCGTGACGGCGCCGCTAACTCCCGGATTAACAGCCCGGCCACCGGAACGGGACGCTGATTTATTCCGGCCCAGGATTCCCGGAGGAACGGAACTGGCTACAGTGTGCCGGCGAAAGTTTTCGCTGGGATCCTTACCGGGATTCTGCCGACTGTTGACGCCGCCCGGCCCCGGGGATACATTAAATTTCTCAATGCGGAACTTCGAATGCATCTCCGCGCCGGACACGAGCACATTTCGCTAGCCAGTTGGCTACTTCGGCCCTTCTCCGGAAGGCGCGGCAAGACGTAAGGGCCGGTGCATAACAGGCACTGGCTCGCAGCGATGCGGGAATGCTAATCATAAGGGGGACAAATGACAACAACCTACGAAGACGTGACGGCACTGGCCAGTGCGCCGATCCGCCCCGTCGATCCGGATCGTGCGCCGGTGGAGTTCCTGATCGCTGATGTGGCCCGCCCGACCACGGACGGCGGCGCCGACCCTGCGGCACACTGTTCGCATGACAAGTGTGGGTGCGACGGCGGCCACGTTCGGTAATCTCGCACGCCGGAAAGCGCGTTGATGAGGTCGGGTGCGGCGCCAGTAAGCCCGCAACGCCGTGGGCGCTGCGCCCCGGCGATCCCGATTTGAGGATCAGCGGGCATTCGGTCCATCGCGGGGCGGGCCACCCGCCGACGCCGTACGGCCCGAAGTGGGCTGCGCGATGTCGGCATCGGCGGGTCCGCCGCCGGGACCACTCCGCCGCCGGGATCACCGGGCCGCTGGGATCAATGAGGCGGCGCCATGACGGGCGCGCGGACCGCGGAGATCGCCCGCCGGATACGGTCGACGTCGTCGAGGAGCGGGGTCAGCTCATCGGGAAAGTTGGCGTCCCGCTCGACGATGCTGATGCGGATGGGAACCCGTTCCAGCAGCACGTCCAGCAACTGCCAGGTGGCCTCGTCCATTGGCTCGGAATGGCCGTCGAAATAGATGCCGTCGCTCCAGAAGCCGCCGGCCATGTGGATCTGCACGACCGCGTGCAGGGGCATCGAGTCGAGGAACTCCACCGGGTCGAAGCGGTGGTTCTGAGCGTTGACGTTGACATTGGCGACGTCGAGCAGCAGGCCGCACCCGGTGGCGTCGACCAGCCGATGGAAGAACTCGGCCTGCGTCATCGTCGCGTTTGGTATGTCGAACAGATAAGAAATGTTCTCGAGCACCAAGGGCTTGCCGAGGAAGTCCTGGACGGCGTGCACGTTGTCGATGACGGCGCGCAGCACCTCGTTGGTGAACCAGACGGGGGACAGGTGGCCAATGTCGATGCCAGGCGCGCGCGTCACCGCGAGATGCTCACTGTAGTAGGGCGCGCCGGTGATGTCGGAAACCCGCTTCACCGACCGCAGATACTCCCGGTCCAGCGGCCCGGCCGTGCCGATCGACAGGCCGACCCCGTGCGGGATGACCGGGAAGCGGTCGACTAGCGCGGCAAGTTCGTCCTCGGCCTGTATGAACTGTTCGGTGACGACCTCGAGTACGTCGACGCGGTCACCCGCGTCGAGGATCCGGCTGCCGATCTCGCGCCGGTACCCGAGCCCGGATCCGAGGTAGGGGATGGCGTCCAGAAACTGCGTGGACGAGGTCATGGCCTGGTTCTCCTCGCTGTGATGGACAGGACCCGCAGGCCCTGCAGCCGACCGATCGCGTCGCGGATCGGGTCGGTCAGATCCGGAGCGCGTAGTTCGCTCTGCACTGCTGTGACGATCTCGCCGACCGTGAGTTCGCCGTGGCACCTGCGCAGCACCAGCGCGGTCGCGCCGTTCACCCGCAGGATCTGCTGCCCGTCCTCGTGACGCCCGGGCCGGAAGACAATGGTGGTACGGGCCACCGCCGCGTCGTCGGGTACCGTGCCGCCGGCGCGTAGCGCGGCCTCGAGAGCGACCACGTCGTAGCGGTAATCGTCGATCACCACCCCGGGCAGAAGCGCGGGAAGGTCGGCGAGCGCAGGCGGCGGGGTGNNAGCTGTGTCCTCAGCTGTGTCCTCATCTGGGGCGTCGCCGGTTCCGGCCGCCGGCTGGCCGAAGGTGGCATCGCAGCAGAGCCGCTCGAACCGTATGAGATCACCGGCCCAGTCGACGTAACGTTCGTGGTCGGCGAACGTCTCCTCGGCGAATCGGCCAAAGGCGAGCGTATCCAGGTGGGATTTGGTCGCCGGGGACGCCGGGTGGATCTCGAGGAAGCGCCGCAGCACCGCGTGCAGCGCCGCGCCGTGCTGGGCGAAGGACGCCGCGTACGCTCGCTCGAAGCGCTTCCTGCGCTTGCCGACCAGCATGGCGGCGAAAACGTCGAGCATATTCGGATCGACCGCCTCGATCGCGGCGGCTTCCTCGCCGGTCAGGGCGTAGCCGGCGAGTGCAGCCTGCGCATCGCCGCGTACCAGCGCCCGGAACGTGTTGCTGACGTAAAGGCGAGCCAAGCAGGACTGCATCTCGACCAGGCTCATGCCCGGACCTCCGAACGGGATGCGATGAAACTCGTGATTTCAGGCAGCACCTGTCATGTGTGGCTCTCGTGCGGCTCGCGCATCATTCTGTGCCTGCCAGGCGGCCGCGATAGTACGCTGACTAGCGAAATGCGCCGTTTGCTCATGCCGAGATGCATCCCAAGTGCCTGCTGAAATGTAACCCGCCCCGTGGGCAGCGTCAACCGGCAGTGGCAATTCGGTGAGCAGCCCTGCGAACACTTCGGCTGGCCTGCCGCAGTCAGGTATATACCTGGCGCCGATATCAGGTGAGTGGGTAGCGATATCCTGGAATTGAAGGCCCGGGAGCTCTTATGCAGTTCGGGGCATATTCTCTGGATTGAGTCTCGTTCGCTTATTTTTTTCTTGTTTTCCCGTTCCGCACATGCGATATCCGGAAAGATTCGGAACTTCCGTAGCCCGGCAGCCTGCACGCTTGGGGATCGAGAGCGCTCGGTTCC
The DNA here is from genome assembly GCA_003164955.1 of Actinomycetota bacterium. Lineage (GTDB taxonomy): Bacteria > Actinomycetota > Actinomycetes > Streptosporangiales > Streptosporangiaceae > Bog-532. Next base: position 15,914 of record PLRW01000296.1, read on the forward strand.
TCGCGTGCCGAAGATCCGCTCACGGAGGGGATGTGGCGGGGCACTCTGAAGGTGACCTGAACAGCGGCTAGTCGAATTGGCGGGCGCTGGGGTAGCGCTGGCCGCCGTCCACCACGATGTTGGCCCCGGTGATCCACGCGGCCCGTGCTGACAGCAGGAAGGTAACCACGTCGGCGACCTCCTGGGGGTGCCCCAGGCGGCCGAACGGGAACTGGGTGGCCAGGAAGGTGCCGAAGTCGCCGGGATTCTCCTGGGCGAACGATTCCCAGGAACCACCGGGGAACAGGATGGAGCCCGGGCTGACGGCGTTGACCCGGATGCGCGCGGCCGCCAGTTCCTGGGCCGCGGTCGCGGCAAGCTGGATCTCCGCGGCCTTGGCCGCCGCGTAGGCGGTGCGCGGCGCGGGGCGCATGCCGGTGATCGAGGAGATGATCACGACCGCGCCGTGGTCGCTGGCGCGCAGCCACGGCAGGCCCGCGCGGATCAGTTCCGCGGCATGCCCGGCGTTGAGCGCGAACGTCGCGGTGAACTCGTCGGCGAGGGCACTGCCGAGGTTGCCGCGGCCGACGGTGCCGCCCGCGTTGGCGACCAGGTGATCCAGGCCGCCGAACTCGGCGGCGATGTCCTGCACCGCCCGGCCCAGCGCGGCCGTGTCGGTCACATCGGCCGCGGCGGTCGCCACGGGCACCCCCTGCCGGCTCAGGTGCTCCGCGGCCGCGGCCAGGCCACCGGCGTCACGGGCGACCAGCCCGACGGCTGCCCCCTCGCCGGCCAGCGCGTCAGCGACCGCCAGGCCGATGCCCCTGCTTCCCCCCGTGATCAGTGCACGGCTGCCCCGCAGGCCCAAGTCCATCCGCGGCTCCCTTCCGGACAGCAACCGACCGTATCCCATGGCCCCGAGCTCGCCGGCCGGCCTACCAGGGCTGGCCGGGGCCGAGGGCGAGCAGGGCGCGTACCGCGCGGTCAGCTTGCCGGACCGCCTTCTCGTCCGCCATGTAGACGGCGGCGGCGTCCGCGAACGTGGCTCTCCCGCCCGCACGGTAAGCGACGAGGCGGTCGACGGCGGCGGCCAGGACCGGCACCGGATGCGCCGCCCGCAGCCGCGGATGCCCGGCCCGTATCCGCGCCCAGGCGGCCAGGGCCCGCGCCGTCACCGGCAGGCCGTTCCATCCAGGCCCCGCGTGGAGAAGGGCTTTCCCGACGGGATCGAGTCCGGAGCGCGCCTGGACCGGGCCGGACGGGCTTCCCCCGGCCGCAGCCCAGCGCCGCCCCCACCAGTAGCCGGCCAGGAATTCCCCGCCCGCGGTCACGGGGTAGGGCAGCACCTCGGCCACCAGCGCATCCTGGCAGCATAGGTAGTAGCGGCATTCGGTCCCGCCGTCGCCGAGCAGCAGGCCGGCGATGAGGTCACCGTGGCCCGTACTGCCTGCGGGCTGCGCGCTGAAACGGGCCGGCGCCTCGCCGGCTGGCAGGCCAAGGACGCGGGTGAGCCCCGGGGCGCCCAGCACCCCGTGCAGCGCGGCCGCCGGTGATCCCGGGGCCAGGACGGCGCCCGCGTCTCCGGCGGGCCCGGCGGCCACGGCATTCCACAGCCGTTCCGCGAGCTTGCCCGGCGCCGCGCGCCGTTCCTTCCGGACATGCGGCGGGACCGGGGGCGGCTGCCGCCTGGCCGCAGGCGGCACGCTGGCCGACCGGGGGCTCATGGCCGCGGGAGGCGCCTTGGCCGCCGCGGGTGGAGGCGCAGGAGGACGCGCGTTGGCCGCCGGGGACGGCACCGAAGGCCCGGGGGTGCGGGGCAGGCACCGCTCGCAGCCGAGTTTTTGCTTGCCCGCCACCAGCGGCGCGTCGCCGCCACAGGACGGGCAGCGCACCGGGGAGAAAGCCCCGGCCGGCAGCAGCCAGTCGAAGGTCATCGGATACCGGCGGTCGCCGCGCCGCACATCGGCCGGCACCCGCAGCGCCGGCACCTCGATCACGTGCAGCCGGTACGGGCGGATGGAGTGGCGCGCCTGGTATTTCTCCGCTATCTCGGCGAGACGCCGGGCTTCCTCCTCCCTGGTGCTGCGCAGCCGCTGCTCGAGCACGGGCTTCCGGTCGCCGGGAGCCGTGGCCAGCCGGCGTTCGATGCCGGCGATCGCGTCCGCGTAGTAGGCGGCGGCGCGGGCGTGTTCCGCCTCGTGCGCGTCGCGGACCTGAGCGGACAGCACCTCGCGGCGGGCGCCAGCGTCCGCGTCGATCAGCCGGTGTGCCTCAGCGACAGCAGCCAGCGGGTCGCCGTCGGGGGCATCACCGGCGGGCGGCCCCGGTGCGTCATGCCCGTCGGCAGCAGCACGGGTAAGCCGCTCGGCGAGAGCGGGCGGCAGGAGGCAGCGTGCCAGGCCGTCCACCCACTGCTCGGCCTGCTCCTGGAACTGATCCTCGGCCGACAGCTCGTAGACGACCAGCGCGCCGACCCGGACCACCGGGTGCCACACGAACGCGGGCTCGCCGGCCAGGTCGATCCGCCCATGATTCACCGGGAACGCGTCCCGGACCGCGGCGGCCAGGACATCGGTACCCGGCCGCGCGGATGCGGGCCGGGCCAGGACGCGGCGCCCGGCATCACCGGAGGCCAGGACGCGTTCGGCCGCCTCCGCGAGGACCGGGTGCCCGAGGGCGAGCAAGGTCGCCCCGTCCTCCCGCGCGACGTCGGGATCGGCGGTGATCTGCAGCTCCTCCTGGAGCCGGTAGGCGTCGCGCAGAACCGGCGGCAGGACGACGTAGGTGCTGTCCCCGGCCGGTTCCCACAGGCCGCCTTCCGCTGCGACGTGCCGCAGCCAGAACGCCAGGGCCGGATCCATCACCCCGGCTCCTCGCCGACCAGGCCATCCAGGGCCGCCCGGCTGGCCAGGTAGCCGGTCCGGGCCCGGGCGAGATCGTCGCCGATGACCTCCATCCGCTCGGCGAACTCGGCATCGTCACCGGACTGGACGAACGCGTCGAAGACGGTCGACTCGAAGTCGAAGTCGTCGGTCACCCGGCCCAGGATCATGTCGAGCTCGCCGACGACGAGCTCGAACAGATTGATCTTCGTTTCGAGGACGCGCAGCACCTGCTCTTCGATCGTGCCCCTCGCCACCAGGTTGGTGAGGAGCACGTCATGGTCCTGACCGACCCGGTGCAGCCGCCCGAGCCGCTGCTCGATCTGCATCGGATTCCACGGCAGGTCCATGTTGACCATGACGTGGCAGAACTGGAGGTTGCGGCCTTCACCGGCCGACTCGGTGGACAGCAGGACGCCGACCTCGTCCCGGAAGGCGGCCACCGCACGTTCCTTCTCGGCCCGCGGCAGGCTGCCGTGGTACACCGCGGCAGGAAATCCCGCCGCGGTCACCTGGGCGGCGAGCTGATCAAGAGTGTGCCGGAACGCGGTGAAGACCAGTACCTTCTCCCCGTCGAACCGCCGCAGCTGGTCCAGCAGCGCGGCGCCCTTCGGTGAGCCGACCAGGGCTTCGGCCCGGGCGGCCAGATCGTCCCATCCGATCTTGCGGAGCGGGGACGCGGCCGCCGCCGGGCTGGAGCCGGCCAGCCTCGCCGCACTGCGCAGCGCGAGACGCAGCGACGGCGCGGCGGCCCCGCCCTGAGCGCGGATCCGGGCCGCCAGGTCGGCGTACCAGTCGCGTTCGGCGGCCGGCGGCTCGATCAGCAAGGTCTCGGCCAGGCGCTGCGGCAGCAGCACGCTGACCTCACTCCGCCGGTGCCTGATCATCACCTCGGCGGTCCGCTTCCGGAGGGCAGGCGCGTTCCGCGGCTCCGTGCCCGGCCCGGCTCCTCCCGCGCCGTGCGCCGCGCGGAACTGCGCGGACGTGCCCAGCAGGCCGGGCGCGACGAGGCTCACCATCTCGTAAAGATCCTGCAGCCGGTTCTCCACCGGGGTGGCGGTGAGCAGCAGCAGGTGACGCGAGCGCAGCGCGCGGATCAGCTTCCCCGAGGCGCTGCGCGGCGCCCTCACCCGGTGCGCCTCGTCGACGATGATCAGGTCCCATTGGTCCTCGGTCAGCACGGTCCTGAGCGGGTCGCGCCGCGCCGTGGCCAGCGACGCGATAATGACCGGCCGGTCGATGCCACCGCCGCGCCAGGGCGTGCCCGCCTCCCGTCCGTGGATCGTGGTTTCCCGTCCGGCGAGCACCGTGGGCACGGCGAACTTGCGCTCGAGCTCCTCCTGCCACTGGGCCAGCAGCCCGGGCGGGGTGATGATCAGGCAGCGGTCGGCCAGCCCGCGCAGCCGGAGCTCGGCCAGGATCAGGCCGGCCTCGATGGTCTTGCCGAGACCGACCTCGTCGGCCAGGATCGCCCGGCCCCGCATCCGCCGCAGCGCGCTGCGGGCCGCCTGCAACTGGTAGTCGAACGGCGCGAACCGCAGCGCGGACAGGGACAGGAAGGTCTCGAACCCCGGCCTGCTCCACACCGGTACTGCCTCGTCGACCAGCAGCGACACCTGCTCGTCGACCGGGAACCCGCCGTCCAGCCGGGCCAGGAGCGGTCCGTACAGAGCCAGCACGTCCGGTGGAATCGCGTGGTCAGTGTCCGGTCCGGCCACAGTCCGCCCCTCTCCCCGTCGGTATGGCCATCCATGGTGCCATGCCGCACCGACATCGCTCAGGCCACCGGGAATTCGGATGCCCGGGAGCTGGCGGACATCGCGATTTAGCTGGCGCCGGATCAGCCCCTGGCCCGCTGGCAGCTCCGAATGCCCCGGTCGCTCCCGTGACGAAGACTCGCATGACCTTTCCTTCCGCCTGGTGCTTTCCCCTGAAGACAAGGCACCACCCGAAGCTGTGACACTCTCCGCCGCAGAAGGATGAAAGTACACATTTCACCCGATAGCTGATGCCGGAAGGAAGCCGCGGCCCACTCCGTCACCCTCGAACGGCTCGGAATTACCGGCCGAAACCCGGCAAAGAGCTAGCAACTGCCGCAAACACCGTCGGCTTTATCTACATTTTTGCTGATAAACGACTTGATCGCCCGGTATGGTATCCCCGCCTACAGACGACCTCCGGGAGCAGCTCGATGCCGAAAAGTGGGGCGCACGGTCGGTATTCGCCGCGTGAGCGGCGGGTGTCCTTGGTGCGTTTCGTGCAGGAGCACCGGTGAGACCGACGCCGCCCAGGCACGCCCAGGTCGCGCCCGGCCCGGCGACCGGAGCCCCCCAGGCGGACGAGGGCGTGGTCGCGCCGGGCGGGCGGCGCCGGACCCGGCTGCTGCTCATCGCGGCCCCGGTGACCGCGGTGCTGGTGGCCGTGGGCGTGGTTGGCCTGCACGTCGTCACCCGGCCGATCCGGGTGACCGCGGACACCACCCGGCTGCACGCCGGGAAAGCCGACACCAGCCGGCTGCACGCCGGGAAATCCGCGGTGAGCGCGTTGTCGGTCACCCCCGTCGCCCCCGTCTGCTGTTTTTACTCGGGCATTGCCAGCGCGCCGGGCAGCCGCCCTTCCGCCTCCCCCCGGCCGCACGCCGTGACGAAGGCCACGGCGAGCGCGGCCGCCAGCACCGGGAATGACGGCACCTCGCCGCCCAGCAGCGTGGCCGGCGGGCGGCTGACCTACAGCACCGACTTCCCGGGCAACAGCCTGCCGTCCGGGTGGGACGCCTACACCGGCGAGCCCGGCGGTGACCCGGACGGCAACTGGAACCCGTCCAACGTGACGGTCAGCGGCGGCGCGCTGCACCTTTTGGCGACGCCCTCGGCCCAGGGCGGCGTGCAGTTCTACGGGAACCCGCAGACCTACGGCACGTACCTGGTCCGGATGAAGGGCGACTACGAGCCGGGGCTGTCCATCAACAACCTCGCCATCCTGTGGCCGTCCCAGCAGGGTGTCTGGCCGCCCGAGGTCGATTTCTTCCAGGACCTGGGCGGGTCCCGGCAGAGCTTTTCCGCCAGCCTGCACCCGGGCCCGGACGGCAACTGCTGCGTCGTCTCCAGCCCCACCCAGGACAGCAACGGCACGGCGTGGCACACCTACGGCGTGCAGTGGACGCCGAGCGCGCTCACCTACACGATCGACGGCCGGGTCTGGGCCAGCATGTCCCCCAGTTCGCTGAGCGGCTCCGCCCAGTGGCCCAGCATTCCCATGAACCTGACCCTGCAGTCGCAGAACCAGGACTCGGCACAGCCCAGCGGCACCATCGAGACCATGACGGTCGCCTGGGTGGCCGAGTACGCGATGAACGGCTGAGCTGGCCCAGCTCGGTGCCGGCGTGCCACGACGGGGCGTCCGGAAGGACCATAGCCAGCCCGGGTGAGGCCGGCCCGTTACCGGCCGCCGTTCATCATCCGTTCGCCTGCCCAGCGGCCATCAGCCCGGCCACGGCGAAGGCCCGGTCCGCCACTCCCTGTTGCCCCATCCGGGCGCAAGAAGAGTGAGCCCCGGCGATCAGGCGGGGAGGATGGCGACCTCGTATTTCTGGCAGCGGGGGTCTCTGGTCACCAGGGTCAGGTTCTCGTGCTGGGCCTGGGCGACCAGCATCCGGTCGAAAGGATCGCGGTGAATCGGCGGCAGGCGCCCGGCCGTAATGACGTGCCGGGAACTGATGGGCAGCTCGGCGAATCCGCAGTCCCGGATCCGCTCGGGCAGCCCGGCCGGCTCGGGAAGTTTCCCGATGGCCTGCTTGATGGCCACCTCCCAGATCGTCGCCGCGCTCACGTAGACGTCCGGCTCGTGGTCCAGTCTGGCCTTGATGTCATCCGCCAGGGTCGGATCGTCGGTCAGCCACCACAGGACGACACGCGTGTCCAGCAGCAGGCTCACGGCTATGC
>PLRW01000016.1 GCA_003164955.1 Actinomycetota bacterium
CCGCCGTGGCCCGGCCGCGCTGGCCACCCGGATGGCCGCGCGGATGGCCGCCCGCGCGGCCCGGCTGCCACGGTGGGCCACCGTGGTGCTCGGCGTGCTGGCCTGGGCGGCGGCGCTGGCCGCCATCGAGCCGATCGTGCACGGGTACCTCACCAATCCGCCCGATCAGCGCCTGGTCGACCTGAACGTCTACCGGACCGGGGGCCTGAGCGTGCTGCAGGGCCAGCCGCTCTACCGCGTGGTCACCCAGCCGCCCCAGTTGCTGCCGTTCACCTACCCACCGCTGGCCGCGATCTTCGCGGTCCCGCTCGCGCTGATGTCGTGGCCGGCCGCCCAGCTGGTCTGGGTCGCTTTCGTCTACGTGCCGCTCGCGGTGATCATCTGGTACGCCTTCCGGCCGCTGCTGCGGCGGGCCGGGCGGTGGCGGCCGGTCGCGTTCGCGGCGATCTTCTGCGCTTGCGCGTACCTGTTCCCGATGCAGGACGAGATGCGGTTCGGCCAGGTCGACGCGGTGCTGGCCGCCATGTTCGTGGCCGACTGCGCGGCGGTACGGCCACGCTGGCCGCGCGGCGCCCTGATCGGCCTGGCCACCGCGATCAAGCTTGTTCCCGGCGTGTTCATCGTCTACCTGTGGGCCAGCGGGCGGCGCCGGGCCGCGCGGACCGCCGTGCTGGCCGCGGTGGCCTGGACCATCGGCGCGTACCTGCTGCTGCCGCGTGACTCGGTGACCTACTGGACGAGCGCGATCTTCCAGTCGGGGCGGCTTGGTGATAACGCCGGCACGGAAAACCAGTCATTGCGCGGGCTGCTGCTGCGGATCTTCCTGCCCGGCCATGCACCGGGGGTGCTGTGGGTAGTGATCGCCGTCGCGGTGGCGGTCCCCGGCTTCGCCGTCGCCCGGCGGCTTTCCCGGGAGCAATACGAGATGGCGGGAATCGCCGTGACCGCCATGCTCGAGGTCCTGATCTCACCGGTCGCCTGGATTCACTACTTCCTGGCGGCGATCATCGCGATCGGCGTCATCGCCGGGGATGGGCGGCTGTCGCGGCGGGTACTGACGGCCGCCGGCACAGCCGTCTTCTTCGGGCTGACCATTCCCTGGTGGGGGCACTCGCTGCTGTCTCATCCGGCGGTGCCCAGGCTGCTCAGCCGGGTCGTCGAGGATTCCTTCGGAATCGCGGCCATAGCGCTCATCGTCATCATCGCGCGGATGCGGAAGACCGGCGCGGACCGCGACCGGCCGGCCAACGGGACCGGGACAGGGGACGCGGCGGGGGCCACGGCGCCACCCGCCGCTCTCCCGGATGAACGCGCCGCCGGGGCGGCTGGGCCTGCCGGGCTCCCTGGGCGGCAGATTCCGGCGCCCGGACCGGCCGCGGATGTGAGCACCTGAACACGGCCGTACGCCACGCCGCTAGGTATCTATAGACCTGTATAGGGCGCGGCCGCTACGGCCTCTATACACGGCAATGCATCCGGATACTGCCGCGGCCGCTAGGTGTCTATAGACCTGTATAGGACGCGGCCGCTATGGCCTCTATACACGCCAATACATCCGGATACTGCCCTGGCCGCTAGCATCGGGGGATTATGGCCGAGCGTTACGCCTATCTGGGACCGGAAGGCACCTTCACCGAGGCGGCGTTCCGCGCGCTGGACGCCGCCGAGCACGCCGAGCCCTGGCCGTGCCCGACGATCCAGGCCGCGCTGGCCGCGGTCCGGGCCGGGGCGGCCGACCGGGCCGTGGTCCCGATCGAGAGTTCGGTGGAGGGCGTCGTCACGGCCACCCTCGACGATCTGACCGCCGGCGGCGACCTGCTGATTCAGGCTGAGCTGCAGCTCCCTATCGCCTTCGCGCTGCTGGCCAGGCCCGGGATGCGGCTGGCGGCCGTCCGGACGGTCAGTGGCCACCCGCAGGCCCAGCCGCAGTGCCGCCGCTGGCTGGCCGAGTACCTCCCCGGCGCCGAATGGGTGCCGGCCGCGTCCAACGCCGAGGCGGCACGCCAGGCCTCCGAGGGGAAGATCGACGCTGCGCTCGCCGGAGCCTTCGCCGCCGCCACGTACGGGCTCGAGATCCTCGCCCACGACATCCACGACCGGCATAACGCGGTCACGAGGTTCGTGGTGGCCGGGCGGCCGGCCGGGCTGGCCGACCCGACCGGCGCCGACCGCACCTCGCTGGCCGCGTTCCTGGCCAACGACCATGCGGGCGCCCTGACGGAGATCCTTACCGAATTCGCCGTCCGGGGCGTTAACTTGACCACGATCCAGTCCCGCCCGACCGGCGACGGGCTCGGCCGCTATTACTTCTTCATCGACTGTGAAGGGCACGTCGCGGACGCGCGCGTCGGGGAGGCACTGATGGGCCTGCGGCGGGTCTGCGCCGACGTCAGGTTCCTCGGCAGCTACCCGCGCTGTGACGGCGGCCGGACGCAGATGCCGCGGGGAACGTCGGACGCCGAGTTCGCCGACGCGGCCGCGTGGCTCACCCGTCTCCGGTCGGCGGGCACGGACAGGGCGGCCAGCGACGGGTAAGGCCCGGACGCACCGGGCCGTCCCCGATGCGGTGGGCCATACCTTCTCGCTGGGCTTACAGATCTCGCTGGGCTTACAGATAGGGTCCGGATGCGCCGGGCGGTCCCGGCCGTCCCAGATCCTCGCCCGGCATCTGTCCCATGCCGGGCGGCAGCGCCCGCCGCATCTGCTCGAGCTGCGCGCGCGCCGCCATCTGCTGCGCGAACAGGGTCGTCTGGATGCCGTGGAACAGCCCTTCGAGCCAGCCCACCAGCTGTGCCTGCGCCACCCGCAGCTCCGCCTCGCTGGGCAGCTCGTTCTCGGCGAACGGCAGGGAGAGCCGGTCCAGTTCCTCGACGAGCTCCGGCGCGAGCCCGTCCTCGAGCTCCTTGATCGAGCTCTCGTGGATCTCCCTGAGCCGGGCCCGGCTTTTCTCGTCCAGTGGCGCGGCCCTGACTTCTTCCAGCAGCTGGCGGATCATGCTGCCGATCCGCATGACCTTGGCCGGCTGCTCGACCATCTCGGTGACTGGCCGTTCCGAGATTCCCGTCTGCTCGTCGTCCCCGCCCAGTGAGGCACCCTCGATCGGCATGCCGTCGGGACCGACCACCACCACATTGGGCCGGTTCCCGGAGTCTGCATTCATCCCGTCATTCATCTTCCTAGTGTGTCGGACTGATCCGTGAGCCGGACCAAGAGGGCTTCCTTAACGCCGCCGCGGTCCTGCTCCCCTCATTTCACCAGCAGTACCTTGCCGATGTGGTCGCCGGCTTCGAGGATCCGGTGCGCCTCGGCGGCATTGGGCATCGGCACCTTCTGGTCGATGACGGGAACCACCTTGCCCGCACTGACGAGCGGCCACACGTTTTCGCGTACGGCGGTCACGATAGCTGCCTTCTCCCCGAGCGGCCGGTTCCGGAGCGTGGTCGCGTGGATGCTGGCCCGCTTGCCCTGCAGTACACCGAGGTCAAGCTCGGCGCGATTCCCGCCCTGCCGCCCGATGATCACGAGCCGGCCGCCGGTGGCGAGAGCCAACAGATTGCGGGACAGATAGCTCGCCCCCATGATGTCGAGGATCACGTCCGCGCCGCTGCCCCCGGTCGCATCGCGGACGACCTCCACGAAATCCTCGTTCCGGTACCAGATGGCGACGTCGGCGCCGAGAGCCTGGCAGAACTCCACCTTCTTCGCGGAACCGGCCGTGCATATCACGCGGGCACCGTTCGCCTTGGCCAGCTGAATGGCCGCGGTGCCGATGCCGCTGGCGCCTCCGTGCACGAGGAAGGTCTCGCCCGCAGTGAGCCCGCCGACCTGGAACGCGTTGGAATACACGGTGCAGATGGCCTCGGGCAGCGCCGCCGCGTCCACGACGTGAACTCCGCCCGGCACGGGCAGCACCTGCCCGGCGGGGACCGCGGCCTTTTCCGCGTATCCGCCGCCCGCCATCAGCGCGCAGACCTCATCGCCCGGCTGCCATCCGGTCACCTCCGCCCCGACGGCCTCGATCCGGCCGGAGCATTCCATGCCCGGATAGGGCGGGGCGCCCGGAGGCGGCGGGTACAGTCCCTGGCGCTGCAGCAGATCAGCCCGGTTGACGCCCGCGGCGGCCACGTCGATCAGGACATCGCCGGGGCCCACGTCCGGGTCCGGTACTTCCTGCCACTCCAGCACCTTTGGCCCGCCAGGTTCGGTGATAACGACAGCCCGCATCTCACTCCTACGTGTATTTTCCGGTATTGGTTGCGACGGCCGGTAATCAATGTCTAGCTCTATGGCAACCGACGACGTTGGCCTAGGCTTCCGCTGTAAGCAATCAGACCCTGCCCGCACCGGGCTTACATAGTCCCACCATGAGGAATAGGGGGAGCGACCCGTGGCGACCGATGACCGCGACATGCCTGCTGGAGCGGCAGATGGCGGACGCGAGGACATGCCCGCAGGACCATCGGCGCCGCACACGGACAACGGGAAGCCTGATCCCGTCAGCGGTCCCGGACCCGGCAACGCGGCCAGCCCGAGCGCGGCCACGGATCAGCCGTCGGCCGAAGACCAGGCGGCGCCCGGGGAGCAGGCGGGGCTAGCGGGGGAGCAGGCGATGGCAGCCCAGGAGCAGGAGGGCGCGGCGCAGGAGGCCGGGGAGCAGGCCGGCGGCCACCCAGACGACGACTTCGAGCCGTACCTGCCGCCCGGGCCCAATCCGTTCTCCTCGGTTCACCCGCAGGGAGCACCGCCCTACCGGCCGGCGGCGGCCGGGCCTGGCGTGGCACCCGAGCCCCGGGTGCCCGAATCTCGTGCCGCGGAACCTTCTGCGGCAGGGCCCCGTTCGTCCGACGACGCAGGGAAGCCCGGGCACACGGGCGATGCGGAGTACGGGTACCCGCCCGTGTCGCCCTATCCGCGGCTGCCCGAGGAAGAGGACCTCCGGAGCGGCCGTCCCGGGGCGACGGCCTATGGGGGCGCCTCGCCCTACCCCGTGTACCGGCCCTACGGCCCCGACGACGACGTGGCCGGGGACGCGCTGACCGACTACGGGCTGCCCTCCCCGCAGGCGTACGGGCTGGCCCCCCCGCCTCCTCCGGTCGAGCCCCTCCCGGATCTGGGCGCCCCCGAGCAGGTCTACCGCAACGAGCCCTACGAGCCGCCCGGTTACCGTGACAACGACCTCGCGGATGCCGACAGCGGGCCGCCGCCCGCGGAGCGCGGCCGGCCGGCCGGCGGCCACCGGCGCACCGAGGGCGCGACGGGACAGCATCGCACCGGGGCCGCGGAGAACGGCCTGCGCGGTATGGGGCTGCGCGGCGGCGCGGCGCCCGCGGAGGCCCCGCCCGGGCGCGGTCCCGAGCGTCCCGTCACGCCGTCCAGCCGAACGCCGTCCAGCCGAACGGCGCCCGGCCAGGGCTATCCTCCTCCGGGGGCCGTCCCGTCTGGCCCGCTGCCCCCGGGCGCCGCCTCCCTGGGGAGCGGTGTGCCCCGGGGCTCCAGCGGCCCCGACGTGTACGGTGCACCCACTGGAGCCGGCGTGCGCGGTGGGCCGAGCGTGCGCAGTGGGCCCGGCGCTGGCGATGAGGACTATCTGCCGCCGCACGCGGACGCCGGGACCGCGCAGGAACACGAGACCTCGGACAGCCTGACGACGGAGGCGTTGCTGCACGGCAAGCGCCCGGCCCCGGGCTCCGGCTGGCGCCGGACCGTCTTCCGGGCCACCGGCGGCCTCGTCCGGGTCGGTGAGTCGGCCAGTTCGCAGCGCCGCCGCGAGCTGATCTGGCGCGCCCGGACGCCGGTCGCGGGTGGCCACCACCGGGTCGCGGTCATGAGCCTCAAGGGCGGGGTGGGCAAGACCACGACGACCGTCGGCCTGGGGGCCACGCTGGCTACCCTCCGCGGGGACCGGGTCATCGCGGTGGACGGGAACCCCGACCGGGGCACGCTGTCGGACAAGGTCCGGCTGGAGACGTCGGCCACGGTCAGGGATCTGCTGAACGAACGGCAGCAGGTGCACCGGTACGCCGACGTACGGGCCTTCACCTCGCAGGCGCCCAGCCGGCTGGAGGTGCTGGCCTCCGACCGCGATCCCGCCGTATCCGTGGCGTTCAGCGAGGAAGACTACTGCGACGTCGCGCGCGTCCTGGAGCACTACTACTCGATCTGCATCACCGACTGCGGGACCGGCCTGCTGCACTCCGCGATGACCGGCGTGCTGAACCTGGCCGACCAGATCGTCCTGGTCAGTTCGCCGTCGGTGGACGGGGCCCGCTCCGCGAGCGCGACCCTCGACTGGCTGGACGCCCACGAGTACGGCGACCTGGTGCGCAACGCGGTGGTCGTGCTGTCGACCGTCCGCCCGCGGAACAAGAGCACTGTGGACCTGGACCGCCTGGAGCAGCATTTCGCCGCGCGGTGCCGCGCCGTCGTCCGCGTTCCCTACGACCCTCACCTGGAGGAGGGGGCCGAGGTCGAGCTCGAGCAGCTCAGCCCGGCGTCAACCGAGGCCTACCTGCAGCTCGCGGCCACGGTCGGCGACGGTTTCGCGTGGCCGCGCCGCGCTCTGCAGGGGGCCGTCCGGGCGCACCAGTAACCGCGAGCGTCCGTCCGCCCGTCAGATGATCGGCTGACGCAGCAGGGTCTTCAACCTGGCGGGAGCGGTGCGGCGCGGGTCGCTGAAATAGATCTCATGGTGCCTGCCGGAAGGCCGTGAGCCCAGCGCGGCGATGAAGGCGTGCAGGTTCGCGATAGCAGGATGCTCGTCGGCGTAGGGGCCGACGTACATGACTTGCGCGGCGCGTCCTTCCGCGAACCGCTCCACCCGTAGCTCGCCAATCGGTAGATCCGGCTTCTTGCGTGCCGTGGCGGCGAGCGCGCCCGTTACCAGCTCGCCCGGCGCGGTCCCCGGCAGGCGGATCATCATCGTCCAGGACCAGTCGCCCTTGGTGACCGCCGTAAAGCCGGCTGCTTCAGCCCCCCACCACAGTCCCTCAAGGGGTGACACGTGCTCCTCGGGACCGCCGGATTTCTTCAGGGCGAACTTGACCGCGTATGCCGCGCCGTACAAGGCCCTGATGGCCTGCGCGTAGGCGGCCGCGGTGTTGGGATCGCCCTGCCCATCGATCATAAGGAAAGATGCGGGCGGCACCTCGACGACCTCGGGCACGCCGACCTTGGCACGGTAAAGCTGTTCATGTGTCCTGATATCGGGCGTCGTCGTATCGGCCGTCTTAACAGCCATGACGGTCCCTCCTCCACGATCGCGGTCCGCAGATCATTTCGATCCTCTCGCCGGGGGAAACGGCTGGCAGATGCCATTGGTCCTCTCTGCGGCCGCATTGATCCTGCGATCAGAAACGACATGAATGATCAGATTCGGTGGCGCCGGAGGGTGATGGGATATGAGAGGCTGGGAACCGATGCCAGGCCGCTGGACGGCAAGGCGTCGAGGCTGCGACCAGCTACGGACCGGTGGGCGTCAGGGCTCTGATCCGGGCACGATCCCAGCTAGGAGGGCTCGCCTAGTGGCCGATGGCGGCGGTCTTGAAAACCGCTGTGGCGCGTGAGCGTCACCGTGGGTTCGAATCCCACGCCCTCCGCTTGACCTGCACAGACAGCGGAACGTAGCCAGAGCGCTGCCGGTGCCCGGGACCGCTGAGGCGCTCCCGGGGAACAGCCGGGGAACACGCGGCTGACGAAGGCGCTTCACTGGCCCGCTCCCTCGACCAGCGCGGCGACCGCCTCGGCGGCCTGGCGGTGCGCCTCGGCCTCGATGTGCGTGTAGTGGGACGTCATCTTGGCGTCGGCGTGGCCGAGCGTCTTGCGCCGGATCTCCGGGTCAACCTCGGCCGTCCTGGCAAGCGACGCCCCGGTGTGCCTGCCGCCCTCGTGGAGCTTGATCACGGGCACGCCCGCGTCCTTCGCGATCGCCTTGAACCGGCGCGAGACGTAGTCCGGCGGCCAGGGCGAACCGTCCTCGCGGCAGAACACGAGATCGTTGTCCAGCCACGCGCTCCCGGCCCTCAGCCGCGCGGCCAGCTGCGCCTTGCGGTGCTCGCGGAGCAGCGCGAGCGTGGCGTCATCGAGCCAGACCTTCCGCTCGCTGTCCCGCGTCTTCGGCCTGCCCTCCACGATCCGGCCGCCGAGCTGCAGGAGTGGCCGCTCCACCGCGAGGTAACCGGCATCGAGGTCGGAGTCCGACCAGCGGAAGCCGCACAGCTCGCCGCGGCGGCCACCGCGGAGCACGGCGATGCGGAACATCAGGCCGAGCGGGTCGGCCGCGGCCCTGGCCATGAACCGGCGCGCCTGCGCCGCGGTCCAGTGCTCGGCCTCCGGCGTCTGCTCCGGGTCAAGCTCCACGACGTAGACCGGGTTGAACGCCAGCCGCCGCGTCTTGCGGACCTCGAAGTTACAGAACGCCTGCAGCGCCGCGTACACGCGGTGCATCGAGGCGACGCCGATCACCCGGGGCACCTGGCGCACGTCGCCCTCGACCTTGATCAGCGCCCGGCCGTCCGCGCGCTGCGCGATGATCTCGGCGTTGATCCGGTCGATCCGGCCGAACACGTCGGCGCAGTGCTGGCCGTTCAGGCGCTCCAGGGCGACCGGGCCAATGACCGGGAGAATCCAGTGCTCGCCGAGCTGCTCCAGGCGCCGCCGGGACGACTCGCGCAGCTTCCGCTTCCCGGCCAGCCAGGCGCTCCACGCCTCGGCGCAGGTGATGCCCGGACCGTCCGGGGCCAGGTTCAGGCCGAGACGCCGGGCCACGAGACCGGCGTCCGGCAGGGCGCCGCCGCGCTTCGTGCGCTCAATGATCATGTCGCCGACCTGCGCGAGGGCCTGAGCGTCACCGCGGGCCAGGGCGATCAGCTCATTGACGTGCTTCAGCGCGGCCTCGGCCTCGCGCTGCAGCGGGAAGCCGCCGCGGCGGAGCAGCTGGCGGCCGGTCGTGGTCGTGATCCGGGTGGCGTAGAACCACGAGCCGTGACGCCGCTTGTCCAGGTCAGGGCACGTCGTGCCGTGCTCGCACCGCTTGTACGTCGTGCCGCTCACTTGGCCTCCCCCGGGAACGACGCGGCCGGATCGCGGAAGATCGACGGGCCCGGGTCAGGCTTCTCTGTCTGCGGCCGTGCCTCCGCATCCTGGTCCGGCCGGCCGCCGAGCAGACCAGCGTCCCGGGCGGCGCGGACAATGCGTGACGCCTGGCTCCGGCTGTAGCCGAGTTCGTGAGCGACCGCCAGTGTCGGCGCGCGGCTGCCCTTCGCGACGGCCTCGGTGTAGATCCGCGCGGCTTGCTCGGCCAGCTCGCGCGGAGCGCGACGGCGGCCCGGTACGGGGCTGACCCATGCCTGATCGGACGGATCACCGGCAACCTGAAACGCGCCGGGAGCGACGTCCTCGCGCATGCTGGCGGGCTGCTCCAGCTGCCGCACTGCCTCCCTCGCCAGCTGGTCGAGCCTGATGCCGCGGAGAGCACGGGATGTGATCGCGCCTTCGGCCGGGCTAGCTGTGGGGTGGATGGCGAGGTCAGCAACACGGATCGTGCCGCCCGGGTCCACCCGGACGCGGAAACTCACCGTCAGGCCCAGGTCATCGAGCCGGGCCATGGCCTCAATGGTGGACGGCGCGGCCGTGCCGGGCCGCGTAAGCAGCATCATGCTGCGCTCGCCCGGCTTGGAGACCAGCTCAACCGCCATGCCAGAACGGTACAGCACGTGCCACGAGTCAATCTTTGGCAAGCCATGCCCGAACGGTACAGCATGTGTCACACGCCTGGCAATGGCACGGATTTATAAGCGTCTCACCAGCGGTGACACAGAAGTTGGAACAGAGATCGCGGCACGGCTCGTGGCACGTGGCGTAGCATGCCGATCATGCGAGCAACACTCACCGTGGATCAGGAGCTTGAACTCCGGGCGTGGCTCACCTCCGGCCGCGCGATCGGCATCCGTAAAGACGCAGGTCTGTCCCGGTCCAGCGTCGCCCGTGACCTGAATGTCGCCGAGTCCGCTCTCTGGCGCTGGGAGCATGGCCACCGCATCCCGCGCGGCCTGCACGCCGCCGCGTACTACCGCCTGCTGAACAAGCTGGCCCGGGTGCCAGCGGCATGACCTCCCGCCAGAAGCGATGGACGGCCGACCAGGTCCGGGCGCTCGGTGTACGGACCGACATCCGTACAGCCGGGTCGATCTTCGGCCTGTCCTCGACGCAGGCATACGAGGCGGCGAAGGCCGAGCGGCTCCCGTTCCCCGTGCTCCGCGTCGGCGTCCGGTACGTCGTGCCGGTCGCGCCGATCCTGCAGCTGCTCGGCATTGACGGCGGATCCGATGACCGCTTGGCGGCCAGTGACCAGCGGCGCAGCGGTGGCGGGGAACCGCCGGGGCCGGATACGAACGAGGCCCGGCCCGCACCACCGGGCCAGGCCGCCGCCGCCAGCTGAAGCACCGTCACCCAAACGAAGGCTTCCCGATGAGCATACGACGGACGACCCGGCCTGCTCCGCTCCACCGGGCAACGCTCAGTCATGACTGCCCCTGGCTGCGAGCCGCCCGGCGGAGCGGCGACGAACAGGTCATGCGGACCGTGCTCCGCCTGCACCCGGCGCACCTGTGCCCGGCCTCACGCCGGGAGCGCGCCTCGTGACCAAGCCCCAGGACCTCGCCGCCGAGAAGGCCATTCTTGGCGGCCTGATGTACGGCGGGACGGCTGACGGCCTGGTCAGTGAGGACTTCTACCGGCCTGCGCATCAGTTGATCTTCGAGGCGATCGCGGCCCTCCGCGGGGACGGTAAGCCCGCCGACGCCATCGCGGTGGCGGACGAGCTGCGCCGCCGGGGCCATCTCTCGAAGATCAAGGGCGCGGACTACCTGCACGACTGCCTCCAGGCCGCACCATCGGCTGCGCAGACCAGCTACTACGGCGCGATCGTGCGCGAGCATGCCGAGCGCCGCCGGTGGCTTGAGCACGCCGAACGGCTGCGCCAGGCGGCGCTCAACCCCGGCGCGGACCTCGCCGACGTCCGCGCCCTGGCCGCCGACGTCGCGTCGGGCCCGGCCGCCAGCCGGGAGGACCGGGGCCGGAAGCTGGTTCTCACCCGTGCGGCCGACATCGAGCCCGAGCCGGTCGTGTGGGCGTGGGAGGACGACGGGGCCGGCCGGATACCCGCCGGGTCGCTCGGCCTGGCCGCGGGCCGGGAAGGCACGGGTAAGTCCTCGTTCCTGATCTGGATGGCCGCCCGGATCACCACGGGCACGCTGCCCGGCTCGTTTACCGGCCCTCGTGGCGTGATCTACGTGGCCGTCGAGGACTCGTGGAAGTACACGATCGTGCCGCGGCTCATGGCCGCCGGAGCTGACCTGAAGCTCGTCTACCGGGCCGAAGTCCAGGCCGTCGAAGGCGACACTGTCTCCCTCAGCCTGCCCGCCGACAACCGCCTCCTCGAGGAGGCCATCACCGCCAACGGCATATCACTGGTCGCAGTCGATCCGCTCATGTCCGCCATCGGCGACGGCATCGACACCCACGTCAACCGCCAGGTCCGCCAGGCCCTCGACCCCTTGGCCCGGATCGCCGACCGGACCGGCGCCGTGTTCGCCGGGATCGCGCACTTCAACAAGTCCATCGGCACCGACGCCTCGTCGCTGATCACCGCGTCCGGCGCCTTCAAGGACGTGGCCCGGTTCATCTTCGCCTTCGCCACCGACGCCGAGGATGGCACCAAGGTCATCACGCAGACCAAGAACAGCCTCGGTCACAGCGACCTGCCGTCGCTGGCCTACCGGCTCATCGAGGCCACCGTGCCCACCGCCAAGGGTGACGCCAGGGTCGGCCGGTTCGTAATGGACGGCCCGTCTGAGCGGACCGTGCAGGACATCCTCAGCATCCAGGCCAGCGGCGGCGACCGGGACGAGAAAATGCGCGCGGAGGACTACCTCCGGAAGGCCCTCGCGGAGGGCCCGCGGCTCGCCCGCGACGTCGAGGAAGAAGCCCGTGAGGCTTACCAGATCAGCAAGCGCACCCTCGACCGTGCACGGCAGAAGCTGCGTATCCCCACGGCGAAGCGCGGGAGCGGGTGGTGGATCTCGCTTCCCGAGCACGAAGGCGACTTGCACTCGCTGCCTGCGGAAACGGCCAAGGATGCCAAGAGTGCCAGCACTGGCAATGTTGGCACCGTTGCCAAGGATGCCAACGCTTCCTCCCCCGGCGATGTTGACACGGTTGGCATCCTTGGCGCGGATTGGCCCGATGACAGCGCGGGCGCGGAGGCCCAGCAGTGACCCAGCCCATCACCATCACCGTGCACGGCCGGCCAGCGCCGCAAGGTTCCAAGCGCGCGTTCGCCGTCCGCGGCAAGGGCGGTGTACCGACCGGCCGCGTGGCCGTCATCGAGTCGTCGCACGACCGGGTGAAGTCCTGGCGCCAGGCCGTCCTCGACGCCGCCCTGGCCGCCACGGCGGGCCGCCAGCTGCCGCTCGACGGCCCGCTCCGCCTCGGCCTGATCTTCGCCCTGCCGCGCCCGAAGAGCCACTACCGGACCGGCCGCAACGCCCGCCAGCTCCGCGACAGCGCGCCCGCCTACCCAACCGGCACCCCGGACCTGTCCAAGCTCCTGCGGGCCACCGAGGACGCGCTGACCGATGCCGGAATCTGGCACGACGACGCCCAGGTCGTTGGCTACGTCCGGCTGGAGAAGGTCTACGCCGGGCACTACGGCGGCACCATCCTGGCCGTGCCCGGCGCCTCGATCGTCATCCAGCCGCTGCCGGAGCACCTAACGCAGGGATGCTAAAGCGCTCCGCCGAGCCACGCCTGAAACAGAAAGCTGAAACGGTGCCCGGTCTTGCCCGCGGATATGTCCGCCCACAAGAAACGTCCGCTGGCCCGAACGTCACGCACAGGAACGCCACGCCGCCCGGCCGGAGCGCGCCCGGTTGACCCGGACGGTTGACCCGGACCGTGCTGACGGGCCATGGAACTCGCCCGTTCGCCGCTGGGCCATGAGCGCCGACCCATCGGACTGCCCCGGCGGCCCGGACCCATCGCTATGACCCCATGCACCGTCGCGGATCCGGCAGACCCCCATGCACCACGTCATGACAGCGGCCGATCCCGGCTCACGTCTTGGCCATGACGGACGGCGTTTCGGGGCCCCGGCCATGACCGCCGCTAGCGGTTTAGGTCACCGCTCGCTGCCGCCTGGCCAGCGCCGCCCGGCCGTCTGGGCACAGCCTGTACACGCCGGACCGCCTGTAAAAACTGCCCCGATCCGTGCCCGGTTCTTGTAGGTCTCCGCAGCTCCGCATGGGATCATGAAGCGTCGCCTTCGCGGTGGCCCGGGCCGGTTGGCGCCATCCCCGGGCCGCCCCGGGGTGCGTGCATAGAGCTGGTACCGCCGTAGGGGCAGCCCCGATCCACAAGGGGGCAGCCCGGTGCGATGTGCGGCTAGAGGCGCGCGAGGACGGGCGACGCCAATCAGTCATGCGCGCCCTTTGGCGCACCCATGGAAGGCGACACGATGATCACAGACTTCCCCCCGGACGTCTCCGGGCTTCCGCCCGCCCGCCGCTACGCGGCGCAGGCTGAGCGCCTCGCCGACCCGGTGATGGCGCGGACGTACGGGGACCTGGCCAAGTCGATGACGGCGAGCCATGCCCAGCTGCTCGGCTTTGTGCGCGCCGGGACCGGCTACCAGCTCGCCGATGACACGATCGTGGCCGGGACGAACGCGGCGCAGGTGAACGCAGCCGTGCTCTCGGCGAAGGCCGCGGCCGGGAAGGGCGGCCCGTGCGATAACGCGGGCTTCCGCCGCTGGCTCACCGGCCGCTGCAAGGATCTCGGCCTGCCCGCGCCGGACTTCACCGGCCCGGACAGCACCGGCAACGGCAGCAGCAACACGACCGGCAGTCTCACGAACGATCCGGGCGGCGCACGCCCGCCAGGCGCACGGATCAACCGCTACGACGGCCGGTCCGGCGACGCCGGGAAGTCGGCCGGCCCCGGCGAGGGCTTCGTCCTGAAGATGCTCAGCAACGGGCGCGTGGAGATCGAGACCGGCAGCGTGACGCGCGAGGCCCTGGCGAAGTCGCCCGCCCTCGGCCAGCTGGAGCCGACCGTGGCCGGAGAGGCGTACGTCAAGAGCCAGCGGTACACCGGCCTGGCCATGAAGGCGATCGACCCGCAGACGCGCGAGATGTACCTCACCGCGGCGCGCGAGGTACGGAAGGCGGCAGGGCTGTGACCTCCGGGACAGAGAGCGAGACCAGCGGCATGAGCACCGCCCTCGACGTACGGCCGCCCACCGCGGCCCTGGCCATCCGGCCCGGCCACATCACAGCACCGGCCGGGCCCGCGGCGCCCGTCCTCGGCGACATCATCGTCAGGAAGGTCAGCGACCACGCGAACGTCGTGGCGTGGACGCTCGGCCATCACGCCTCGATGACCGGCCTGACCGTGGCTGGCCTCGCCGTGGCGGCCAGGGCCAGCGCGGACTTCCTCGACGGACTGAGCGAAGCGGACCGGCAGGCGCTCGGCCGCGGCCTGGCCGAGCTGCGGATCGGCCAGCTCGAATGGTCGATGCCGCTGCTGCCGCACCTGGCGGAGGACATCGAGGCGCTGATGATCTCGGTCGTCAACGCCGAAGGCTCGATCGGCAGGTTCGCCTGATGACCCCGGAGCAGGAGCGCGCGGGCGCGGAGCTGTTCGCGGCCGGGAAGTCGGAGCGGGAGGTGGCCGCCGCGCTCGGCGTCGGCAACGGCTCGGCGCACCGGCTGGCGATGAAGCTCGCCGCCCGGGGCGAGGCCGCCGCCGACCCCGGGCCGGAGATGACCGAGCCGGAGCCCTCGGACACGCCGTCCATGCTCATGACCGCCATGCCGGAGCCTGCGGGCGAGGATGAGGCGGCCGGGCTGGCCGCCCTTGGCGAGCTGCGCGCGGCCCTGGTGGAGCAGCTGGAGACGCACAGCGGCCGGGCCGACTCGTCACTGAAGGCCGTTCGGGACCTGGAGCGCCAGCGCATCGAGGTACTTGCCGATGGCGGCGACGCGGCGGCGCTGCGGGAGCGGATCCGGGACGCGCGGGCCGACCTGGACGACTGGGCGACCGCTACGCATCTGCTGAGCGAGCGCCTGGCCGCCGTCGACGGGCGGATAGCGGAGATCAACGGCCGCCGCGAGCTGGACGCAAAACGCGCGGAGCTGGACGCTGCCGTGGCCGTGCGGGACGCGGTGTACGCGAGGTCCGGTGACCGGCTGCGGGCCGCTGTGGCCGCCGTGCGGGCCGCGGCCGAGGACTTCTGCGCCGTCTTCGCGGAGGAGCAGGCCGCGGACGCCCGGGTGATGGCGCTCGCCCACGCTGTGGCCGCCGGGGCGCAAGCGCTCGGCGAGGCCGCCCCGATGGTGCCAGCGGCGGTGTCCACCGGCATCAGTGTGGGCGCCGCCGACGCCTACGCCGGGCCGCCCCTGGCGCTGACCCGGGCGCTGACGAGGGCGCAGCACGGTGACGTGGCGGCCGTGGCGGAGCAGCTGGGCCAGGTGAACGGCTGGCTGCCGCCGCCGCCGCCCACGGCCGAGGAGATCGAGCAGTACCGCAAGGTGGCCGCGGATCGGGCGCGGCAGCTCGCCGACCTGAAGGCGGCCGCCCAGTCCGGCCCGCGCGTACCGGAGCAGCCGGTTCCGGTCGGCACCGACCAGTTCGGCCGGCCGGTCGACCAGTTCGGCAACGTCCTCGTGCCGCGCGGGTCACTGCCGCACCCGATGGACGTGTACCGCGAGGGCTACGCCAACGGCACGGGCGGCGCCCACGGCTCGGGATACCGCACCGGCTGGTGAGACCCCCGGCCCTGGCNNCGCTGCGGGGCCTCTGCGCTGTTCCCTATCCGTTCCCTGGCTGGCCGGATGGGCAGGTCATGCGGGCGTCAGCGGTTGTCCGGTCCGCTGCCAATCGTTCCGGCCGACCGGCCAGCTGGCCGGTCGCTCCCGCTCCGCGCGCATCTGCTCCGGGGTGAGCTTCTCGCCGCGCGCGAGCGCCTCGACCTGGGCGCGGAAGTACCGGCGGTGACCACCGGGCAGGCGCAGGCACTCCAGCACCTCCCCATCTGCCCAGTCGCGGACCGTCCGCAGGTCAACCCTGAACACGGTGGCCACCTCGGCCGAGGTCATGAGGGGATGCGACCGCGGACCAGGGGAGCGGGGGACCGGCCGGGCGGTGTAGTTCGCTGTGATCAGGTCCCGCAGCCTCCCGGGGCTGGTGGCGATTAACGTGACCTGGCTGTCCCGCCGTACCGCCCGCCAGACGCCGAGGTCGTCCTCGGTGATCTCGTAGGCGCCGCCCCAGTTCCGGCGCAGGTCCCTGCGGTCACCGGCCGCGTTCCGGCGCAGGTCTTCCAGGGCCGCGGCTATCCCGGTGCTCACGGCCTCATCTCCCGGCGCCCCGGTCCCGGTCGATCGCGAACAGTGCCGCCCGGAGCACCGGCCCGTACTCCGGGTGAAACTCGGGGCCGAGCGCCTCGACCATCTGCTCTTCGGTACCTTCCGGGTACTTCTCGCGCCAGACCGCAACGGCCCTGCGTGCCCTGTCCGCGTCCTCGGGGCGGTCCTCGCTGAACCTCACGCCCCGCCCTCCAGATCGGCCCGGATCTTCTCGGGGTCGCTGCTGATCAGGAGCCAGCCGGGCGGCCTTGCCGTGTCGTCCTGGCGGGTCACCTGGATGCTGCGCTCATCGATGAGCTTGAACCTGTGCCGGGGGAACGTCTCCCGTAGTGCCGCGACCTGGGCGCGGATGTCCGGCTGTGGTGCCGTTCCGGGGTCATTGACCGATTGCATTTCGTCACTTCTCTCGCGTGTGCCAAAGCGAATACGGACAGCCAACCCACGCCAGGCATACGCTGGAAGGCGTTGCCTGTTGCCGCCGCCCTGCGGTCAACGGGCCAACGGGTCAACAGGGCCAGGCGATTGGCACACGCGCATGGCGGATTTCGGTACGGAGGTGCGCCACCTCATGGCGGCGCACGGCTTCTCGCTGCGCGAGCTGGCCCGCCGCGCGAGCTGTGACGCTGGCCAGCTGTCCAGGGTGCTGAACGGCCGCAAGGCTGCCTCGCCGCATCTGGCCGGCCGTCTCGGTGACGTGCTCGGCGACCGTGACCGCCTCGTCCAGGCCGCCGCCGCGCCGGTGTTCAACGGCTCGGCCGCCCCGGCGGCACGTGACCGGCTGAACTGGACGGCCAGCCATCCGGCCCGCGCCGACGCCGCCGCGGTGGAATCGCTGGCCGATGTGCTCGCCGCCCAGCGGAAGGCCGAGGACGTGCTCGGCTCGAAGCTGATCCTGCCGCCGGTGCTCGCCCAGCTCGCCGTCGTGGACAGCCTCGCCGCCGAGGCGCGCGGCCCGCTGCGGCCCGCTGTGATCGACGTCGCCCAGCAATGGGCGCAGTTCGCCGGGTGGCTGTACCTGAACGGCGGCGATAACCGCCGGTCGGCGGCCCGGTTCCGGCAGGCCCTGGAGCACGCCACCGAGATCGGCGACCGGACCATGATCTCCACGGTTTTGTCATTCCGCGGCTACGCGGCCTGGCGGGCAGGCGACGCCGGGCCCGTGATCGGCCTCGCGCAGGCCGCCCAGGAAGACACCAGGGCCGCGCTCAGCCAGCGCGCCTACGCCGCGGCCCTGGAGGCCCGCGGCCACGCCCTCGCGGGCGATGCGGCACCGGCCGAACGGAAGATCGGGGAGGCGGTCGAGCTGGCCGCCGAGCTCGACGGCCGGCCGGAGGAAGCCCGGCCATGGTCCTACTGGTACTCGGATGCCTTTTTCCAGTGCCAGAAGGGCGTGGTCCTCAGTCACTTCGCGCACATCCCGCGCCTGCGCGACGAGGCCGCCGCGGCGCTCTGTGCCGGGTACGAGGCGCTCCCGGAGGATGAGAAGCTGTCCGACTGGGCAGGCGGCTACCTGGCCGCGCTCGCGGCCGTCTACGAGCAAGCCGGGGACGCCGGGCAAGCCTGCGCGATCGCTCTCGACGCTGCCCGCATCGCGCACCGGACCGGGTCCGCGCGGCTGCGCGGCATGCTGGCCCGGCTGCGTGATCAGATGGCCGTCCGCTGGCCCGGCGATGGCCGGGTAGCCGAGCTAACCGAAGCGCTACGCTGACCGCAGCGTGTGCCAACGCTCGGTGCCCCGCCAGTCCCCGCGGACTGACGGGGCGCCGTCACGTGTGCCGTTACCGGTGTCGCTGGCGACACCTCCGGCGACCTGCGGAAACGCTCACAGCCGACACCGCCGACACCTGCGGTAGCGCGCTGACCTGCGCGGTAACGGGTAACGGCAATTGTCCACGAGCCGTGGACAATTGGGCCCCAGGGGAGTTAGTTCGGGGTTAGCCCGGAGGGTAGGTCCGGGCTAACTGGGTTAGTTAATTAACCCGGCCCCAGATCCGAGCTAACCCGGCCTGACCTGCGGAAGTTAGCGAAGTTAGGTCGGGTAGGTGGGTTAGCTCGGCCCCGGAAAAGGGCCCCAGGGCGCGATTTCCGATGATCGGGGCGACCTAACTAACCCCGGCTCCGCTGGTAGATCCGGGTGGTAGAAACTCGCCCCCGGGGGGCGAGGATTTACCACTGGTATCTACCAGCCCGGCCAGTGATCCCGGCAGTGAGCTGGCCGGTGAGCGAGTGGTTTTTCCCACTTGGCGAGTTGGATATCTCACTTCGCTCTGACCTGCGAAAGTGAGGTCGGCGATTCTGGGGGCATCGCGCTGACCTGCGGAAGTGAGTTAGTGGGGTGAGTTAGCTCCGGCCCCGGAAACCAGCCCCAGGAGCGGTTTCGGGGATAGCGAGGCGACCTAACTCACTTGCGTCGCGGGCGGCCGAGCGCGACGCGTCGTGCAGGACCTGAGACGACGCGTCGGCCCGGGCCACCCGCGACGCGTCGCGTTCCACCGCTGCGGAACGCGACGGCTATGGCGAAGGCCCGTCCTCGCGTTCGGGGACGGGCCTTCGCTGCGGGCCATCGTGCCGTCTTGAATCGGCGCGAGTGCCCCTTGACTGGCCACCGTGCCGATTAGGGCTCGGCGCGGGTGCCATGGCCCGGGTGGCCGCCGTGCTGCTTTCACTCGGCGCGGCTGCCACACCTGCCCGGGTACAGCCCGGGTACGCGTACCCGGGCCCGGGTACGCCTCGCGGCGGCGGTCAGGACGTGTCGGCGCGGCGTCTGCGCGATGCGAGCGAGGCCCGCCGGTTCCGGCGGATCCGCGCCCGCTCCACACTCGCCGCGTGCTCGGCCGCCAGCCACTCGCAGCCACGCGCGACCAGGTCCGGATCGGTGTCCGCCAGCCACGACAGAAGCCGTACGCGGCTGGTGCCGTCGAGCGTCGCCGGGGACCGCCAGGCGTACGGTTCCGGGCCACTTTCGCCCGCCTCAACCGGGATGGCCAGACGTGGCGGCGGGATGGTCGCCAGGCGCAGGCAGAGACGGCGGCGAACCCGCCTGTACGCTGCGGCGACGGTCGGCTGACCGCCGTGGCGATCGTGGCACGAAGCCGCGTCGGCCAGGGCCACGAGGACGGCCTGAAGCTGCCTCGGCCCGACGAGCAGTGAACCGCCCTCGTCCACTCCCGTCGCCGCTGTCGCCGGGCTGTCCGGAACTGTCTGCGCGGCGGTCACCGGTGCCGCCCAGACGGCCGCGTGAAGGCGCTGCGGAGCGAGGCGCGGGCGGGCACCCCGCCATGGGTGGCCGGGGCTGGCGGACGCTGGCCGCGGCTGGCTGACAGCGGCTCAATCCAGCCGTCGCCAATCGCCTGGATCCGGCGCGACTCGAAGTCCGGGCCGACCTCGCGGTAACCGGCGACGGACGCCCGCAGGTCCCGGGCCAGACGCCAGCGGACAGCGATCGAGCGCGACCACCTGGCGGCCACGATCTCCTCCAGCGCGGCCACGCGGCGCTCCAGCTGCTCGGCCAGCTGGTCGGTCATGCGGCTGTCGGTGATGACCTCGCGGCGGAGCAGCTCGAGGTCGGCGCGGTTCACCCGGCGCCGCAAGCGCCGTGGCGGCCGCGGGGATAGGTTCGGATGCACGGTCTGTCCTCCTGGTGATGCAGGGTGATGGATCGAGGCCCGGTCGCGTGTTTGCGCACGCGGCCGGGTCGCCTTGTCAGGGCTGGGCGCCGCCGGTCAGATCGCCGATGACGTCGAGCAGCTCGCGGACGGTCGCGCGGGCGGCGCCGAAGGCGTAGCCGTACACCTGGCCCGGGTCGTCCGGGTTGACGTGGCCGTAACCGGCCGAGAGCGCCGCGGCGTCGGTGGCCTGCAGCGCGCGGGCCCGCTCGACCTGGACGCGCTGGCGGTCGTTCAGCTGCGGCTTGCGGGGGGCGCTCACCGGGCGTCCCGGATGATCGTCGCGATGGTGAACACGCGCGGCAGGAGACCAGCCAGGATCTCCAGCTCACGAGGCGTGATCATGTGCGTGACGTAGGCACGGATCCACCGGCCCAGGTGCACGCTGCGGCGGCCCTGCCACTTGCAGGACGTCCCGGGGCGGGCGTCGCAGTGCGCGCACGGTATCTCGGCCCGCAGGTACCCGGTGAGCACCTCAAGGCTGCGAGGCGTCTCCGGGCCGAGCGGCGCCGTCTGTGGTGTCATGGTCATTGTCATGCCGTCCTCCTTGCGGGATGGGGTGACGAGGGCCGTCGCTGCGGTTGCGTCGCATGCGGCGGCCCCTTTTCTGGGCATGGGGTGAAGCCCGGCCGGGGAACAGCCGGGGAACATGGGGCGCGGAAAGCGCCGGGTATCAGCGGGAACTACAGGGAGGCAAAAGTGCCTCTGACCTGCATAGACATTGAACGCCCGGATAGCACCGGGAACCGGCAGGGACGGATTGGCCGGTCTTGAAAACCGCTATGGGTGG
>PLRW01000025.1 GCA_003164955.1 Actinomycetota bacterium
CACTGATCCGCATCACCTTCGACGACGAACACGAGCGCGGCATCGCCATTGGCGTCTGGGGCACCATGGCGGTACTCGGCGCCGCACTGGGCCCGATCGTCGGCGGCCTGCTGCTTCAGCACTTCTGGTGGGGCTCGGTCTTCCTCCTCAACATCCCCGTCGTGCTGCTCGCCCTGGCCGCGACGGTCGCTCTCGTGCCGGGCGGCTCGGGCCACCGCGACCGCCCCTGGGACCTGATCGCCTCCCTGCAGGCCATGCTCGCCCTGGTCGGCCTCGTCTACGCCATCCAGGAAGCCACCAAGCCCGACCCGATGCCGCTGGCGATCGTGCTCGCCCTGCTGGCCGCAGCCGCAGGGTGCTGGATGTTCGTACGCCGCCAGCACCGCCAGACCTACCCGCTGATCGACTTCTCCCTGTTCCGCAACCGGAGCCTGCTCACCGGGGTGATCGCGGCCGCACTGGCGATGGCCGCCACCGCCGGCATCGAACTGCTCCTCACCCAGCGCCTGCAGCTCGTCCTGGGCCTGACCCCCCTGCACGCGGGCCTGATCGTGACAGCGTTCGCGGCCGGCTCCCTGCCCGTCAGCGTGCTGGCCGGCGGCCTGCTCCACCGCACCGGGCCGCGCCCGCTGATCGGCGGCGGCCTGCTCCTGGGCGCCCTCGGCGTCCTGGTCACCCTGCTGCTGACCCCGGGTGCGGTCCCCCTGCTGGGCGGCGGCCGGAGCCCGGCATGGGTCGTGCCGGGCCTGGTCCTGACCGGCGTGGGCCTGGGCATCGTCATGGTCACAGCCTCGGCCGCGATCATCAGCGGCGCCCCGCCGCAGCGCGCCGGCATGGCCTCCTCCATCGAGTCGGTCTCCTACGAACTAGGCAGCCTCGCCGGCGTCACCGTCCTGGGAACCATCCTCACCGCCGTCTACACCAACACGATCCACCTCCCCGCAACCGCCCCCGCCCAAGCCGCCGGCGGCATCGACGAAGCCCGCGCCGCCGCAGGCCACCTCCCCGCCGGCCAAGCCCACACCCTGCTGGACGCCGCCGCCAGCGCCTTCGACAACGGCTACACCCTCGCCCTGGCCATCACCGCCATCGCCCTGGCCGCAGGCAGCGCCTTCACCTACCGCTACCTCAAGCGGCAGCCCACTGCCCCCACAGAACAGGCCCAGCACCCCGAACCGGCCCAGCACGGCGGGTAGCCGCTTGAGCCGACCGGCTCCGGAAGACGAACCGCCCCGGCTCCCCAAAGGTGACGTACAGCCCAGCGTCCCCGGGAGAGTAGCTGGGAGGTGATGGGTAGCCGGGTTTTGACAGGCGGCCGTGGCCTGGCCGGTGCCGGTAGGCGCCGTTAGGAAACAGTGCCCGGAGGGCGCCGTTCCGGGTTGCCCTGGCGCCGGGCCTCACGCACTGGCGGGTGATCCGTGTGGCGGGACCGGCGCCAGGGGGGTGGGCCGCCTCCCTGGCGCTGCTGCTTCCTTGGTCGTTCGCACGGCTGGGACGAGTGGACTGGTACTCGGCTCCGGCCTGCGGGAGTGTTCCTTCTTCGGCGCCTATCGTCCCTGGTCAGGGGGGCTGGTCCCGCGTAGGCGTCCGGCTCGTGTCCTATCAAAGCTGAGTCGTCCGCTCGATCACCAGGCGTCGGCGCGGGTTGAGGTTTTGCCATTTGTCGTCGAACACCCCAGTACACGTAAAGGCGCCAACGCGTACAAAGCCCCGCCCGGTCAATGTGCGCGGCGGCGCCCTTTGGGCGGATCGCGAACCTCGCCACGCGACCGCCATAGCCCCCTGCCGGCCGGCCGTTCCGCCTCTCTACGCGGTGTGAGGTCCCTTTCCGGCCACGGGACGGCTCCGCTACTCGATGACAGCTCCTGCGGGCGGAATGTCGTGGGCGCCGGCCGGCAGGCGGCGGGAGACGAGTTCCTCGCGGATCGCCTCCAGGTGCGAAAGCTGGCCCGCCGCCGGGCTGACCGCGCCGGACACCGGCACGGTCACGCCGGACAGGACGTCGTCGGTGCGGGCGGCCGTGAGCGTCAGCACGTCACCGAAGCCGGGCGCGGCCCCGTCCCGCGCGGTCAGCGCGGGCAGGCTCCACCGCTGTTCCACGGTCTTGAGGATTGAGGTGTGGTCGAGCGGAACACTCCCGGACGGGACCCGGTACACCGTGCCCGGCGCGATCAGCGGTGAGACGAGGACGGTAGGCACCCGCACGCCGAAGCGCGTGAAGTCGAAGCCGAACTCCCCCGCGGTATTGTCGGGCGGCGTCGCGCCCCACGGCGGGGGCACGTGGTCGTAGCAGCCGCCGTGCTCGTCGTAGGTGATCACCAGCAGGGTCTGCGGCCACCCGGGACCGGCCCGGAGCGCCTCGTACACGTCGTGGATGAACTGCTCGCCGAGCGCGACGTCGTAGTTGGGGTGCTGGCTGTTCCCGGTGGAGCTCCAGCTCGGCTCGAGGAAGGTGAACGGGGGCAGCGTCCCGGCGGCCGCCGCGGACTGGAAGCCGTTGAACCGGCCGAAGTGCGTCGCGGCCGCCCCGCTGATGTCGGTGAACGTGTCCTTGGTGAGCGGTTCGGCGTCGTAGCCGTAGATGGCCCAGCCGAGGCTGTGGGAGTCCAGCAGCCCGAAGATGCTGGGCGACGTGAACGTGTGCGTCTTGTCGTCCATATGCCCCTGGCTGGTGCCGGAGCAGGTGAAGGCGCGGTTCGGCATCGTCTCCGTCGGCACCGAGGAGAACCACTGGTCACAGACCGCGTAGCCCTTGGCCAGCGCGGACAGGACGGGCAGCGCCTCGGGCGTGAAGCAGCCCATGATGTCGTTCGCCGTCGTGCCCGCGACGATCGACCATTTCTCCTTCGTTTCCCAGCCGAGGGTATAGGCGTAGTCCGTGACGTACCCCGTGCCGGGCGCGGTCTCCGACGCCGACGCGGGGCCGCTGTCACTGCCGTAGAGCTGGTCGTTGGTGGCCATGTACCCCTCGCCGGGGTCGGCGCCGGGCATGAGGTAGGCGTTCGGCGTACTGGGCTCGATCTTGAAGACGGTGACGGGCTGGCCGGTGGAGTCAGGGTTCGATTCCGTCCCCGTCAGGCCCTCGAAGGTCTGCCCGGACGGGGACACGTTCCCGGCGTCGGTGTACAAGAAGCCGAGCATGTGGTCGAAGGAGCGGTTCTCCAGCATGAGGACCACCACGTGCTCGACTGACGCCAGCCCGTTCCCGTTCGCCATCAAACCCTCCACAGATAGTCGGCCAGCGCATACATCTTGTACCTCTTAGTAAGCGCCGTGCGGGCTATCACCGAGTGTTTGCCCCCGGTTCCGGTTGTCTGCAACGGGAGTTTGCCGTGAAAGAGGGGAGTTTGCCCGTGAAAGAGCCGGGCCCACGCGGGGCCGCGCCGGGTCCCCCTGGCGCGGCCCCGCGGACCGGCCTACTTCTTGCCCTGGTCGCGCAGCATGCGCAGCACGTACTGCATGATGCCGCCGTGCCGGTAGTACTGGGCCTCGCCGGGGGTGTCGATCCGCACCGTGGCCCGGAATTCGCGGCCGTCCGCGGTCACTACGACCTCCTTCGGCACCCGGCCGGAGTTCATGTCCTCGATGCCGGTGATCTCGAACGTCTCGCGCCCGGTCAGCCCGAGCGACGCGATCGACTCGCCGGGCTTGAACTGGAGCGGGAGCACGCCCATGCCGATCAGGTTGGACCGGTGGATCCGCTCGAACGACTCCACCAGTACCGCGCGGACACCGAGCAGTGCCGTGCCCTTGGCCGCCCAGTCGCGGGACGACCCGGAGCCGTACTCCTTCCCGCCGAGCACGATCAGCGGCGTGCCGTCGGCGATGTAC
The DNA here is from genome assembly GCA_003164955.1 of Actinomycetota bacterium. Lineage (GTDB taxonomy): Bacteria > Actinomycetota > Actinomycetes > Streptosporangiales > Streptosporangiaceae > Bog-532. The sequence goes on from PLRW01000025.1 coordinate 3,832, forward strand.
TGCCGTGAGGCGTCGTAGATGCTCATCTGCCCGCCCTCGGGCAGCTTGGTCGTGACACCGCCCTCGGTGCCCGGCGCGAGCAGGTTCCGCAGCCGGATGTTGGCGAACGTGCCGCGGATCATCACCTCGTGGTTACCGCGGCGCGAGCCGTAGGAGTTGAAGTCGCGGCGCGGGATGTCGTGATCGGTGAGGTACTGCCCGGCCGGGCTGTCGGTCTTGATCGCGCCGGCCGGTGAGATGTGGTCGGTGGTCACCGAGTCGCCGAGCAGGGCGAGCACCCGGGCCCCGTGGATGTCGGTGACCGGCTGCGGCTCGTCCGGCATCTCGTCGAAGTACGGCGGCCGCCGCACGTAGGTCGAGTAATCGTCCCAGGCGAACGTGTCACCGGACGGAATCTCGAGCGCACGCCACCGGTCGTCGCCCTCGAACACGTCCGCGTAGTCGCGCGTGAACATCTCGGCGGCGACCGCCTCCCGCACAACCTCGGCGATCTCCGTGGGCGACGGCCAGATGTCGCGCAGGTAGACCGGCTGCCCGTCGGTTCCGGTCCCGATCGGTTCGCTGGCCATATCGACGTCCATCGACCCGGTCAGCGCGTACGCCACCACCAGCGGCGGCGACGCCAGGTAGTTCATCTTGACGTCGGGGTTGATCCGGCCCTCGAAGTTCCGGTTGCCGGACAGCACCGCGACGACGGCCAGGTCGCTGTCGCTGACCGCGGCACTGATCTCCTCGGGCAGCGGGCCGGAGTTGCCGATGCAGGTTGTGCAGCCGAACCCGACCAGGTTGAAGCCGAGCTTGTCCAGGTAGGGCAGCAGGCCGGCCCGCTCGTAGTAGTCCATGACCACCTTGGAACCGGGCGCCAGCGTGGTCTTCACCCAGGGCTTGCGGCTCAGCCCGGCCTCCACGGCCTTCTTGGCCAGCAGCGCCGCGCCGACCATGACCGATGGGTTGGAGGTGTTAGTGCACGAGGTGATGGCCGCGATCACGACCGATCCGTGGTCGATGGTGACCTTGGTGCCGTCCTCCAGCGTGGCCTGCGTCGGCTTGGACGGCTTGCCGGCCGGCTCGGCGGCGATCGGGTCCGAGGCCGGGAAGGTGTCGGCCACGCCGTCGTCCTGCTCGAACCCCGGCACGTACGCGGTCACCGCCTCGCGGAAGGCGTTCTTGGCGTCGGAGAGGGCCACCCGGTCCTGCGGGCGCTTCGGCCCGGCGATCGACGGCACGATCGTGCCCAGGTCGAGCTTGAGATCCTCGGAGAACTGGATGTCCCGGGCCGGGTCGTGCCACAGGCCCTGTTCCTTGGCGTACGCCTCGACCAGCGCGATGTGCTCTTCGGGCCGGCCGGTCAGCCGCAGGTAGGCCAGGGTCTCGTCGTCGATCGGGAAGATGGCGCAGGTTGAGCCGAACTCCGGGCTCATGTTCCCGATCGTGGCCCGGTTGGCGACGGGGACGGCGGCCACGCCGTCGCCGTGGAACTCGACGAACTTGCCGACCACTCCGTGCTTGCGCAGCAGTTCGGTGATGGTGAGCACCAGATCGGTGGCGGTCGTCCCGGCGGGCAGCTCACCGGACAGCCGGAACCCGACCACCTTGGGGATCAGCATGCTGATGGGCTGGCCGAGCATGGCCGCCTCGGCCTCGATGCCNNCGACGCCCCAGCCGAGGACGCCGAGGCCGTTCTGCATCGTGGTGTGCGAGTCGGTGCCGACGCAGGTGTCCGGGTAGGCGCTCACCCTGCCATCGGTGTCGCGAGTCATGACCACGCGGGCCAGGTGCTCGATGTTGACCTGGTGCACGATCCCGGTCCCCGGCGGCACCACCTTGAACTGGTCAAACGCGGACTGGCCCCAGCGCAGGAACTGGAAGCGCTCCTTGTTCCGCCCGTATTCGAACTCCACGTTGCGCTCGAAGGCGTCCGGCCGCCCGAACACGTCGGCGATGACCGAGTGGTCGATCACAAGCTCGGCCGGGACGAGCGGGTTGATCTTCGACGCGTCTCCGCCCAGGGCCTCCATCGCCTCGCGCATGGCGGCCAGGTCCACCACGGCCGGTACCCCGGTCAGGTCCTGCATGATGACCCGCGCCGGGGAGAACTGGATCTCGGTGTCCGGCTCCGCCTTGGGGTCCCAGCCGGCCAGCGCGCGCACGTGGTCGGCGGTCACGTTCAGGCCGTCCTCGGTGCGCAGCAGGTTCTCGAGCAGGATCTTCAGGCTGAACGGGAGGCGCTCGGAGCCCGGCACGGCATCCAGCCGGTAGATCTCATACGACGTACCCGCGGCCTTCAGCGTCGCGCGGCTGTCAAAACTGTTCCCGGTCATCGTGTGAGCCTCCTTGCCCCTGGCCGGAGGGCCGCCGCGCAACGTACGGCGCCTGCCCCAGCCGCGTCTCCACCTGATCCCGCTGCGTCTCAACCTACAGTATCTCGATATCAAGCTACCCAGCAAGGCTCCATGTTACTGATGAGTAAGCATCACGCGGAGGAGACAGATTAGGCGGTTCTGCCACCCGGGGCGCGGGGCCTCTTCCATTCCCCCATCATGCGCCGGGACGGTGCCGCCCACTAAGGTCGAGTCGCGACGCTCGCGGCCGGTTCGGGGCCCGCGGGCCTACGCGGCCGAGGAGGCGCCGAGCGCATGCGTTTCGCGATCAAGACACGACCTGAGCACACCACCTGGGCGCAGATTCGTGACGTCTGGGTGGCGGCCGACACGATTCCCCTGTTCGAATCGGCGTGGAACTGGGACCATTTCTATCCGCTGTCCGGTGATCTCACCGGCCCGAACCTCGAGGGCTGGACGATGCTCGCCGGGCTGGCCCAGGCCACGAAGCGGATCCGGCTCGGCTGCCAGGTGACGGGCATGATCTACCGTCACCCGGCGGTACTGGCGAACATGGCGGCGACCGTGGACATCATCTCCGACGGCCGTCTCGAGCTGGGGCTCGGCGCGGGATGGAACCAGATGGAATGCGACGCCTACGGCATCGACCTGCCCCCGCTGCGGGAACGTTTCGACCGGTTCGACGAGGGCGTGGAGGCGATCGCCTGCCTGCTCGAACTGGAGACGACCACGCTGGCCGGGCGGTACGTCCACCTCACGGACGCCCGGTGCAACCCGAAGCCGGTCCAGCGGCCCTATCCCCCGATCACGATCGGGGGAGGCGGCCGGACCCGCACGCTGCGCACCGCGGCGCGCTGGGCACAGCAGTGGAACGTCATCCCCGACAGCGTGACAGAGTGGCTCGACCTGAAGCAGACGCTGATCGGCCACTGTGACCGCATCGGGCGCGATCCGAGCGAGATCACCTGCTCGGTGAACGTCCGGATCGACCCGGAGAACGGCATCGAGCCCGCCGTATCGCTCGCCACCGCCTACCGCGACGCGGGCGTCGACCTGGCCATCATGAACCTGCCGCACGGGGTAAAGCCGGACTTCCTCGCGCCGCTCGCGGACGCGCTGGCGCCGCTGGCCTGAGCCGCCGACCTTGTTGACGGGCGGGGATCGGGGCGTCAGTTCTGCCGGGGCGGGTCTGGCTGAGCCTCCCGGCCCTTGCCGCCGATCCCCGTCTCCTTGAAGTACTCGCTGATCAGCTTGCGCTGGCGCTGCATGAGCTCGTCGAAATGCTTGCCGACGTTGTCGTCCCCGATGGCCTCGACGGTGAGGTAGAGGTCCTTGATCTTCTCGAGCTTCTCCTGGGAGCCGTCGCGCGCCGGCTCCCCGTCCGGGGCCCCCGCGACCAGATCCGGTCCGGCCAGGCCGACACTGGCGGGGCCTGCACTGGCTCGATCTGAGCCGGCCGGGCCGGCACTGGCGGGGCCTGAACCGATCAGATCCGCACCACCCGGGTTTGCGGCACCGGGCGCCATCGCGGCCGGAAGCGGGACCGCACTCATCAGGTCACTGAGCTTGGGCTGAGCAGGATGGGGCTCGAACGGCCCGCGGAACGGCTCGGTTTCGGCGCCGGTGTTCGGATCGTCGGGGGCTACGTACGGCTCCGGGTCCGGCGCGCCGCCGTATGCCGGTGACGTCTCGGGATCGGCAGCTTCCCCGGTGCCGGCCGAGCCGTCGTCGTAGCCGGCCGCCTCGCCCGGCACCGTGACGGGCTCTTCCGCATACCCGGCGGGCTCGCGGCCGTACGCGGCCGGTTCGTCGTACGAGGCGGCCTCGTCATATACGGCGGCCTCCTCGTAGGCGCTGGGCGCGTCACCGTAGGCCGCCGGCTCATCGCTGGAGGCCGCTGGTTCGGCGCCGGCGGCATCCGAAGATGACTCCCCGGGCGCGCCGTAGCCCGGCGGTCCCTGTGGCCCGGCGTAGGAGTAGGACGGCTCCGGGTCGCTGCTATCGCGATAGACCGCAGGCCCGCCGTCGCTCGGCTTGACGTAGGCCGGGCCGGCCGGTTCCGCGTACATCCCGGCGCCGCCGGACTCGGCGTACGCCCTCCCCTCGGGCTCCTCCGGGCGCGTGTACTCCGCTGGCCCCGGGTACTCGCCGGGGCGTGCGTACTCGTCCGGGCGGGCGTAATCGGGCTCACCTGGATCGGCGTACGCGTCGTGGTAGGCCACGGGTTCGCCGGCGCTGGCATAGCCGGCTGATCCAGCCGGGTCCCGGTGGGCGGGTGGCTCGCCCGGCCCGTAGCCGTGCTCGGCAGGCGTGCCGTAGCCGAACGCCCGCCCCGGCTCCTGACCGCCATAGCCGGGGTCCCCGTCGTCGTAGCGGTCCTGCTCATCGGGACTGTCGTAGCGGTCCGCACCGTCGTAGCGGCCCTGCTCAGCGGGACCGTCGTAGCGGCCCTGCTCAGCGGGACCGTCGTAGCGGCCCTGCTCAGCGGGACCGTCGTAGCGGCCCGGACCATCGTGACGGCCGCGCCCGTTGCCGCGGCCCGGCTGGTAACCGGCCGCTCTTTCGTCGTAGCTGACCGGCGCGTCCCCGTCGTAGTAGTCGAACGAGCCCTCGGCGGAGTCGTAGCCGTACCGGGGGTCATCGCCGGAGGGGGGCGGGTACCCGGGCCGAGCGCCGTACGCAGGCTCACGGCGGGATTCCGGCCCGGAACCGTACTCGCGAGCGTCCCGTGGGACTGCCGCCTGCCCATATCCGGTCCCACGGGCGTCCCGTTCCCGTGGGCCGGGGGCCTGCCCGTAGCCAGGCCGTTCGCCGTTCCCCGCCGCGCGCCCGTAGCCGGGAGCGGTTCCGTTCCGCGGTGCACGCCCGCGCCCCGGCGGAATGCCGTCATCTCTGGCCTGCTGATAGCCAGGCGGGCGCCGGTAACCGGACGGGCCGGACGGGCCGGACGGAGGGAGGTAACCGGCGGGCGGCCGGTAGCCGGGCGGCGGCGCGCCCGTACCGAAGCCCCGGTCATCGGCGGGGGTGGCGTACTGGTACGAACCGTCGGTACCGTCGTACGACGCCTGGTTCGATGGCCGGTCATACGCCCCAGCGGCGGGTGCGCCGTCGTGGCCGACCGCGGGCATGGGGCCGGTCGCGAGCAGCCCGCCCCAGGGGGCGTCCGGACCGGGGTCGTCCCGGCCCGATCCGGAATGAAACTCCTCGCCCTCGTTGACGGCGTAGGTGTAACCGCCGTCCTCGTAGCCCGGGTCGTGCGGCGGGCTATACGGCCCCGGGTAGGCCGCACCCGGATACGGCGCGCCGGGCGGGTCCGCCGGGCCCGACGCGGTGCCGGACAACGGGTAACCGGGCGGGGGGCCCGGGTAGTAGCCACCTTGCGGCGGACCGTAGGGGGCCGCTCCCGGCGGCGACACGTATGGGTACGCGCCGGGACCTGGTCCCGGCGCGTACCCATACCGATGACCCCGAGGGGGTCCCGGCCCGTACCCGGGTGCGGCGCCATACCCAGGCCCGGGGGCATAGGCGGACCCCGGACCGTAGTCGGGGGGCGCGTACGGCGGTGGGTTGCCGTATCCGGCCGGCAGTTCCTCGTCGGGGTCCGCTTCCGCGTCGGGGCCCGGCGGGTAGGCGCCGCCCGTCTCGTAGCCGGGGGCGTGCGCGGGTACGTGGTTGCCGCCGGGGCCGTGCGCGGCAGGCGGGCCGTACGCGACCCGCGGATCGTACGGTGGCGGATAGGCGTAGCCGGGCCCCGGGCCATACTGCTGCGGCGCATAGGCGGGGGCGTCGTAGGTGGCAGCGTCGTAAGGGACAGGCCCGTAAGCAGCCGGTCCCGCACCGGGCTCATCAGCGTACGGTTCCTGGGGCCCCTGGTCGGGCCGGGGACCGCCGACGAGGCTGCCCGGTGAGATCACCGACGTGGGCTGAAGGACCTCGTCCTTGCGGAATCGCGACGTGTGCGAGCGCCCGGACGACCGCGGCGGCCCAGACCGCTCGGGCCCAGGATGTTCCGCCCGGGACCGCTCGGGCCCAG
>PLRW01000254.1 GCA_003164955.1 Actinomycetota bacterium
CCTGCCGCGCCGGGAGCGCCAGGCCAGCCTGGCCCCGCAGCTCCGCGAGGCCCCGCCGGCGACCGCGGCCGGGGCCGAGGCGGAGGCACGGGCCGGGCGCTCGGCCGAGCAGGCGCGGGCCCTGATGGCGTCGATTCAGCAAGGCTGGCGCAGTGGCCGCGCCCGGGCCGAGCAGGCGGACCAGAACGGCGGCGAGCTGCCGCCTGATCAAGATTCCGTCAACGGATGGGAGCAGTGATGAGCGGGGGGGCCACGCTGGGCGGGCTTGACTGGCTGCTGAGCAACCTGGCCGAGACCGTCGACCATGTCCGGCAGGCGGTGCTCTTCTCCGCCGATGGCCTGGTCATGGGCAGATCGCCGGGAATCAGCCAGGACGACGCCGACCACCTGGCCGCCCTGGCGGCAGGCGTGCAGAGCCTGGCCCGCGGTGCGGGCCAGCGATTCCAGGGCGGTGAGATCCGGCAGACCATCATCGAGATGGATGCCGCGCTGCTATTCATCGCGGCGGCCGGCCAGGGAGCCTGCCTGGCCGTGCTGGCCGACGCCGACGCCGACGCCGGCCTCATTGCCTACGAGATGATCGTGCTGGTCAAGCGCCTGGGCCAGCACATGGTGGCGAATCCACGGTCCCCAGTGGGGGAGACGGGTACCGGGTGAGCCAGGATCATGAACTCGGACGACAACGGGTGGCTGGACTCTGACGCTGGTCCGGTCGCGCGGCCTTACACGCTGACCGGTGGCCGGACCCGGCCGAGAGCAGGAACGCTTCTCGACCTCATCGATATCGTCGCCCGCAGTGGTCAGCCGCCCGATGAGTACCCCCGCGCCCCGGAACGCATCCGGATCCTCGAGCTGTGCCGGCGTCCCATCACGGTGGCCGACCTGGCCTCGGCCGCCGGCCTCCCGCTCGGCGTGGTCCGCGTCCTGCTGTCCGACCTCGTGGACGCGGGCCTGGTGCGGGTGAGCAGGCAGGCTCCGGCCGGACGGGTCACCGACCGGGATCTGCTCAGGAAGGTGCTCGACGGGCTGCATTCCCTGTGACCCAGCATTCCCTGTGACCCAGCATTCCCTGTGACCCAGCGCGACCATCCCTGGGTGATCCGTATTCCCTGGGTGATCTAGCGCGACCGTATCCTCCGTAATCCCCGTAATCCCCATGGCCCCAGCGTGGCCGGCCATCGGTAAATCCGTTCTGATATGCGAGAATAGTGTTCTCAATTAAGAGATCATTATACTCAATCGTGTGCCCCGCGCGGGCCGCATCGGAGGAGCCGGGTGGGATACGCGGACAAGCTCTTCGATCTGACCGGCCGCGTCGTGCTGATCACCGGCGGCAGCCGGGGCCTGGGCCGGGAGATGGCTTTCGGCGCGGCCCGCTGCGGCGCGGACGTCGTCATCGCCAGCCGTAACTACGAGTCCTGCGCAGCCACCGCCAAGGAGATCGAGTCGGCGACCGGGCGGGCCGCGATGCCCTACGGCGTGCACGTCGGCCGCTGGGACCAGCTGCCGGGCCTGGTCGATGCCGTCTACGACCGCTTCGGCGCGCTCGACGCCCTGATCAACAACGCTGGCATGTCACCGGTGTACGAGTCATTGGGCTCGGTGACGGAGAAGATGTTCGACTCGGTGCTGAACCTCAACCTGAAGGGCCCGTTCCGGCTGTCGGTGCTGGCCGGGGAGCGGATGATGGCGGCGGGCCGGGGGGGCGATCGTGAACATCAGCTCGACCGGGTCGATCCGGCCGCGCCCGGCGATCGTGCCCTACGCGGCCGCGAAGGCCGGGCTCAACGCGCTCACCGAGGGCCTGGCGCAGGCGCTGGGCCCGCACGTGCGCGTCAACACCCTGATGGCGGGTCCCTTCTACACCGACGCCCACCAGGACTGGGACCCCGAATCGCTCGCGGAGGGGCTGCGCCCGCACGCGCTGCAGCGGGCCGGGAAGGCGTCCGAGATCACCGGCGCCGCGCTGTTCCTGATCTCGGACGCCTCCAGCTACACCAGCTCCGCGACGCTGCGCGTCGACGGCGGCATCCCGTAAGCCGGTCAAGGGCGGCCGATGAAGCCGAGGATCGCGGGCGCCGCCTGTACCCAGGTGTCGAACATGTAGTAGCTGCCGTCGGCCTTGCCGGTCGCGCGGTCCTTGGCGGCCTGCTCCCAGGCGTCCTCGGGCCACGGCGGGTCGATCAGCTTCGCCCCCTCGATGAGACAGCTGACCTCCAGGGAGGTGCGCTTCGGGTGGTCGATGTCCTTGGCGCCGCGCGGATGATCAGGGTCGGGACTTTGATGTTGTGGAACATGTCGTCGTCCACCCCGGGAATGGTCTGGCCGGGCTTGGGGACGAACGCGTTCAGCCACCGGATCATCGTCCGCTCGAACTCGTCGGCGTCGAGGGCGAGGATCCGCTCCCGGTTCTTCGGGTTCGGCTCGATCAGGGCCTGCCACTCGGGCAGGTCAGCCGCCAGCCGCCAGCGTGAGTTTGCCGCGGTCGATCCGCTCCTCGGGGAGCTGGATCGCGAGCCGGCCACATTCCGCGACGTGCTCGCGGCTACGCTCGCGAGCTGAGGACAGCCCGCACGGCGCGTGCGTGGGCCACGCGCGGCCGGCACGGACGCCGGACACCCGTCCTAGTCGACCAGGCCCCACTGGCGTGCGGTCCCCAGGTCCAGCCAGCCGCCCGTCAGGGCCAGGTACAGGGTGCGCCAGCGACCGATCCGCCGGGGCAGGCTGACCGTGCCGCCGGCCCCGGGGATGAGGCCCATGCCGACTTCGGGGAGCCGGAAGACGGTTTCCCCGGCCGCGGTGACCCGCCCGGCGAACGCCGGCAGTTCGACGCCGGCCCCCACGCAGGCCCCGTGCAGGCGCGCCTCGGTCCGGTCCCTCAGATCGTGCAGGAGCCGCGCCGCGCCCGCACTGGTCCGGACGAGGTGCGCCGTGACCAGGTCCGGGGCGGTGCCGAACTCGTCCAGGTCGCCGCCGGAGCAGAAGGCCGGCCCGTTACCCGCCAGGACGACCCCGAGCCCGGATCGCCGGGCCAGATCCAGAGCGCCCACGAGCGCGTCNNGTCGCGCTCCACGAGGACGGGAGCCGCCGCGGGGGGCGGGAGCGGCCGCGGCCCCCGCGCCCGGAGCCACCGGCCGAATTCGGGGCCGCCGAGCAACGTCGAGTACGCCAGGGACTCGGCCTCCAGGGCGTCCCGCACCGGCAGCGCGCCGGACCAGCGCAGCAGGCCGGCCAGGATGATCGCGGCCTGCGGATTTGCCGAGGCGGTGCCCTGGATCTGGCCGAGGACGGCCCGCGGGTCGCAGGTAACGAGCGCCCGATCGGCCGTCACCGCGCTGGTCAGGGTGAGGTCGAGCGCTTCCGCCAGGGGATGGGCCGGGCGCGAGGTAACGCCGGCCAGAATCCGGTCACTGCGCCGCGCGGCCCTCGCTGCCTGCGTTATCTGCGCTGCCTGCGCGGGCGTCCCGGCGCGTCCAGGTCAACGGCCAGCAGCGGATTGGCGATCGTGCCGTCGCCGCCGAGCAGCGGGGCCGCCGCCGGCCCGCAGGCGTCCGCGAGCTCACCCAGCCCCATCACGGCCGCAATGTATCATCGGCTCGTGCCGGACCCGGCCTCCTCGCCCGTGCTGCCCGTTCCGCGCCCGGAGGGCGAGCGGACGGCCGACTGGGCGGCCGACTGGGCGGACAGCGGCGTGACGGCGCTGACGGGCCGGGCGGACGGGCCCGCGCTGGTGCCACCGGGACGGGGCGCGTCGGTCGCTCGTGAACTGGCCTCGCTGCTGCCGGTCGACGTGGACGGCCCGGCTCTGCTGGGCGAGCGGGCCGCGTTCACCGGCGGAACCCGCCGCGGGGCGGTCTCGGTGGGGGGCGCCTGCCGGCTGCTGCCGACCGCGGATGGCTGGGCCGCCGTCTCCTGCGCCCGCCCGGACGACCCGGCTCTGCTCGGTGCCCTGACCGGGGCGCAGATCGACGGTGATCCCTGGGCCGCGGTCTCCGCCTGGCTGCGGGCTCACCCCGGCGCCGAATTGGCTGAACGGGCGGCTCTGCTCGGCCTGGCCGCCGCGCCGGTGCATGCTCTGCCGGACGTCCGTTCAAAAAATCCCGGGCAGGCAGCAGCGTGCGGAGAGCCAGCACCGGTACGGCCGGCAGGCGTACGGCCGGGCCCGGCCCGGTCCGCAGGCGGGCTGCGCGTGGTCGACTTCAGCGCGCTGTGGGCCGGACCGCTGTGCGCTCATCTGCTGGGGCTGGCCGGGGCGGATGTGATCAAGGTGGAGACACCGGACCGGCCCGACGGCGCCCGGCGCGGCCATCCCGGTTTCTACCGGCTGCTGCACGCCGGGCACCGGTCGGTGGTCCTCGATCCGGCCACGCCGCGCGGCCGTGACGCGCTGGCGGCCCTGGTCGCGTCGGCCGGCATCGTGATCGAGGCGTCCCGGCCCCGGGCGCTCGCCCGCTGGGGACTGGATCCGGCGAAGACCCCGGCGACCTGGATCTCGATCACCGCCGCCGGGAGGGCCTCTGATCGGGTCGGATTCGGCGACGACGTGGCGGCCGGCGCGGGCCTGGTCGCGTGGGACGGCGACGGGCCGGTGTTCGCCGGCGACGCGATCGCCGACCCGCTGTCCGGCCTGACCGCCGCCGTGCGCGCGCTGACCGATCCGCCCGGCTCGCTGATCGGCATCTCGATGACCGGCATCGTGGCCGGCACGCTGGCCGGCCCGCTGGACAGCCCACGGGACGGTACTGCGACGACGGCCGGCGGCACGGTCGCGGGCCAGGTCCGGCCGCCGCGGGCCCGGACGCCGGCCGGGGAGGCGCCGCCCTCCGGCGCCGACACCGATTCCGTGCTCAGCGAGCTCTGTTGACATCCTCCTCCGCCTGAAGGCGAGGGATTCCAGCTACTACGCCGATTGGAGCAGCAGTTGAGGTTCGCGGTTCACGGGCCGGGTGAGCCCGTCGCCTCCCCGTGCAGTCGCTTCCTGGGCGGGCGTGGGGAGCAGCCGGTACCGGGATATACAAACACACTATCGAATACGGCCGACATTTCCGGGGAGGTGAAGCGGCGTTTCCTCCCCGGCCTGAAAGCCGGAGTATCCACGCCGCGATCCCGATGACCCTGCTGCGCGGGGTTGTCCTGGGCGGTGCTGNNCGGGGCTGGCCTCGACGGGGCCGGCCGGGGCGGTCCCGGCCTGGAGGGCGCCCGCGCCGACGTGCGGATCGAGCAGGGCCGGGTCACCGAGATCGGCGTGCTGACCCGCAGCCCGGGGGAGGAGACCGCCGACGGTGGCACCCTGCTGCCCGGCCTGGTCGACGAGCACCTGCATCTGCACGCCCTCGCCGCCGCGGCCTCGTCGGTCGACTGCGGCCAGCCTGGCCTCGCCGTGGCCCTGCGCACAGCGGCGGCCGACAGCAGCGGATGGGTACGCGGCACCGGCTACCCGCGCGACGACCTGGACGCCGCCGCCCTGGATCGCCTGCATTCCGGCCGCCCGGTCCGGGTCCAGCACCGCAGCGGCGCGCTGTGGACCGTCAACTCCCGTGGCGCCGCCGCCCTCGGCCTGGCCGGCGCCCGCCATCCCGGGATCGAGCGGGACGCGTCCGGCACCCCGACCGGCCGGCTCTGGCGCGCCGACGGCTGGCTGCGCACCCGCCTGCCGGCTGCGGTCCCGGATCTGGGCCCGGTGGGGAAGCGGCTCGCCGCGTACGGGGTGACCGCGGTCACCGACGCCACGCCGGACCTCGATCCGGCCACGTACGGTTCGTTCGCCGCGCTGCCCCAGCGCGTGACCCTGCTCGGCGTGCCGCTGGGACAGCAGGCTCCGCCCCCGCTGGCGACCGGCCCCTACAAGATCGTGCTGGCCGACTCCGGCCTGCCGCCGTTCCCGGACCTGATCGATCAGATCCGGGCCGCCCGCGCCGCGGACCGCGCGGTCGCGGTGCACTGTGTCACCCGGGAGGCGCTCCTGCTCCTGCTGGCGGCGCTGAACGAGGCGGGCCCGCCGCACCCGGGAGACCGGATCGAGCACGCCGCGATGATCCCCGCCGACACCATCGGCGAACTGGCCCGGCGCGGCCTGACGATCGTGACCCAGCCCGGCTTCCTCGCCGATCGCGGCGACGATTACCTGTGTGACGTGCCGGAACCGGAGGACCTCTACCGGGTCGGCACCCTCATGAGCGCCGGCGTCGGGGTCCGGTTGTCCAGCGATGCCCCGTACGGGCCGCTGGACCCCTGGCGGGTGATCGAGGCCGCGGTGCAGCGGCGGACCCCGCGGGGCCAGATCGCCGTGTCGGGGGAGCGGATCACCCACGGCCAGGCCCTCCAGGCCTACCTCGGCCCGCCCGTCCGGCCGGGCGTTCCGGCCGACCTGGTGCTGCTGGACGAGAAGGGCACGGTCAAGAGCGTCTACATCGGGGGAGAGCGCGTCGCGGGCGCCCCCTCCTCCAGGCCATGACCGGCAGGCGGCCCTCCCCGCGGGCCCTGCGAGCGGAGTCAGCGAGGCGTCGATGCGGCCGAGGTCGGCGTAAGACGGCGGCGACCACGACACGACCGCTGCGGGAGCGAGCGGCCGGCTCTGTCACCATCGGTCGGCTGCCAGCCGGGGGCTTGTTTTTGGTGGTGGTGATGACGACAGCGGGGATTATGACTGCATACGCAGATGACCCCGGCGAGGGCGCGCACCGGCTCGAGTCCCACCGCGCTGCGGTAGCGTTTCGCCTGGATGATGCAGTGCCCGCCCATGAAGGGATCTTCATTGACGGCACCTGCTTCATACAGCTGCTTCGATGCCGCCCATCTCCTCGGAGATCCCGCTGACCGCCTCCCCGACGTGAGTCTCTGCCTCGGCGGCGGTGTAGGCAGCCTTGATGGTCTCCTTGCGGGTACGGAACGCACCCACCTTCGCCTCCAGCCGCTGCGAGGCGAGAGTGAGTTTGTCCTCCTCCGCCTGCAGTGACGCCTGCTGCTCCTGCAGGTCGCTGATCTGGGAGATTACCGCCGCCCGGCGGATCAGCGCCGCACGAGCAAGATCCTCGCGCCCCGCGGCGAGCGCCTGCTGGGCCTGGTCCTGCAGTTTGCCGGCCGACAGCTGCAGCTGGGTGAGCTGCAGTCCGACGCGCTTGCGGCTGGTCGCCACGTCCGCCACCCCGCGGCGTACCTTCTGCACCATCTCAAGCTGCTGCTCGTAGGAGTAATCGAGCACCTCGCGGGGATCCTCGGCGCGGTCCAGCGCCTTATTCGCCTTCACCCGGAACAGCATGGCGATACGGCGGCTGATGCTCATCCCAGCCCACTTCCCTTCACCGGCGGCAGGCCCTGGCCCGATGCTACGTTCGGGGCCAGCAGGCCGGGCAGCACCACAGTCGCTGCCGCGGTCCGGGACGTCATCCCATGTCGCTCCTCCGCAGACATGACAGTCCGCACGCCGATCCCGTCATGCGGCTGGACGGGCCCTGACCGAGGGCAGTCTCGCCCGGCACGCCCGCCTACTGGGTGGCCGCCGGCCCGCCATCCTGGAAGCAGTCCCCGTGATCTGCGGGTCCTGCCGTGAGCGCCCTACGTGAGTTCTGGGTCGCCCGGCACGCCGCTACCTCTGCTACCGCGATGTCACCCACCGCGGTGGACATCTGAGTGGCCCGGAACAGCTCGGGCTGCGCTGAGGGGTCTCGATCATTGAAGCCGAGCTCTTCGCCGCCGCGTCTTCCACCTCGATTCGACGCAACCGTAAAGCATGCTGGGTGCCCGCGGATGAGCCTCGCCGGAATGCAAGTATGGAGCGGGCGCTGCCGGGCGCCCGCTGGCCATGTGCGGCAGCCTGCCGCGGTTCTCAATTGGAGTGCAGATGACAGGCCTCGATCGACTGGCCCGAGAAACATGGGCGGTGCGCGACGCAACGCCGCGTAGGCGGTGCGGGCGCGGCTGGGCCGGCGCGCGGCGGAACCGGTGACCGACCTGGTCGTAGTGGGCGACTGCAACCCGGACGTGCTCGTCCTGGGCGATGACGTCACGCCCGCCTTCGGCCAGGAGGAGAAGCTGGTCGCCAGCATTTCCCTCGCCGTAGGCGGGTCAGCCGCGATCACTGCGCTTGCTGCGGCAAGGCTCGGGCTGCAGGTAGCGCTGGTTGCGGCAGTTGGCGACGACCCGGCCGGGCAGTTCATGCTTGCGGAGCTCGCCAGGGAAAGCGTAGAGACGGCTGCCGTCGCGGTGCGGGCCCACTGCCCGACCGGTATGACAGTGGCGCTATCACGGGGCAATGACCGCGCCATCCTTACCGCGACAGGCGCCATCGCTACGCTGACCGCGCAGGATATGCCCGATACGCTGCTGTCTCGGGCTCGGCACCTCCACGTCAGTTCCTACTTCCTGCTGGAACGCTCACTCGGGCCCGGTCTCGCCGCCCTGTTCTCTGCCGCCCGGGCGGCAGGGACCACTACATCGCTCGATACCAACTGGGACCCGGCCGGAAAATGGGGCGACGACCAGCTTGCCGAGGTACTGGCGCAGACCGACCTCTTGCTGCCAAACGAGGCAGAGGCGCTGCGGATAGCGCGGGCAGCGACACTCCAGGACGCAGTTGGCGCCTTGACCAGGACAGGTTCCAAGATCGCAGTCAAGCTCGGGGCCCGCGGAGCGCTGTGCGGCGACGGGCTGGGGCAGCACCTGGCTACGCCACCGCCGCTGACGCCCGTGGACACAACCGGGGCCGGGGACTGCTTCAACGCCGGACTGCTGACTGGCCTGCTGCGCGGGCTCGAGTTCCCCGAGGCACTGGCGCTGGGCTGTGCGGTGGGCTCCGCGTCGACGCAGGGCGTAGGAGGAACCGGCAGGTGCGTCGATCTGGCTTCTGCGCGCGACCTGGCCAGGCAGGTGACCGTCCGGCCTGCCGGCTAGTTTCCAGCTGCACAGGGCGCGGTCGCAGACTTAAGACTGTGTTCCGCTCGAAACTAAGATCCGGCGGGTTACCTACGGGTCTGTCGTATGCCAGGCGGCCTGAAGAAAAGCGCGCATATTCGCGGCCGGGAACCCGTTGCTGGATTTCGGTCACGGACATACCCTGGCCTTTAACACGCCCAGACCCCGCGTCCATCCATTTGCGGAGGCCGCGATGACCATCCTGGGCGAAACCGTCGGAGCTCTGTGGGCGCGTCCGCGGCGGGAGCAGCCCCTCCGCAGCGGCGAGGACTACATCGAGAGCCTGCGCGGCCGGAAACTCGCCGCGCACTACATGGGCGCCCCCGTCACCGAGCCGGTCGATCACCCGGTGATCCGGCCGAGCACCAACGTGCTGGCGCGCACCTATGACCTCGCCCTTGACCAGCACGAGCTCGCCGCGGCGAGACGGTGAAGGCCTACGTCTCACGCAAGCCCGATGCGGCGGTCACCGAGGAAGAACTGATCAGGTTCTGCCAGGAACGGATGGCCGCGTACAAGTACCCGCGTTCGATCGAGTTCCTCGACAACCTGCCGGAGCAGACGGGAGGACGTCGTGGACAGTGAGAGCCAGAGCACACCGGCGCAGGCAGTAAGCAAGACCGGGTTTATCCGTGCTCTCGGGCTCTTCCCTGCCACTACGCTGAACATGGCACAGATGGTCGGGATCGGCCCGTTCATCACGATCCCGCTCATCCTTGCCGCCATGGGGGGGCCGCAGGCCATCCTGGGCTGGATCGTCGGAGCGCTCCTCGCACTGGCTGATGGCCTCGTCTGGTCCGAACTCGGCGCAGCTATGCCACGGGCCGGCGGAACGTACACCTTTCTTCGCGAGTCCTACCAGTACTGGACCGGCCGGTTCATGCCATTCATGTTCGTCTGGTCGACGCTGCTTGTCACCCCGCTCATCATGGCTACCGGCATGATCGGGATGACAGACTACCTCCGCTACTTTGTGAATTTTACTACCACGGAAGGCCACTGGATCGCGGTCGCCTTCACCGTGCTCACCGTCGCGTTGCTGTACCGGCGAATCGACTCGATAGCCCGGCTGACGAACATTCTTTGGGTCGGTATGATCGTCACTGTGATAGTGGTAATTGTCGCCGCTTACACGCACTTCAACGCGCATCTCGCGTTCACCTATCCGGCCGGCGCATTTACCCCTTCCGTCAAATTCTTCCGCGGTCTAGGCCTGGGCCTTGTGCTGGCAGTCTTTGATTATTTCGGCTACTACACGATTACTTACGTAGGGGAGGAGGTGCGGAATCCAGGAAAGGTTATACCATGGTCGATTATCCTTTCTATCCTCGGAGTCCTCGTCATCGACCTGACGATGAACATCGGGATCATCGGCGTCGTCCCCTGGCAACAGGCCGAGAAGTCACTCTCCATCGGAACAGACTTCATGCAACGGATCTGGGGTAGGCCTGGCGCATCCGCGCTCAGCATCCTCATCATCTGGACAGCATTTGCGTCGGTGTACACCGGCTTGCTGGGTGCCTCTAGGCTGCCGTTCAACGCAGCGCGGGAGAAGCTGTTCTTCAAGCCGTTCGGGTGGCTGCACCCGCGCATGAAATTCCCGTATATTGCGCTACTCGTCATGGGCCTTGTCACGGCCATCGGGTGCTTCCTGTCACTGGGGACAGTGATCAATGCCCTCATCGCTCTCACGCTCTGGTCCCAATTCATCGCGCAGATCGTGGGCCTGACCATCCTGCGGCACAAACAGCCAGGTCTTGTCCGGCCGTACAAGCAGTGGTTGTATCCCGTGCCGAGCATCCTGGCAGCGGGTGGGTTTATCTACGTTTTCCTGGCATCCGGCTGGTCGGCTATCCGGGTGATGCTCGTCTGGACAGTCCTCGGCATTATTGCTTTCCTGGTTTGGGCCAGGATCGAGCACGTGTGGCCGTTCGGCCCAAAGAATATTCGCGAAGAATTCATCGGCGCCGAAGCGGCGACGAGACAGTCTGAGGCCTAGCAGAGTGCCAATTAGGTCGACAGCCGGTAAGCAAGGAGCGTCGGTGGCCGGAGGTCAAGCATGCTAAGTGCGTTGCAGGATGTTGTCCAGCATCAGAAGGCCGGCGAGGCGGTCGGCATCACATCGGTCTGTTCAGCTCATCCGCTTGTCCTCGAGGCCGCGATGCTGCAGGCATCAGATGACGGCAGTCACGTGCTAGTCGAAGCGACCTCGAACCAGGTCGACCAAACCGGTGGCTACACGGGTATGCGGCCCAAGGACTTTCGCGAACTCGTCTTCGGGGCAGCCATCCGCTGCGGCCTGCCCTCGGCACGTGTCCTGCTGGGAGGCGACCATCTCGGTCCAAACCGGTGGCGGCACCTGCCCCCCGACGAAGCCATGCAGCACGCCGACGTCCTCGTGGCTGCCTACGTCGCGGCGGGCTTCACCAAAATCCATCTCGACTGCAGCTTTCCCTGCGCCGGCGACCCGACACCCTTGACCGACGACCTGGTCGCGCACCGTGCCGCCCGACTGATGCGGGTCGCGGAAGACACCGCGGCTGCACAAGGCGTTGCCGGTGTGTTGTGCTACGTCATCGGCACCGAGGTGCCGGTCCCGGGCGGCGCCCGCGGCGTGATCGGCGGCCTCGTGCCGACATCGCCCGAGGCGGCGCGGACGACGTTGAAGCGGCACCGCAAGGCGTTCGCCGAGCAGGGTCTCGACGACGTGTGGCCTCGTGTCATGGCCTTGGTCGTCCAACCCGGCGTCGAGTTTGACCACCTCCGCGTCATCGACTACGCGCGTGCACACACGACGGACCTCCAGCACGTCCTTGACGGCGAGCCGGACATGGTTTTTGAGGCGCACTCGACCGACTATCAGACGGTCGAGAACCTTACGGCGCTGGTGGAGGACCACTGGGCAGTCCTCAAGGTCGGGCCCGGCCTGACGTTCGCGCTGCGCGAGGCACTGTTTGCGCTGGCCGCCATCGAAGATGAACTGGTGGAAGAGTCCGGACGCTCCCGCCTAGCCGAGGTCGTGGAGCGACGGATGCTCGCCGAGCCGGGGCAGTGGGAGAAGTACTACTCGGGCGACGCCCGCGAGCAGCGCCTGGCCAGGCGATACAGCTACAGCGACCGATTGCGGTACTACTGGCCCGACCCGGAGGTACACGAGGCTCAGGAACGCCTGCTCGACAACCTCACCAGGCGGGAGATCCCGCTGCCTATGCTGAGCCAGCATATGCCCGACCAATACGCTCGCGTCCGCCGCGGGGACCTTACTGTACAGCCGCGCGCGCTGGTCGTCGATCACGTCCGAGATGTGCTGCGCGCCTACGCCCACGCGTGCGCCCCACACATCTGAGGAGATACCCCGGTGACCAATCTGCTCGGCTACCCCCCTGCCGACCTCCATGCCCGTGGGGCCGACCACACCGCCCGCGAGATCGCCCAGCAGCCTGCCGTGTGGCGTGAGGTCGGTAGTGCCGCCGTTGCGTCGCGTGAGGCGAACGACGCCTTCTTGCGCCCCCTGCTCGACAACCCCGAGCTGCAGATGGTACTCGCCGGCGCGGGCACGTCTGCCTTCGCGGGCCAGGTGCTGGCTCCCGTGCTCGCCCGGCGGCTAGGCCGTCGGGTCGACGCCATCGCCACCACCGACATCGTGTCCAACCCACGCGAGTGCTTCGTCGAGGACGTGCCGACCTTGCTCGTCTCCTTCGCCCGGTCGGGGGACAGCCCGGAAAGCGTCGCCGCGGCCCGACTCGCCGAACAGCGCCTGTCGGAGTGCTCTCACCTGGTGGTGACCTGCGATCCGGACGGCCAGCTCGCCCGTGACCACGCTGGCAAATCGCGTTCACGTGTGCTCCTGCTGCCTGCGGCAGCCAACGATCGGGGCTTCGCGATGACGTCGAGCTTCACCGGCATGATGCTCACCGCGATGCTCGCGCTGGGCGGCGCGACGAACGACCTCCTGGTGGAACGAATCGCCGTCGCGGCCGAGCAAGTGCTGGCCACCCGCCCGTCCGACGCCCGCGCGTTGGCCGCGCGGGATCACTCGAGGATCGTCTACCTCGGCAGCGGGGCTCTCAAGGGGCTCGCCCGCGAATCGGCACTCAAGGTTCTCGAGCTGACCGCCGGCCGTGTCGTGGCCTTGTCCGACTCGGCTCTGGGGTTTCGGCACGGCCCAAAAGCAGTTTTGGACGAGCGCACGCTCGTCGTGGTGTATCTGTCTAACGACCCGTACACGCGCCAGTACGACCAGGACATAGTCGCCGAGCTGCGGCATTCCTTGCCGCCGGGCAACCTCGTCACTATCGCGGCCCGGGATGCCGATCTGCCGCCAGGCGGGGAAACCTGGCAGCTGTCCGGTCTCGACGACGTGGACGACGCGGTGCTGGCCCTGCCCGCAGTGCTCTGTGCCCAGCTGATCGGCCTCGAGTTCTCACTCGCCCTGGGATGCACTCCTGACAACCCGTTCCCCTCGGGGGAGGTCAACCGGGTGGTCCACGGTGTGACGCTGCACCCACTCCTCGGCTGAACGATACACCCAGCCGAGGCCTTCGACCTGGCGGGCGATACCGATCACGGTGGGCAGGATATGGACCGCAGCGGCTGTGGGCGCTCTGTGGCTGCCGGCGCAGCGCAATTGGTTGCCATGGAAGGCCGGTGACGGTCCGTGGGCGGCGTTAGCTGCGGATAGCCAGGTGCGGCGCCGCCGGGGTGTCCACTAGCGTGGCGGTGTGACGGTGCTGCATGTTCCCTACCACCTCGACGAGTATCTGCCCGATCTGGACCTACTGCTGCGGGCGGAAGAGGTTATTACCGCTGGACTGCCGTCCGGCGATGCGTGGGTACGGCTTGCCGCTCTCTACCGCGCAGTCGCTAACGCCGTGGCCGGTGCTGCTGGTGACGGCACCTGTCCGGTCGTAGTCTCCGGGGACTGCACCACGGCGCTGGGTACGGTGGCGGGCTTGCAGCGGGCAGGTATTGGCTGGCATCCGGCTCTTCGCTCACCGGCACCGAGCACGACCTGTTGTGCGGGGCGTTGCGCTGGTCGCGTGAGGTGGTGCATCGGCAAAGCGGCACGGCCTGGATAGTGTCGCCCGTGCGAGGTCGCGTTAGTCGGGCACCGGAAACCGGTAGTCGAAGACCGCCATATCGGCGCGGATCACGAACCTGGCCACGTCGAGCGGGCCGTCCGCTGTGTGGTAGGTACGGATGACCTCGAAGACGGCAGTGCCTTCCGGGATCTGCAGGCGAGATGTTTCCGGGCTGGTGGGCATCCTCGCGGTGATCTCTTCCTGGATCTCAAGAACCGGTGAGATCGCGTTGATGCGGGCGATATGGCCTCCCGCGCCCGTCCCGGTGACCAGACCGGGATTTCGTTCCGCCGCGGCGAGGGTGAAGTAGCTGTCGGCGGCCTGGTTGATCACTCCGTCGATAGAGGTGGTGCGGCGGCGCACGTACACGAGGTCGCCTTCAGTCACGTCCGGGAGCCGCCCGGCGACGAAGGCGGGTGCGGGGACTTGCTCGGTGCTGGTCTCCTGGTCCACTGCAGCGCCCTGGCGGCCGCCCTCGGCGATGAGCAACGGCTGTGGGCTGTTTCCTGCCCATACCGAGCGGCTGTAGCGGGCGATCCCGTATTGCCGCAGCGGCGGGCGGGTCCGCACGAAATTGCCGGCTCCCTGCTGTGACACGACGAATCCTTCCTGCTTGAGCCGGGTAAGCGCCAGCCTGACAGTTACCAGGCTTACCCCGAATTCTGCTGCGAACTCGGGAAGGCTGGGCAGCTTGCTGCCGGGCGGGTAGTCGCCGGACTGGATGCGCGCGCGGAGGGCGTCGGCGATGCGCAGTTGCCGCGACCTGCCGTCCGTCACTTCGCTCATGAGGATCACCTTAGCCGGGCACTGTCGGTCTGTTTACAGACTCCCTGTTTTGTGCTCCATTGATTGTGTAAACAGACCAACAGACTAAGGAAGGCAGTGAGACCTAGGCCAGCCCTGACTACCCGGAGGGACGTTCCGTGGACCGGCCCCAGTCGTTCCTGGCCTGCCTCGCGCAGCTAGAACAGTGGCTTACCAGCCAGCATATTCCTTACGCGGTCTTCGGCAGCGTGGCCGCCTCCGCATGGACCGACCGCGGCGCGTCACTCGACTTCGACCGCCCGGGAGCCCACCACCCATCCGAGCGCATACCCGACATCGATTTAATAGTGCCCCGGGCCAGCCTGAACAGGGTCAAAGGCTATGCCCGCGCGGCACACCGCGGCGAGTTCCCGGTCCGCATCGACACATTCTGGTCCGAATGCTGGATCGGCTTCCGGCCGGGATCGCAGTTCTCCTACCTGACGCATTGGGAGGTGCGGATCCTTGTGCCGACCAGGCTGTTCGCGCCTTCCGCCGCGCCCTTGCTTGAGCAGGAGACCGCCGCGCTCGACCCGTTCACGCTGCTGCATCTGTACGGCGCCGTGGGCGTGGCCAGGCGCGGATATGCCCGGCGCCCGGGGAGGGAGACCGAACCCACGGTAGTCAGTGCTGGAAATCGGCAGCCGCGAGAAGGTCACTAGCCCCCCGGCCGGCCCAGCCAGCGAAGCCCGCCAGCTCACGTACCGGAACGAGCCCATCCGCCGGGCCAGCAGCCGCAGATGCCACCAGGTGAACACCTCCTGGAAACAGGCAACATCCGCACCCCCCGCCTCAAGCGCCGCACCGATTACCGCATACCGCCCAGCCAGATGAGAGCCCATCACCGGGAAACCCCGCGTGTTCAACGACACGACAGTCAGCCGCGCCGCCAGGCCTTCGGGCATGCCCCGACCCTACCCGGCACGCACACGGACCCTCGGGGGTTCCCGAACAGCCAGGTCGCCCCCTGGCGCGGCAGCGACACTGGACCAGGAGCGAACCGCGGCCCTGCAGTGCGGCCTGGTGACCGCACCATGTGGATCATCGACGGCACCTACGCCTCCACCCTGCCCATCCGCCCACAAGCCGTCGGCGCCGTCGTATTCCCCAGATCACATCGGGCTGCGCGCGAGGCTGCTCCTGAGCCCCGCCCTGACCTGACCTGACGGCGCTGCCCGTTTCATAGCCTTTCGTCAGGTCGCTGCCGACGCGGTCGCTGAATCCGGGGTGCCCGGGCGGTAGCCAGTTCGGTCGGCTTCGGCCAGGCAGGTGTCCGCGCGATTGATGCCGTCGGAGGTGTTCGGGCTGCGCACGCACGCCGCGGCGGACGCGACCGCTAGCCGCAGGCACCGTTCGACCGGCCAGCCTTCGTGCAGGCCCAGGATGACGCCGGCGGCGAAGGCGTCGCCTGCGCCCGTCGTGCTGCGCACCTGCTCGCGTGGCAGCCGGACGGAGCCCTGCCGCCAGGTCCGGCCACCGGGGGCGGCCGCGGTGCAGCCGGCCGGGAAGTGGACCACCGCGAGCCCTGACACCCCGCGCTCGATCAGGCCGAGCGCCATCGCCTCCAGTGCCGGCCAATCCACCGCCCCGTCGGCCGTGGGTGCCGATGCGTCGATACCCGTCAGCGCGCCGGCCTCCAGTTCGTTGATCACGATGCTGTCGAGGCAGGGCAGGCAGGGAAGGGCAACCTCCGCGATGCGGGCCGGCTCGATGCTGACCAGTTCCAGGTTGGTGTGCAGGCCCGCGGCTTGTGCTCGCCGCAGCAGGGCCGACCAGCCGTTCCCCCCGCCGGGCAGGCCGGTGTCCATGAGCGGGTGAATGCCGGGCGCACCCGCGTGCAGAATCCGCGCTCCCAGGGTCTGCAGGTCGGCGGTTGAGGCGTCGAACAACGCGTTAGCCCCGCTGTGGTGAAAAAAGGTCCGCCGGCCGCCGTCTCGCTCGATCATCCCATCGGTGAAGGACGTGACCGCGCCGGCCAGCTTCGAGACTCCGGCCGTGTCGATGCCCAGCCGTGCGCACTCGGCCAGTATGAAGGCGGCGTGCTCATCGTCGCCGACGGCACCGAGCACTCCGACCGGAAAGGCCGCTCCGAGCATGCGCAGGTCCACGGCCATGTTGAGGCCGGGGCCGCCGGTGCTCAGGGACACCTGTTCGATCGTGGCCAGATGATCCAGAGCGGGATAGGCATCAATCACCTTCCCGACATCAACCAGGATCGTTCCGGCGCACAGGACCCCTGCCTGCTGGTCCGGGTCGTCGCTCACGCCGAACGCAGCACGGGATCGGTCACCTCGAGGTCGGCCTCAAGCGTGCGCTGGGGAGCGATCTCGGCCTTGGCGAGGGCATCGTGGTAGGCGCGGACGGCATCGGCCGGGCTCAGTTCGCCCCGGAGGACCGGCCGCATCAGGCTGACCAGATCCAGTTGCGACTCCGCGCGCTGGATCTTGCGGCCGAACAGGGCGACCCGGGCGCCGTGTCTCTCGGTCTGATGCAGAAGCTCGAAGGTATCCCGGGTGGTGCCTGCCGACCCGCCGAGAATGCCGACCACGACCGACGGGTCGTGCCCGGCCAGTTCGGCGAGCGCGTCCGGGCCGTTATACGCCACCTTCAGGAATACCGGCCGCTGCGCATGGGTGACTCCCGCGAGGGCCCGGATGATCGAGTCGTTGACGAACGCCCCGACCTGCTCAGCGGCCAGGCCGGCCGGCGCGTTGGGGTTGAAGACCTCGAGGAAATGCCGGATGCCGAGCGCGGCCGCCTCCTGGCGGAACGCGCGGTAGGCCTCCAGCGTGGCCAGGTCGCCATCCAGGTCATTGTTGAAGGTCAGTGAATACAGTACGAGGTCGCAGAACGGGCGGATCGCGGTGAGGTCGGCCGTGCGGAATGGGCGTGAGGGCGCACTGGTATAACGGCCGCCACGGTAACTCCAGATATCCGTGGTGTCGTTCGCCCGGACGGCCAGGGTCACGTCCTCCAGCGGACCGTCCCCGGCCAGGCGCTCTCCGTTGGAAGCCGAGGCCAGGAGGATGTCGATGTCGCCCTGAGCGACCAGGGCCCGCATCGCGCCGAGGTACTCGCCGCGCGTGCGGTGCCGCCCGGGTCCAGCCGTACCGGCCGTACCGGCCGCCGCGGCGGGCACGCCGGTCACCGGTCCCGCGCAGGCGAGGCCCAGCGCCATGTCAGCGTCCTTGGCGTCCGCGATCACGAAGTCGTCGGGGGTGTACCGGCCCGCCACGATGTTGCTCAGCTTACGGTCGAGGCGTCGGGCGGCCCTTTGGGGTCCTTCGGGTCCTTCGGGTCCTTGAGGTCCTTGGGGTCCTTGAGGTCCTTGAGGTACGGAGTCCCCGGCAGGAGTGGACATGGACGTGACCGGCCTTTCGTTCGGCGCGAATCTTTACTGGCGCGAATCAGCGATCTGCCGCAGCAACGACAGAACAGCCTCGGGATCTGGCACGGTGACGTCGGTGAGCTCCGCCAGCGGGCTCATGCCAGAGTGGCTTATCGCGACGGTCAGTTTCGGCCGGCCGCTGCGGCTGGACCAGGCGTTCACTTCCCGAAGGGCAGGCACGTCACCGACGTCGTCGCCCGCGTAGAAGACGGCCGACGTCTCGTCGCCGATGAGCTCGCGGATCGCCGTGCCCTTGTCGTAGCCCGGGACGCAGACTTCGAGGACTTCTTTGCCCGGCCGTACCTCTAGTCCCGCGGCTGCGGTGGCTTCCGTGACCGGTGCGCGCAGTTTGTCGAGAAAACGTTCCGGGTCGGCCGTGAGACGCGTGTGTATGACGAGTGACAGGTCCTTATCTTCGATCCATACCGCTGAATCGTGAGTAACGCCGGCCACGAGCCGGGGCAGGCTCGAGCGGAGCTCAAGGAGTCCCGGGGGAGGCACTGGCGCGCGGAGATGCCCGTCCTGCCAGCGCTCGACGCCGTGCGTGCCGTAGATGACGATGCCCGGCACGTCACCGAGGCTGCTGATGCGAAGCAGCGAGGCGATGCTCCGGCCCGATATGACGGCGAGAGCCGCTCCCGTGGCCCGGACGTCGCACAGGATCTGGTGGACGCCGGCCAGCGGGCGCGCGTCGTCGGGGTGCGGTGATATCGGTGCGAGCGTGCCGTCGAAGTCGAGGGCCACCAGTGCCGACGCCAGCGCCGCGCGTCCCGGCCACAGGCCCGTCAGCACGGGACACCGCCGCCGTCTGGCGCCAGGGGCCAGGTGGTCACCGCTCGCCGACCGTGACCAGGACCTTTACGTGCTGCCCGGACGAAGCGAGCTCGAAGGCCTCGGCGACCTGGTCGAGAGGCCGGGTGGCGGTCACGAAGTCCGCGGCCCGGACGGCTCCCCGGCGCAGCAGGCCGATCGATTCCCCGTAGTCCCCCGGGAGATAGGTGGCGCTGCCCTGAATGCGGATCTGGTGGTCCTGCACCATCGGCAGCGGGACCGTGACGTCCCGGGCCGGGACGCCGATCACCATCACCGTCCCGCCCTTATCGGCCATGGCGATCGCCTGGTCCATCGACGACTGGATGGCGACGCAGTCGAACACGATATCGGCACTGCCCCCGAGCGCCTCTCTCACTTGCCCGGCGACGTCGGGTGTGCCGGCGTCGATCGTCATATCGGCGCCGAGAGCCGCCGCCCGCTCGCGTTTGGCGGGCAGCGGGTCAGTCGTGACGATTTTTCCGGCCCCGTGCGCGCGGAGCACCGCGAGGGTGAACAACCCGATGGTCCCGGCCCCGAGGATGGCAATGGCCCGCCCGGCGACGTCGCCCGCCAGGCGCACGGCGTGCACCGGCGTCGACAGCGGCTCGATGAGCGCCGCGGTCTGATCGTCCAGCGCGTCCGGCACGGCATGCAGGCGGTTCGCGGCCAGGGTGAAGTAGTCCGCCATGCCGCCCTGAGCGTAGCCGCACCCGAAGAACTGCAGGTTCTCGCATAGGTTCTCGCGTCCTGAGGTGCACATTTTGCACGCCCAGCAGGGCAGGTCGGGCTCCACGATGACCCGCTGCCCGGGCGCGTAGGCCCCGACGGCGGAGCCCACGGCTTCGATGATCCCGACGACCTCATGGCCCGGCCGGTAGGGCAGCGGGACAAAGGGGTGGCGCCCGTGGGCCGCGTGCAGGTCGGATCCGCAGACGCCGGTCACGATCGTGCGGACCAGGGCCTCGTCCGGGCCGGGGGCGGGAATGTCCGCCGCCTCGACAGCGATCCGGCCCGGGTAAACGATGACGCGTCGCATGCTGGTCAGGGTGACTTCCTCTCCCGGCGGCCCGGATTGTGGTCGGCCATAGCCGGATTGTGGTCGGCCATAGCCGGATTGTCGTCGGCCATAGCCGGATTGTCGTCGGCCAAAGCCGGTGTGGCGTAGCGGTCAAGGTCAGCGAGGGTTTCCCGGACGCCGCGTTCATACAGGGAGGTCAGGATCGAGCTGTACACCTGGGTGAAGCGGGCGTCGTCGGCCAGTTCACCGAAGACGGCGCGGTTGCCGGACAGAAAGGCGGTCCGGTGCCGGCGTTGCCGACGGGCCGCGGCTTCCAGTTGCGGCGCGAGGTTGTCGTCCATCTCGTGCGTCTCGCCGTTCTCGTCGGTGCCCTCGGCGTAGCGGGCCCAGCTGGCCACGACAGCCGCCGAGCGGGTGAGGGGACCACCGGTGGCGAGCTGTTGCCTGATGACCGGCAGCAGGAACTTGGGAATGAGGTCGGATGCGTTGGCGCACAGCCGGGCCACGGTATCGCGGACCTCGGGATTTGAGAACCGCTCGATGAGCTGGTTCGCGTAGTGCACCAGGTCGACGCCGGGTACGGGCCGAAGGGTCGGGATGGCTTCCTTCGTCATGTAGTCCAGCAGGAACCGTGCGAACAGCGGGTCGGTGGTGACCTCGTGCACGAGCCGGTACCCGACCAGGTAGCCCGGATAGCACAGGGCCTGATGACTGGCGTTGAGCAGCCGCAGCTTCATCAGCTCGTAGGGCTCGACATCGGAAACGATCTGTACGCCGGCGTCTTCGAGGGGCGGCCGGCCGTCCGCGAAGCTGTCTTCGAGCACCCACTGCGTGAACGGCTCGCAGAGCACGGGCCACTGGTCGTCGATGCCGAACCGGCGGCTGAGCTCGGCGCGATCGGTGTCGGTCGTCTGGGGCGTGATGCGGTCGACCATGCAGTTGGGGAAGCGGACGTGGCGGGTCATCCAGTCGGCCAGCCCGGGATCCCGCAGGCGGGCGAACGCGGTGAACGCGCGCTGGCTCGTGTGGCCGTTGCCCTGGATGTTGTCGCAGGACAGGACGGTGAAGGCGGGAATGCCCCGCGCCCGGCGGCGAGCCAGTGCCTCGGTCACCAGCCCGAAAACGGTGCGGGGTACGGCTCCCGGGCGCAGGTCGGCCACGACCGACGCATCCGACGAGTTGAATTCACCGGTCACGGCGTCGAGGTTGTAGCCGCCCTCGGTGACGGTGAGCGATACGATCCGGGTCGCCGGTGCGGCCATCTTCTCGATCGCGGCCTCGGGATCGTCGGGGGCGAACAGGTACTCCACGATCGACCCGATCACGCGGGCCCCCCAGGTGCCATCGCTGTGCCGCAGGACCAGGGTGTACAGGCCATCCTGGGCGGCCAGCGCGTCGCGCATCCTGATGTTGGACGGCTGCAGGCCGATCCCGCAGATGCCCCAGTCCATCGCCGCACCGTTATTCATCAGCGTGTCGATGTACATCGCCTCGTGCGAGCGGTGGAAACCGCCCACCCCGATGTGCACGATTCCGGTCGTCACGCGGCGGCGATCGTACTGGGGCACGGACACATCGGCGTTCAGCTGGGCCAGGGCTTCCCCGGTCAAGACGGTCATGCTGCCCCTTCCGCGCGGTCTGCGTGCCCGCCGGGCCCGGCGTGCCCGGCGTCCCCCTCGGGGACGCCGGATCCGGCGTCCCCGTCGGCGGATATCTGGGTGGCCCTGAGGGCCGGGACGATCCGCCGGAATCGCGCGTGGCGCTCCGCGTGGAAGGCGGCCATCGCCGGGTCCGGTTCGGCCACGAGGTGAGCGGGCGGCGCCAGCGGTCCCTGGATCTCCTCGAAGCTCAGCAGGTCGGCGGCATGCGCCCCCAGGAGAGCAGCGCCCCGCCCGGACGCCGCGGGCACGTCCACGGCGTACAGCGGCAACCCCAGCACATCCGCGAGCAACTGCCGCCAGCCCGCGGCCAGAGTGCCTCCTCCGGCCAGCCGGAGACGCGGCGGGCGATGCTCTCCGAGCAGGGCGTCCAGCGCGTCGCGGATCGAGAACGCGGTTCCCTCGAGCGCGCACCGCAAGAGCGCGGCCCGGTCGCCGGCGAGGGACAATCCGGTCCAGGAACCGCGCAGCGCCGGGTCGCTGTACGGTGTGCGTTCCCCCGCCAGATGCGGGACAAAGATCGGGTCGTGAGCCTGGCCGGGATGTTCGGCGCTCGCGTACAGCTCCGCCCAGGTGGCGTTCATGACCTCGCGCACCCAGTTGAGGCTGAGCCCGGCGGTGATGGTGGCGCCCATCTGGTACCAGCCGTCCGGAGTCGCCGACCGGTAGAGGTTGACCCCGGCGTCTGCCCCGCTGACCGGGTCGGCCAGCGGCCGGATGACCTGCGCGCCGGTGCCGACAGTGAGCTGAATGTCGCCCTGGCCGATCCCGCTGCCCAGGGCCGCCGCCGCCGTGTCGCCGGCCCCGGCCGCGACGGTGATGCCCGCGGGCAGGCCCAGCGCGGTCCCGGCCTCGGCGGTGAGATGTCCGGCGGGGGCTCCGGCCGAGGGCAGCAGGGGCGCCAGCAGGCCGGCCTCCAGGCCGAGAGCGCTGACCACCTCCAGGTCCCAGCGGTCACCGATCACGTCGTAGAGCAGGGTGGCTGAGGCATCACTAGGTTCAGCATGGACCTCACCGGTAAGGCGGGCCCGTAGCCAGTCCTTGGGCTGCAGCGCCCAGCGGGCTTCGGCGTACGTGCGCGGTTCGTGCTCGGCGATCCACTTGAGCATCGGCCCGGTCATCCCGGGGGCCAGCGGGTTGGCCAGGCGGGCCATCGCCCCCGGGCTGAGCCGCCGGTAGGCGCGCAGGCACCCGGTGGCACGGCTGTCGGCCCAGAGCAGGGCCGGGCGAAGGGCCCCGCCATCGGGGGACGTCATCACCAGACCGTGCATCTGTCCCGACAGCCCGATCGCGGACGGCCGCGCGCCCGCCGCGTGAACGGCCTCGCGGGCACAGGCGGTCACCGCGCTCCACCAGCAGGCCGGGTCGGTCTCGGCGTAGCCGTCCGCCGCCGAGGTCACGGGGTAACCGGCCGATGCCTGAGCCAGGACCTGGCCCCCGGTGCCGAGGACGACCGCCTTGGCCGAGCTGGTCCCGAGGTCGAGACCCAGCGTGCAGACCGCGCTCATCGGGTCAGCACTCAATGATGATCTTGTGGACCGTCCGGTCGCTTCGCAGTGCGTCCAGGGCGTCGGCGTAGTCGTCAAGCGGGAACCGGTGGGTAATGAGGCCTTCGGTGCGGGCCCGGCCGGTGCGCAGCGCCGCGATCGCGGCCGGGAACGAATTGATCTCCGCGAAGGACCCCTTGATCGTGATCTCGCGGCGGAACACGTCATACGGACTGACCGACACGAGGTCTTCGGGCTCGGTCACGCCGTAGAACATCACGGTCCCGCCGTTCCGGGTCAGCGGCACGCACTGTTCCGACACGGCCGCCGATCCGGTGGCGTCGACGACGATGTCGTAACCGCCGCCCGAGGCCGCCTTCAGCTTGGCGGCATCGCCGGCCAGGTCCGCGCGATCCATCAGGAACGTGGTGTCGATCCCGAGACTCTCGGCCCGCTTGAGCTTGAAGGCCGACGAGGCCGCGACCGTCACGCTGGCCGCGCCGCCGCACGCGATGAGCTGGGACAGCAGCAGGCCGGTCGGGCCGGCCCCGAAGACCAGGGCCGACGTTCCCGGCCGGGGGCTCAGCGTCTCCACGCCATGCATCGCGCACGCCGTGGGCTCGGTGAACACGGACGTGTCGGGGTCGATGCCGTCCACGGAGAAGACCAGATTGGCGGGGACGACGACATACTCGGCGAATGACCCCGGCCAGTTCGTGCCGAGTCCCTTGAGGTTGGCGCACAGCAGGGGGTGCCCGGTCCGGCAGTACTCGCAATGCCCGCAGTTCATGTTGGGGTTGACCGAGACGAATTCGCCGACGCGGAATCCATCGGTGCCGTCGCCGGTGCCGTCTCCCAGGGCGTCCACCGGTCCGACCAGCTCGTGGCCGGGGGTCAGCGGGAACTCGGCGAAGAATTTGCCGTTGTGGATATGCAGATCTGTCCCGCAGATTCCCGTCTGCCGTACCCGGACACGCACCTCCCCGGGGCCCGGGTCCGGCGTCGGCACCTCCCGGATCGTGAAACTGCGCGGGGCGTCGTAGACAACGGCTTTCATGCTGCTCCTTAAGCGGTGAGCCGCATGCCCATGAGGCTTGCGGCGGGCCGGCCAGTAGCCCGCGCGGGGCGGGCTACTGGCCGCGGGCCAAGCGCGCGCAGGCGCTCCGTCCCGGGGATGCCCGGGATCACTCCCGGGCTGGCACCGCCTGTCTGCCGCTAACCCAGTGACTCAGCAGGTCGCCCATCTTCCGTTTGCCGCCACCTCGCAGCGCGGCAGAGCGCCGCTGCTGGTCGACGTAGACGGCGGCGATCAGCACCGTACCCACCACGACCTGCTGCCAGAACGGCTGAACACCGATGATGACGAATCCGTTCTGCAGCGTCGCCGGGATGAACACGCCGATGATGCTGCCGAGAATGGACCCGTACCCGCCGAACAGGCTGGTGCCGCCGATGACGACACCCGCGATAACGCTGAGGTTGGTGGAACTCTGCCCGCCGATCGTCGTCGACTGGAAGAACGCCAGGTTGAGCCAGCCGGCGAAGCCGGCCAGCAGGCCGGACAGGGCGTAGATCATGATCAGGTGCCCGTTGACGTTCAGGCCGGAGCGCCGGCCGGCCTCGGGGTTGGAGCCAATCGCGAAGGTGTGCAACCCGAAGCGGGTCCGGTGCAGGATCACGATCCCGATCACCACGACGACGGCGGCGATGACGGCCAGGGTGGGAACCTGCCAGACGATGTTGCCGAATCCCACGCTGTTGACCATGACGGTCGGGACATTCCGCAGGTCCACGCCTCCGGTGATCACCTCCGCCAGGCCCAGCGCCATCCCCAGGGTGCCGAGCGTGACGATGAGCGGCGGTACCTTCGCCCTCGCGACCAGGAATCCGTTGACCAGCCCCCAGCCGAGCCCGCAGCCGATGGCCACCAGGGCGCCGACGATGGCGACCCCCCAGCCCTGGCCGCCCATGGCCCCCATCGCCTTGTCGGCGACGACTCCGCTGAAGACCAGCACGCTGCCCACCGACAGGTCGATGCCGCCGGTGATGATCACGAAGGTCATGCCGACCGCCAGGACGGCCAGGATGGCGGTGTTCTGCACGATCCCGCGAATGTTGAACACCGTCAGGAAGCTGCTGGGCTTGAGGAACGCGAAGATGACGACGATCACGGCCAGCACGATGATGATCTGCAGCGCCTGCAGCCGGGCCAGCCGCGCAAGCCGGCCGGTCGGGCTCTCGTCGCTCGGCGCCTCTTCCGTGGGCACCGGAGAAGGAACGGTCGTCTGGCCGGTCATGACTGGTTCTCCTGCGTCACGGCGCCCGTCATCGCCCCGACCAACTGCTCCATCGTCGTCTCCTTTGCTCTGTACGTGGCCACCCGCCGGCCCAGCCGCATGACCTGCACCTCGTCGGCGACCTGCATCACGTGCGGCATCGAGTGGCTGACGAACACCACGCCGAGCCCGCGGTCGCGTACCCGGCGGATCAGGTCCAGGACGGCCTTGGTCTGCACCACCCCGAGGGCGGCGGTCGGCTCGTCGAGCAGGACGATCCGCTTGGCCCAGGCGGCCGCCCGGGCGACCGCGACGGCCTGCTTCTGGCCGCCCGACATGGCGCCGACGCTGCCGGAGAAGTTGCGCACGGTCGCGCCGAGGTCGTCGAACGCCTTCTTGCTGCCCGCAAGCATCTCCGTGTTGTTCATGAACCCCAGCCGCCCCATGATCCCCCTGCGCATGACCTCGCGGCCGAGGTACATGTTCTGCACGGGATTGAGGTGAGGCGCCAGGGCCAGGTCCTGGTACACGGTCTCGATCCCGTACTCGCGCGCCGCCAGCGGCCCCGAGATCGTCACCGGCTGGCCGTCGACCAGGATCTCACCCGACGTCGGCGACTCGGTGCCGGAAAGGATCTTGACCAGCGTGCTCTTGCCGGCGCCGTTGTCCCCGATCAGCGCGACAACCTCGCCCACCTTGACCTCGAAGTTGACGCCCGACAGCGCACTGACGTGGCCGTACACCTTCGTGATGTCCCGTGCTTCCAGCGCAAGGCTCATCGAAGCTACTCCTTATTGACCGCAGTCCCGGCTCAGGCGGCCAGGCCGCCGGGTTCGTCACCGGCCCCGCAACGCCGCTGTAACCGCGCGGCAATTTTTATGAAGAGAGTGCCCCTTCATGTCACCGGTGTCAAGAATTGTCTCCGAAACGATACAAAACAGTGGTATCTACTACTTGGATCTGGGAAAAGAACATTTAACCGACATATTGACACCGGTGACATAGCTGCTGCAAGATCTAGCCACCATGTTTCCGTGAGGTTGCCAACGGCTGAACATGCCGGTCAGCGGGACGCCTGCCGGCCGGGGCCCGCCACGCCCACACGGTTCGCACTCGATGTCATCCGGGGCCGGCAGCCCACCCAGTTTTGCGAAGGAGCAGATATGAAGCGGTTCGTGTTGGTGCCCACCGCGGGTGCGGCGGCAGCGATGCTGCTGGCTGTAGCGGCTTGCTCGTCCTCGGGCTCGGCGACGGGAAGCTCGTCAGCGAGCTCGTCCAGCGGCTCGTCCAGCGGCAAGACCTACAAAATGTCGTTCATCCAGGGCGTGGCCGGTGACGGGTTCTACGTCACGATGGGCTGCGGGATACAGGCCGAGGCCAAGAAGCTCGGCAACGTCACCGTCAACATCCAGGGGCCCTCGCAGTTCGACCCCACGCTGCAGAACCCGATCATCGAATCGGTCACCGCGGCGAAGCCGGACGCGATCCTGATCGCTGCCGACGACGTGTCGGCCAGCCGGCCCCCGATCGCCGCGGCCATGGCCGCGGGCATCAAGGTCGTGCTCGTCGACACCACGCTGACCGACCCGTCCGGGGCCGTCTCGCAGATCTCCTCGGACAACCTGGCCGGCGGGGCCGACGCGTTCGCCGCGGTCAAGCAGCTCGTGCCCGGCGGCGGCCAGGTGCTCGTCGTCAACACGAAGCCCGGCATCAGCACCACCGACCAGCGCACCTCGGGCTTCGCGGCCGCGGCCAAGGCCGACTCGAAGTTCTCCTACGTCGGCGTGCAGTACGACAACGACACCGCGTCCCTCGCCGCGCAGGTCACGCTGGCGGCGCTGCAGAAGAACCCGGGCATCGTCGCCATCTTCGCGACCAACCTGTTCTCCGCTGAGGGTGCCGCCACCGGCATCCGGCAGGCCGGCAAGTCCGGCAAGGTGAAGATCGTCGGATTCGACGCCGAACCCGACGAGATCACCGCCCTGCAGCAGGGCACGGTGCAGGCACTCATCGCCCAGTCGCCGTACACGATCGGGACCGACGCGGTGGAGCAGGCGCTCGCGGCCCTCACCGGCAAGCCGACCACCCCGAAGATCGGCACCAAGTTCACCATCATCACGAACGCCAACCTGAGCTCGGCCGCCAGCCAGGCGGCGATCTACAAGACGAGCTGCTGATCACACGCTGGAATCACCCTTAGTGAATGGTCCCCCGGTGATCCAGCCGGGGGGCCATTCGCCGCCGGAATTGCGCCACTTGAACCTGCTGAACAAAGCCCCGCCGTCGCCAGCAGGCCCCCAGTCTGGAGGCGATCCTCGATGACCACCATGCGGGATGTCGCTCGCGTCGCCGGGGTCAGCGCGAAGACCGTGTCCCGGGTCTTCAACGATGACCCCCATGTCACCGAGGAGACCCGCGAGCGGGTTCGCTGGGCGATGCAGAAACTGAACTACGTCCCGAACCTGCTGGCCCGGAGTTTCCGCGCGGGCGCGGACGCGGCGGTGGGCCTGGCCGTTCCCGATATCGCCGATCCATTCTTCGCGGCGATGGCGAGCAGCATCGAGGTCGACCTGGTCGGGCGGGGGATGGCGGTCGTGGTGACCAGCCTGGGCCAGGGAGCGGAAAGCGAGCGGCCCGCCCTGGAGACCCTGCTGCGGCGCCAGATCAGCGGCCTGATCGTGGCCTGCGTGAGCGCGGACCAGTCGTACCTGGCCCCCTGGCAGGACCGGACGCCCATGGTGTTCGTCGACCGGGCCCCGAGAGGGCTCTCCGGCGTCTGCGTCATAGAGGACGACCTGGGCGGCGCCCGCGAGGCGGTCACGCACCTCGCCAGTCACGGTCACCGGCGCATCGCCTTCCTCGGTGTGTCCCTCCCCGTGGCCACCATCCGCCGCCGGCTGAAGGGCTACCGGGCGGCCGTGGCCGAGAACGGGCTGGACGACAGTCCCGACCTCGTGTGCATATCCGCCGAGTCGTACGACGAAGCCGCCGCTGGGCTGGTGAAACGCCTGGAGGCGCCGCACCCTCCCACGGCCGTCTTCTCCTCGAATATTCCGACCACGATGTCGCTCGTCCTCGCCTTGCAGCGGGCGGAACGTACCGATGTCGCGCTGGTCGGGTTCGGTGACTTCCCGATGGCTGCGGCGCTCAGTCCGGCGGTCACGGTCCTGGATCAGGACCCGGGTGGGCTCGGGCGTATCGCTGTCGAAAGGCTCGTCCAGCGCATCGAGGAACCGCACGCCCGGCTGCGCCGCAGGACCGTTCTCCCGGTTCCCCTGATCCCGAGAGGGTCGGGCGAACTGCCCCCGCGCCCGGCGTGACCCTGACCGGGAAACCGCGCCCAGGCCCAGCCGGGAAACCGCGGCCAGGAAAGCGCAGCCAGGTGCGGCCAGGAAATCGCGGCCAGGAAAGCAGACGATGAGCGAGCCAGGAACGGCGGAATGGCGTCTTGCCGAAGCAGGCCGGCTGATCACCTTCGGGCGGGGCGCCGCGCTGGCCCACGGTGGTTTCGGATGGCTGGACGCCCGCGGCGCCATCGACGTGACGCGACCGTGCCCGCTGTACGTCAACGCGCGCATGACCTACGTATTTGCCCTGGCGCACCTCGACGGGGTGGCCGGCGCGGAGTCCCTGGCGGCATCGGGGCTGCAGGCCCTGGCCACTCGCTATGCCGACGGCGATAACGGCGGATGGTTTTCCAGCGTCGACCTGTCCGGGCGGGTCGACGATTTCACCAAGACGAACTACGCGCACGCCCACACCCTGCTGGCCGCCTCCAGTGCGGTGGCCGCCGGAATTCCCGGTGCTGATTCCGTCCTCACGGCCGCGTCGGCCGCCATTGAGCAGCACTTCTGGTCCGACACCGAAGGCTGTGCGCGGGAGTCCTGGAATGCTGACTTCACCGAAGGCGAGCCATACCGCGGCGCCAACAGCAACATGCACTCGGTGGAGGCCTACCTCGCCGCGGGAGACGTTACCGGCGCCCCTGTCTGGCATGCCCGGGCCGCCTCCATTGCCACCCGCCTGATCAACGGTCACGCTCGTGCCCATTCGTGGCGGATACCCGAGCACTACGACGAGAGCTGGCAGCCGCGGCCGGACTATAACGCCGATCGCCGCGACGACCAGTTCCGGCCCTACGGCACCACTCCCGGCCACTCCTTCGAATGGGCCCGGCTGCTGCTGAGCCTGGAGGCGGCGCAGGCCACCCAATCGCCCCCGGCGGTGCCCCCCGGCTGGCTGCTCGAAGCGGCGACCGCGCTCTTCGATACGGCCGTTGCCGACGCATGGTCCCGGGACGGTCACCCGGGATTCATCTACACCGTCGATGCGTCCGGCCAGCCGGTGGTGACGGCACGAATGCACTGGGTGGCATGCGAGGCCGTTCTCGCCGCCGACGCGCTGTACCGGCGTACCGGGGAGGAGCGCTTCGCCGCCGCCGCCGCGCGCTGGTGGGGTGAAATCGACCGTTATTTCCTTGACCGGAAGGGCGGGAGCTGGTGGCCCGAGCTTGCCCCGGACATGAGGCCGGCCGCGTCCACCTGGTCGGGCAAGCCGGATCTCTATCACGCCTACCAGGCCGTTCTGCTCCCGTCGCTCCCGTTGAGCCCGACCGCGGCCACGGCGCTGGCCAGGCGGAGGTCCGCCGCCGCGCGTCCTGATCGGGGTGGGCCAGGCCTCAGGGCGCTCAGGTCGTGAGCACGCCCGCCGCCGTACTGATCGGCGGGCCCCCCGCGACGGGCAAGAGCACGCTGGCGGTGGCCCTGGCCCCTCATCTCGGCGCCGCCATCCTTGATCTCGATGTAGCGACCGGCCCGCTCACGCGGGTGGTGTCCGGCCTGATCGGCGTGCCCGACCTGGATGATCCTGTCCTGGCCGGGCTGACGCGGGACGCACGCTACGACACGCTGCTCGGCCTGGCGGAGGCCAATCTCCGGGCCGGACGGCCCGTTGTCCTCGTCGCCCCCTTCAGCGCCGAGCGGGCGCAGCCTCCCGCCTGGGCCGCCACCGCGCGGCGGCTCGCGGCCGATCCGACGATGGTCTGGCTGCACCTGCCGCCCGGAGAGCTGATCCAGCGCCTGACCCAGCGAGCCCTGGCCAGGGACGAGAACAAGATCCGTGACCCGGCGTCTTTCCTGACCGGGCTGGATCTGAAGCCCCCGTTGGTGCCGCACCTGGCCCTGGACGCTTCCCAGCCGACGGCCACGCTGGTGAGAGCCGTCCTCGACCACCTGTCCCGCTGATAGGCGTGCGCGCTGGCGCTTTTGGGCTCGTCAGGACGTACGCGCTGGCGCTTTTGGGCTGCACGCTGGCGCTTTTGGGCTCGTCAGGACGGGGGAGATCCGTCCCCCGGCGCGGTGCCCATCCGGGCCCGGTCCAGCTCGCGCCTGGCTCCTCTGGCTCCTCTGGCTCCTCTGGTGCCCGGCCCTCTGCTGCCTGGCCTGCCCGAATGCCCTCCCGCCAGGTCTTGCCATCGATGGCATAGCGCGGCATACTCGAAATATGCCATCGATGGCAAAGACAGCACCCACGCGACTCCTCGACGTGGCGAACGCGGCCGGGGTGAGCCTGCGCACCGCCTCGCGGGTCCTCAACGACGATCCGCGGGTCGCCCCGGTCACCCGGCAGCGCGTCCGGGAAGCGATGGTCGGCCTGCGTTTCGAGCCAGACGCGATGGCCCGGTCGCTACGAGCGGGCACGGACACCGCGATCGGGTTTGTCGTGGAGTCCATCTCCGATCCGTTCTTCGCCGACGTCATCGATGCGGTGGAGCTGGAGATGTCGCGTCATGGCCGGTCCGTGCTCGTCACGAGCACCCGGCGCGATTCCGGATGGGAACGTGACGTCATCGGGCGCATGCTGCAGCGGCGGATCGCCGGGCTGCTGCTCTGCCCGACCGGTGAAGATCATTCCTGGCTCGACACCGGACGGCTGCCTATCGTGCTCGTCGACCGGCCGGCGCCTGGGCTGCCCGCGGACCTCGTTGAGATAGATGACCACCGCGCCGCGTTCGAGGCCGTGGCTCATCTCATCACCCACGGGCATCAGCGCATCGCTTACGTCGGCGACACGCCGGCCATCCCGACATCGGCCGCCCGCCTGCGCGGTTACCGCGATGCCCTCGCCCATTACCGGCTGGAGGCGGACGAGTACCTGGTCAACTGCAACTGCGCGACCAGCCAGGACGCTGCTCACGCGGTGCCGGCCCTGATCGGCGGTTCCCGCCCGCCGACTGCGATCCTGAGTGCCACCACGCGGGCGTCGCTCGGCGTGGTGCCGGCTCTGCACTCCGCAGGGCGGACGGACATCGCTCTCGTTGCGTTCGGCGACTTCCCGATGGCCGATGCCCTGCGCCCGGCCGTCACCGTCGTGGACCACCCCGGCCATGAGGTCGGGCGCGTGGCCGCCGCCAGGCTCCTCGCGCGCCTGAGCCAGCCCGGGCTGCCCGTCGAGCGCATCCAGGTACCGGCCAGGATCATCGAACGCGGCTCCGGGGAGCTGCGGCCATGACGTTCAGCACGGATGTTGTCATCGGTATCGACATCGGCACCACCTCCTCCAAGGCCGTGGCGCGGCCGATCTCATCCACGGCAACGTCGCAGCACGGCACGCCGTACGTGGAGCAGCCCACCCCGTGGCACACCGGTGGCAGCGGCGAGACCGAGGTTGATCCCTACCGCCTCGTCAGCGTGGCCGTGGAACTGATCGGGCGCGTGGTCCGGGCGGCTGAATCAGCCTGGGGACCGGTCCGCGTGCGCAGTCTCGGCGTGACCGGTCTCGCCGAGAGCGGCGTGCTGCTCGGTGCGGCCGGGCGGCCGGCCGCACCGGTGATCGCCTGGTTCGATCACCGGGGCGGAAATGAGATCGAGCGGGCAGGCCGGGAATCGCCCGGATTTGCCGCCATGTTCGGACGTACCACCGGTCTTCCGTGGTCAAGCCAGGCCAGCCTGGCCAAGCTGCTGTGGCTGCGCGCCAGCGGCTATCTGGCCGGCCCGGCATCAACATGGCTGAGCGTGCCGGAATGGATCGTCTTCGCCCTGGGCGGCGATCAGGTTCGGGAGCCGTCGCTGGCTTCCCGGACCGGTCTCATCGATCAGGGCACGGGGGAGGTGTGGCCCGACGCCCTGGCGGTGGCCGGGCTGCCCGCCCGGATCCTTCCCGGCGAACGGCCCGCCGGCTCTCCGGCCGGCCACCTGGGGCACGACGGCGTCGCGTCCTGCGCCGCAGGCGCCGTGCTGACGGTGGCCGGGCACGACCACCCGGTGGCGGCCATCGGCGTCGGCGCGGTCGGGGCGGACGAGCTGTTCAACTCGAGCGGCACCGCGGACGTGCTGGCCAGATCCATTCCGGGGATGCTGGAGGCGGCCCAGCGCCAGCGAGTCGTCAGCGCCGGCTGGTCGATCGGGCGGCACGTGCTGCCCGGCACGAGCCTGCTCCTGGCCGGGGTCAGCGGCGGACTGCTGCTGCGGCGTGTGCTGGCGGCCCTGGGATCAGCATCCGGACCGGACCGGGCTGCGCTGGATCAAGCCAGCCTGAGCGTCGGTGAGCTACCCGCTGGCCTGTCGGTAACCGGTGATGGCCGCACCCAGGACGACGTTGTCCTGCGCATCCGGGACGGTGCCTCGCCCGCCTCCATCTGGACCGCCGCCGTCCGCTACACGGCGGCCCAGACCGGGCTGTTGCTCAGCGATATCGAGAAGGTCGTCGGCCCGCACGGGCGGGCCGTGGCCGCCGGGGGATGGACCCAGATGGCCAGCGTGCGCGCCGCCAAGGCGGCCGTCATCGACGCGATGCACTTCTCACCCGTCGTACAGCCGGGCGTCACCGGGGCCGCCCTGCTGGCCGCGTTCGCGCTGGCCGGCGAGGGCGTGGCCCTCGTCGACTTCATCCGGCAGTCGACCGCCGATCCAGTCCACGCAGGCCCCGTCTCGCAGGTCCACGCGG
>PLRW01000235.1 GCA_003164955.1 Actinomycetota bacterium
GCGGCCGGGGAAGTCTCCTTTGATTCGGCGCATGTCATCTGCCGCGCCGCCAGCCAGATCCCCGATCCGGGGATGGCGCAGGTGGCCGAGGAGCAGATGCTGGCCTTCGCCCGCTTCCCGCAGCCGGAACCGGAAAGACCAGACGGTGGCCCCGGCCCGGGGCGGGCGGCCCCGGCCCTTGATCCCGGCCAGCTGCGCCACCTGGGCGAGGAACTGATCTACCGCGCCGACCCGGCCGGCGCCGAGGAGCGGGAACGCAGACGGTTCGAGCGGCGGCACCTGTCGTTCGGGTTCACCCTGGAAGACGCCGGCACGATCACCGGCGCGTGCGGCGATACCCTGTCCGCGGAGATCATCAAAACCGCCGTGCACGCCTTCGGGCCGCCGCTGGGCACCGAGGACACCCGCACCGCGGCGCAACGGCGGATGGACGGGCTGACCGCCGCCTGCCAGGCCGCCCCGCGCGGACTTTCACCCACGGCGCAGGCGTACCGCGCACCCACGGGCAGGCCTACCGCGCGAACCCGGCCCATGGCGCAGGCCACGCCCAGGCCACCCAACATCCGGCGGGGCCGCGCCTGGGCCCCGGGGGATCCCGCTGGCAGGGCCGGGTCTGTGCCCGATGATCCCGCNNACCAGGTCCTCCACCGGCTCGATCCCGATTGACAGCCGGATGAGGGACTCGGGGGCCGTCTCCGACGCCCACCGGGCTCGCCGCTCCCAGGCCGACTCCACCCCGCCGAAGCTCGTAGCCGGGAGAATGACCCGTGAAGCCTGGATCACTGCATCGGCGTCGGCCGCCGTCCCGTCCACCTCGAACGAAAGCAGCGGGCCGAATCCGCGCGGCATCTGTCTTTTCGCCAGTTCGAGCGTGGCCTGGCCAGTTCCCGGATAGTGGACCAAACGGACCCGCGGATGGTCCATCAGATGCTGGGCGACCACGAGGGCGCTCTCCGACTGGCGTGCGGTGCGCAGGGCCAGGGTTTTCAGGCCGCGCAGGGCCAGCCAGCTCTCGAATGGTCCCGGAATTCCGCCACCGACCGCCCGCCAGCTCCGGAGGTCTTCCGCCAGCCGGTGGTCGCGGGTCATGACCGCGCCGAGTAGCACGTCGGAATGACCGGACGCCGCCTTGGTCAGCGAGCACAGCGACGCGATTGCGCCAAGGTCCAGCGGCTTCTGCAGCAGGCCGGTCGCGACGGTGTTGTCCACGACCATGGGCGCGTCCGCGGCCGACGCCAGGCGGCCGAGGCAGGCCAGGTCCGCGACCCGTAGCAGCGGGTTGGTCGGTGTCTCCGCCCACAGCACCGAGGGGCCCGCGAGGAGGGAACGTTCGACCTGCCCCTCGTTGAGCAGGTCGACGGCGACTGGCGCGGCGCCGTGCGGCCGGAGCCAGTCGGCGAGCATCCGGGTGTTGTAGTAGCCGTCGCTGGGGAGCACGACCTGCTGGCGGCTTTTGGCCAGCGCGAGCATCAGCGCCATCGACGCGGCCTGGCCCGAGGCGAAGGCCACGGCTTCCGCGTCCTCGATCACGCCTAGGGCCTGCTCCAGCGCCTCCCAGCTCGGATTGCCATTCCGTCCGTAGGCGTGGGGCGGATCGGGAACCCCCCAGGAGGCGTAAACGCTGGCCGGGACGAGCGGCGGCGCGGCGGGCGAACCCGGAAGCCGCTCCGTCCCCGCGTGAATCATTTCCGTTTCCGCCGACGGCACGTGCTCGCTCATGTGTCCTATCCAATCCGGGTATGTTCGGCTCAGTCGGCTCAGTCGGTCGTCCTGGCGACCTTCGTTACGGTTCGCGGGCCCGGAGCCGTACCGATGTCCAGTTGCCGGCCTCGGCCGTTACGGTTCGCGGGCCCGGAGCCGCAGTGACGTCCAGCTGGCGTCCGCGACCCAGCCGCCGTCGACGGGCAGCGCCACGCCGTTGATGAAGGCGCTCCGGGCGGGATCGGCCAGGAAGGCAACTGCCGCCGCGACGTCGTCCGGTGAGGCGAACCGGGCCATCGGCACCTGGTTGATGATGTCGGTGTCGGTGTAGCCGCCGCTGGCCTGATCCTCGGCGTCCATTTCGGTCTTGATCCATCCTGGGCAGACCGCGTTGACCCGGACGCCGCGCCCTCCCCACTCCGCCGCGAGGGTGGAGGAGAGCCCGACCAGGCCGTGTTTCGATGCGTTATAGGCGGCGCGGTGGGAGACGCCGCGCAGGCCGGCGATCGAGGCGACATTGACCACCGATCCGGATCCGGCCGCCAGCATCTGGGCACCGAATTCCCGGCACAGCAGGAACGCTCCCGTCAGATTGATGTCGAGGACCCGCCGCCAGGCTTCGGCCGTGGTCTGCTCCGCCGGGACCAGCAGCGAGACGCCCGCGTTGTTGACCAGCGCGTCCGCTCGCCCGAACCGTTCCCGGACACCGGACGCCAGCGCGAGCACATCGGCCTCCGAGGAGACGTCGATCCGCGACGGCCACACCTCCGCGCCGAGTGCCGCCACCTCAGCCGCCGTGGCGGCGCAGTCCGACACATCGGCGAGTACCAGGGTGTACCTTTCGCGGGCCAGCGTGGCGGCGATCACCCGGCCGAGCCCGCGCGCCGCCCCGGTCACCACGGCCACGCGTCCAGGTTGCTGCATGGCAGCGTTCTACCAGAGCGCTGTGTCGTACCAGAGCGCTGTGTCGTACCAGAGCGCCGTACGGCCCATCAGGGCACCGCGACTCGCCGCGGCCGGGTCACGCTGCCTACCAGAGGTTGCCTCCCACCAGCACGTACAGGAACGGGACGAGAGGAATGAGACCGAATAGCCCCCACGCCAGCTTCTCGATGCCGGTGAGATCGGTACGGGTGGCCAGGTTGATCCACATGAGGATCACCGCGAGCGGGTGAATGAGGCAGACCAAGAGCTCCAGAAGCTTCTTCATGGTCGGAGACTGTACCGGGATATAGGGACATATCGCTGCATTGATGACCGCCGTCACCGGCGGAGGCCCACCGCAGTCACGGCAG
The DNA here is from genome assembly GCA_003164955.1 of Actinomycetota bacterium. Taxonomy (GTDB): domain Bacteria; phylum Actinomycetota; class Actinomycetes; order Streptosporangiales; family Streptosporangiaceae; genus Bog-532. The sequence continues at coordinate 2,997 of PLRW01000235.1, forward strand.
TTTCTCCGGTCCCGGCCGGTTTCCCGTCCGCACCCAACTGCGGTCTGGTTCTCCGGTCCTCCGCCCGCCTCCGGGCAACCTTAGGACCTTCAGGAAACGCTCAGTGAGGTTTCAGTCTGCCGTTTGCCCGTCAGCAGGTTCGCCCAAGGTTCGCCACCGATACTCCCTGTAGAGCAAGAGACCAAGGAGCTAGGTGGGCAGATCCATGAACGTCATCCAGGGTTCGGCGCTTGCGGCGGAATCAGAACAGGCACCGTCACCTTCCGCGCACCCCGGTGCGGGTGGCCCCTACGGCTCGTACGGCGGCGGCCCGTACGGCGGCGGCTCAGAGGAGCCTTACGGCCCGGGCGGCGGCGGCTGGTCGGGCGGCAACTGGTCGGGCGGCGGCTGGTCCGGCGGGAACTGGTCCGGCGGGGGCGGTGTGCCGCCCAGCCCGCGGCGCCGGCGCTTGCGGCGCGGGCTGACGCTCGGGGCCGCCGGGCTGGCCCTGACCGCAGCCGCTGCTGTCGGCTCTTACGATGCCGTGCAGAGTGGCGGCAGCGGGACCAATCACGCCACCACCAGCGCCACCACTGTTCTCAGTACATCCCAGATCGCGACCAGGGTCTCTCCGGGCCTCGTCGACGTGGTTTCGACGCTCGGCTACGAGAACGCCAAGGCGGCCGGCACGGGCATGGTTCTGACCTCGACCGGCGAGATACTGACCAACAACCATGTGATCGACGGTGCGACCTCCATCTCCGTCACCGACATCGGGAACGGAAAGACCTATACGGCGACTCTCGTCGGATACGACAAGACCAAGGACGTCGCGGTGCTGCAACTGCAGAACGCGTCCGGCCTGCAGACCGTGCCCCTCGGCGACTCGTCCACGGTGACCGTGGGCCAGAAGGTGGTCGCCATCGGGAACGCGGAGGGCAAGGGCGGAACGCCGTCGGTGGTGTCCGGCAGCGTCGTCGCGCTCAACCAGTCCATCACGGCCAGCGATGAGGGATCGTCGACCAACTCGGAGCAGCTGACCGGGATGATCCAGTCCAACGCGCCGATCGAGCCCGGCGACTCGGGCGGCCCGCTGGTCAACTCGGCGGGACAGGTCGTCGGGATGGACACCGCGGCGTCGACGTCCAGCGAGACGCCGACGGCGCAGGTGACGACGCCGGGCCAGAGCCAGCAGGGGCAGAGCCAGACCGAGACGACCGAGGCCTTCTCCATCCCGATCAGCACGGCGGAATCGGTCGCGTCGCAGATCGAGGCGGGTACCTCATCCGCCACAGTCCACATCGGCTCCACGGCCTTCCTCGGTATCGAGGTCAGCAGTGCGAACACCGGCGCCGGCAGCGGCACGGGAGGCTACGGGAACGGCGGGTACGGCTACGGCGGCGGGTACGGGTCCGGCGGCTACGGCAGCGGGACCACCACGTCGGGTGCGACGGTCGCCGGGATCCTGTCCCGCTCCCCAGCCGCAGGTGCCGGGCTGACGAGCGGTGACGTGATTACCTCCCTCGCCGGTCAGTCGGTCACCTCGGCGTCGCAGGTTCAGACGATCCTCGGGTCCTACCACCCGGGCGACAAGGTCAGCATCGGCTGGACCGACGCCTCCGGCCAGAGCCACACGGCCACCGTGACCCTGGCCAGCGGGCCGGCCGCCTGAGACCCACCTCAGGGCCACCCGCCGGGGCCGGCTCAGGCCGGCCAGAAGACGCTCCATCCCGGTCGCGAAACGCTGAAGCCCCTGCGGGTAGCTGCCCGCAGGGGCTTCAGCACGCTCGGCCGTGTTCCGCTCCGTCAGCGGTCGCTCCGTCAGCGGGCGCCGTTGCGGACGGCCGCCCTGGCCGTTCCGATGATGATGATGGCTAGCAGTGGCCGGAGTAGGCGCCGGACGTGTAGGTCGTCCACGCGCCCCAGTTGCTGCCGTTGCCGCTGATGCTCACGGCGGCCTCGGCGTTGCCCAGCGGGTTGAGCGTGGCCTCCGCACCATGCGAGGCGTTGATCTGCCAGAGCCCGAAGTCATCGGTGGGGCTGATGGCGTTCGGGTTGCCGCCGGACTCGGCCATGGCGATGGACGCCGCCATCCCTGCCTCACCGGCGGAGCCGCCGGCGTGCTCCCACAGCGACTCCAGGCTACCGCAGCTGTACGTGCCGGCCGAGGTCGTCGTGACCGCGGAGACCGTCGTCGGTGCGGTCACCGAACGGGAGCTGCTGCCACTGCCCGCGTCACTGCTCGGGGCCGCGTGCCGGGCCTGGTACCCCGCGCTCGTCGTGGCGCTCGGGGCGGTAGCCGACGTGGTGGCCGGCGCCTCGGAGGCGGGCAGCGTGTAGTTGGCGGGCGGGTCGGCCGGTACGGTCAGCTCCTGGCCCGGGTAGATCAGGTTCGGGTCGGAAACGGTGCTGTGGTTAACGTGGTAGAGCCACTGCCAGTCGCCGGAGTTGCCGTAGACCTTGCTGGAGATGCTGGACAGGGTGTCGCCCGAGTGTACCGCGTACGTCTGGCTGACCTTCGCGGCGTGGGCCGCCGCGTCCGCGCGGGTGGAGTTGACGGACGCGGCCTTCGTGACGGCCAGGTACTCAGCTACGGCACGCACGTCCGTACCGGAGGTGGCGTGCTGGATCTTCGCGGTGACGACCGCCTCGGCCACGGTGCTGTGCTTGGCCGGTGTCGCGGCGTGCCCGTGCGGAGCGGCCATCAGTACGCCTGCCGTCACCGCCATCGCCGGAGCGGCCTTCCCGGCCTTCTCGGCTACCTTCTCCACCTGCGACGGCGTCGTGTGCCGCCCCGACCGCACGAGCTTCATCTTGCGGCCGTGCTTATGCGCTGAACCCACAAAGCTCCCCATCGTCGTTTGACGCCCGCTTACTCACTGCTCTTGCGGGAGCGGCTTTCGGCCGGCTGAGCGGCGATCACGTTTGTGATCTTCGCGGCGCTTTGGTGCACCGTGGCGGTGTCCTGTGCCGCTGCAGAGCATTGCAGGACGCGATGGGCGCCCGCAGGCAAATTGACGAAATTCCGTAATGCTCTCGTGATAAACCACACGATTACCATTGGCCACAGGGGCACCTGGCCGTGAGTCACAAGGGAAGGTAGCTGGAATTATCACTCTCCGTGATTTTTCAGGTATAGAGAGTGTGCGGGCTTGATGGAACTGGTTGTACGTCCCGCCCCGTTCGCCGTGCGGGAAAATGAGCGCCAGCGGCTGTCGATCCGGGCCCGTGCCGCGCGTCGGTGAGAGTAGGAGGGCCCGGGAGGCGGGCCATGCACCGGAGGTAGGCACCATGTCGCAGTACCTGATCCTGATTTACACAGATGAGGCCCAGTGGGCGAACACGACCCCAGAGGACGCCGCGCAGCTCACCAAGGAGCACATGGACTTTGGTGAGCGCCACGCCGGCGTCATGCGCGGCGGTAACGCTCTTCAGGGCACCAACACCGCGACCTCGGTCCGTCCCGACGCGGCGGGCAGCTTCGCGGTCACGGATGGCCCGTTCGCCGAGACCAAGGAGGCCCTGGGCGGCTATTACCTCATCGAGGCGGCCGATCTCGACCAGGCCCTCGCCGTCGCCCGTGACGTGCCCATGCGATTCGGCGGCGTCGAGGTCCGGCCCATCTGGGAGGTGATGTGATCCCGGCCCCGGGCCGTTGCTGAGGCGGTGAGGAGACCGTGGGGGAGGTCGAGCCGGCCGTGGCCGCCGCGGTCGCGGACGCGCACCGCCGCGAGTGGGCCTTCGTGCTCGCCGCGACGGTGCGCGTCACCCTCGACCTCGACCTGGCCGAGGAGTGCGTCCAGGACGCCTACGCCCGGGCGCTGGACACTTGGGGGTCGGCCGGGATTCCGGCTCGGCCCGGCGCCTGGCTGACCACGGTGGCCCGGCGGCGCGCGCTGGACCTGCTGCGCCGCGCCGCGACCGCCCGTCGTGCTCTGCCGCTTCTGGTCACCGATCCCGTTCTGGCGGCCGGATCCGAACCGGCCGCGGACGAATTGGCGGTGCTCGATCCGGGTGCGGAAGAACTGGCACCCTCCGCCCGGATCGCACCCGAAGGGGCGAGGCGCGATCCGGGCGGAGCCGGTCCGGTGAGCGTGGCCGAACCGGCGATGGCCGATGACCGGCTGCGGCTGGTCTTCACCTGCTGTCACCCCGCGCTGGGAACCGACACACAGGTCGCGTTGTCGCTGCGGCTGCTCTGTGGGCTGTCGACGGCCGAGGTGGCGCGCGCCTTCCTGGTCAGTGAGGCGACGATGGCGGCCCGCATCACCCGGGGCAAGAAGAAGATCGCGGCGGCCCGGATTCCCTATCGCGTGCCCCCCCGCGCGGAGCTGCCTGCCCGCGTGGGCGCCGTGCTGACGGTCGTATATCTGATGTTCAGCACCGGCTATGCCGCTCCCACCGGGGATGACCTGATGCGCGAGGACCTGGTGGAACGCTCGCTGGATCTGGCCCTGATGCTGCGCGTGCTGCTGCCCGGCCACGGTGAGGTCGCCGGGCTGGCGGCGCTGATCCTGCTGACCGACGCCCGGCGCGGCGCCCGCGTCGATGCGGCCGGGCGGCTGATCCTGCTCGCTGACCAGGACCGGACGCGCTGGGATGCCGCCAAGATCAGTGAAGGGGCCGCCCTGGTCCGCGAGGCTCTCGGGCAGGGCGCCCCGGGACGCTTCACCGTGATGGCGGCGATCGCGGCCGTGCACGACGAGGCCCCGCGCTTCAGTGACACGGACTGGCCGCAGATCGTCGGGCTGTACGACTTGCTCATGCGGCGCTGGCCGTCGCCCGTAGTCGCGCTCAACCGGGCCGTCGCGGTTGGTTTCGCGGACGGCCCCGCCGAGGGCCTCGCGGCTCTCGAGACCCTGGCCGCGAGCCCGGAACTGGCCGGCTACGGCTACCTGTCCGCCTCGCGGGCGGACTTCCTGCGCCGCCTGGGCCGGACCGGCGAGGCACGCCTGGCCTACGAAGAAGCGCTGCTGCTCACCGGGAACGCGGTCGAACGCGACTTCCTGGCCGCGCGCCTGGATCAGCTCGGTTCCTGATCGGCTGCTGGGGCTGCTGGGGCTGCTGGTCGCGGTCATCGCATCACCTCGCTGAGCAGGGGGCGGCGTCAGAGGGCGGCGTCAGGGGGCGGACGGAGCCAGCCGCCGGGGATCGAACAGGGCGATCGGATGGGACGTGCCGCCGTCCGTGGCCAGGTCGGCGATGATCTCCCCGACCACGGGCACGAACTTGAACCCATGCCCGGAGAAGCCGCACGCGACGATCACCTGCTCGTGCCCGGGATGCCGCGCGATCACGAAATGCTCGTCCGGTGTGTTCGTGTACATACAGGTCTTAGCCCTGACGAAGGTCGCGGGCAGGTCCGGCATCCGCGGTGCGACGAACGCCCGCATCGCCTCGATTTCCGCCGAACGGACCTGGCGATCGACCGTATCCGGCGTGCAGTCCTGTCCGCCCCGGAAGAACGCGACCTTGACCGTGTCAGAGGGCTTCGAGGGCCCGGCGGGATCACCCGTCGGGTCGGCGAACGAGGGGAAGCCGTAGAACTGACGGCCGCCGCCGGCCTCCCAGATGTAGATCGGGTGCCGGTCCGCGCGGAACCGGGTCACGTCCCCGGCCGGGGTGAACCAGTACTGCACCTGCCGCTCGATGCCGAACGGTACGCCCAGGCTGGCCAGCAGCTCCGGAGCCCACGCGCCGGGGCAGACCACCAGCTGGACCGCGGTGTACGTTGCCGTGGCGGTGCTGACGCGCACGCCCTGGCCGGTCGCCTGCCAGCTCGTCGCCGGCTCCTCGAAGTGCAGTTCGGCACCGGACCGCTCGGCCAGCGCGAGGTGCGCGGCCACTGACTCCTCGGGGATCACCAGCCCGGCGCCGCGCTCATAGACCGCGACCTCATCCGCGGCCGGGGTCATGGTGGGGAACCGGCGGCGGATGTCCGCGGCGTCGAGCAGTTCGTGCGGCAGGCCCCATTCCTGCGCGCTGCGCAGGCTGCCGGCCACGGTCCGGCTGTCCGCGCGGCCCACCATCACCCCGCCGGTCCAGTGCACGATCGTCCGCCCGGAGGCGGCCTCGACCTCCGGCCACAGTTCCGCGGCCCGGAGCAGCAGCGGCACGTACGCGGGATCTTCGAAGTACGCCTGCCGGGTGATCCGCGAGCCGCCGTGACTGGACCCCTGATCGTGCACCGGGGTGTGCCGCTCCAGCCCGAGGACGAGCTGGCCGCGCTGGGCGAGCCGGTACGCCGCGGCGCTGCCCATGCCGCCGAGACCGATCACGATGACGTCATAGGACGGCACGCCTGCTCCTCACTGTGCTCCTGCCCAGGTCCGTTCGGTCACCATCTCGTCCCGTCAGCCGCGCAGCCGGGTCATGTCCGGGTCGAACAGCGGCTCCGCGGCGACCACGGCGGGCACCCGCTCGCCGAAGTACCCGATCTCCACGGCGTTCCCCGGCGCCGCCACCGCGGCCGGCAGCCACGCGTACGCGATGCTGGCGCCTATCGTGTAGCCGTAGGCGGCGCTGGTGACGTAGCCCGCGGGCGCTCCGCCGGCGTAGACCGGCTCGCTGCCCATCACCACCTGGGCCGGATCCCCGATCACCAGGCACGCCAGCCGGCGGTCCGGGGCGCGGGCGGATCGCTGCACCAGGGCGTCGCGGCCCATGAAGTCGCCCTTGTCCATGCGGACGGCGAAGCCGAGGCCGGCCTCGTACGGGTCGTGTTCGGCGGTCATGTCGGTGCCCCACGACCGGTAGCCCTTCTCCAGCCGGAGGCTGCTGAACGCGCCGCGGCCGGCGGCGATGATGCCGTGCGGCCGGCCCGCCTCCCAGAGCGTGTCCCACAGGCGCTGGCCGGTGTCCGCCCCGGTGCAGAGCTCCCAGCCCAGCCGACGATCCCGGCCCCGATGATGACGACGCGCGGTCCGGCGCTCACGGCGTCGCTCCACGGCGTCGTTCCACTGGGCACCAGGGGACCTCCAGTTGCGGATTCCGCGCCACGTTGCCCTATATGCAACAAGTTGCCCGCTGGGAGAGCACCCGTCAAGGCTCATCGGGGGATAAAACGGCGGAATTGGTTCAGTGCTGGTAGCCGAGCTGAGCGGACAGCTCGGCGGAGGCGGCGGCCAGGTCAGGCACGATCTCCTCGGCGCGCCTGCGGGACAGCCGGTAAGACGGCCCGGACGCGCTGATCGCGGCGATCACCTCGCCGCGCGGGTCGAATACGGGCACGGCCACCGCGTGCAGCCCCATCTCGAGCTGCTCGAAGCTGGTGGCGAACCCGTCCCTGCGCGTCCGGTCCAGCTCGGCGGCCAGCTCCGCCGGCTGGGTGACCGTGTGCGGCGTGTACCGGCGCAGCGGCTTGTCCAGCGTGGCCTCGCGGTCCGCCGCATCCAGGTAGGCGAGCAGCACCCGTCCGCTCGAGGTCGCGTGCAGCGGGGTCCGCTGGCCGACCCAGTTCTGGACCGCGACCGTGGCGGCCCCGAAGCCCTGGCTGATGTTGATCGCCGCCCGATCGTGCAGGACGGCGACGTTGACGGTCTCGCCGATGCGGCGCGCCAGATCCTCGCAGACCGGCTGGCTCAGCTTGGTGAGATCCAGCCGCCTGGTGCCCGCGGCCGCCAGCCGGGCGATGCCGAAGCCGAGCGCGTACTTCCCGCGCGTCCCCTGCTGCTCGACCAGCCCCCGGTTCTCCAGCACGCTGACCAGCCGCGAGGCGGTGGACTTGTGCACACCGAGTTCTTCCGCGATCTCGGTGATGCCGGCCCGGCCCTGCTTGGCGAGCAGTTCGAGCACGCTGATGGCCCGGTCAACGGACTGGATCAGCGCCGCCGGTTTAGGCTCCGGCTCCGGCACCGATTTAAGGTGGGCCACAAAAACGAGGCTAGCTGTGCTGGCCCGGGCGGGCGACCCCCCGGAAACCCCCCGCATGCGCTCCGCGCCCATGCGGTGGTACTTCGTCGGCTGTGCTGGCCCGGGGGGCGCCCCCCCGGATCCCCCCGCATGCGCTCCGCGCCCGCGCGGTGGTNNTCACCGGGCCTGAAGGCCCGGTTCGTTAGGCCGGTAACGAGCGCCTCGCCGTAACCCGTGAGTGGATGGCTCGCCGTGCTCGCCGTGCTCGCCGTATCAGCGGCCCTAGCGGCGGTCTTTTTCTTCCTCGTCGTGGTGGATGCGGTCGAGGCAGATGGCGATGGTGAGCATCAGGGCGTCGTTCTGGCCGGGTCCGACGTCCACGCCGTAGGTGTCGCGGAGCCGGAACCACGCCCGTGACACGTGCGCGATCGGCTGGCCGGCGGCGAGGATGTCGAACTCCTTGTCCAGGATGTTGCCGACCGCCTCGAGCTGGCCGCCGTCGGCCAGGTCGATGACCGACCGGTGGTGCAGCGGCGAGAAGACCGCCTTGCGCACGGTGGCGACGACCCGGCCGTCGTGCTCGATCTCCATCGTGTCCCGGATGGCGATCAGCTTCTTGTGCACGGTGGCCAGGATGGAGCCGTTTACGTCCTTCAGCTCGAAGGTCTGCCGCAGGCTCAGCGCCTTACCGTCGACCAGGAAGACGCGGTTGCCGCCTTCGTCGGTAATCCAGAAATCGTCGCCGATGGAGAAGATCTTTTCGCGGACTTGATAGCGCGCCATGGCGCCTTACGTTACCGCCCGGAGCGAGGTCCGGTGGCCCCGGCGCCGACACTCTCAGCGTCTTCGGCGGTGCCGTCCGGGGCGCCTCCGGTGCTGCCGGGCGCGCCTCCGGCGGTGTCTCCTGCGGCGCCTTCCGCGGTGCCTCCGGCGCGGGCCTGGGCCGCGATGTCCGCGACCAGCTCGAAGGACCGTAGCCGGTCGGCGGGGTCGTGCACCATCGTCGTGATCATCAGCTCATCGGCGTCGGTGGCCGCCAGCAGTTCGGTGAGGCCGCGCCGGACCGTCTCCGGGGAGCCGATGATGTTCGAGGCCCGCCGCGAGGCGATAATCTCCCGGTCGAGCGAGGTGTACGGGTAGGCGGCCGCCTCTTCCGGTGACGGGAGCCGCCCGGGGCGGCCCGAGCGCAGCCGGACGAACGACAGCGCCCCCGGGCCGGCCAGCCACTGCGCGCGCTCGTCGGTGTCAGCGCAGATCACCGCGGCCGCGACCATGGCGTGCGGCTCAGCGAGCGTCGCCGACGGGCGGAACCGCTGCCGGTACAGGGCCAGCGCGGGCAGCGTGTTCTCCGCGCTGAAGTGGTGAGCGAACGCGAACGGCAGCCCGAGCAGCCCGGCCACCTGGGCGCTATAGCCGCTCGACCCCAGCAGCCACATGGACGGGATGTTGCCCTGGGCCGGGACCGCGGTGATGGCCGCGTACGGATGGCCGTCCGGCCACTCGCCGCTGAAGAAGCCGATCAGCTCGCCGAGCTGCTCGGGGAAATCGTCCGGCGAGAGCCCCTCCGGGGAGCGCCGCAGCGCCGCCGCCGTCACCTGATCCGTGCCGGGCGCGCGGCCGATGCCCAGGTCGATGCGCCCGGGGTGCAGTGCCTCCAGCATGCCGAATTGCTCAGCCACGACCAGCGAGACGTGGTTGGGCAGCATCACGCCGCCGGATCCCACGTGGATGCTTGACGTCGCGGCGGCGAGGTGCCCGATCAGCACGGGCGGCGCGGAGCTGGCGATGCCGGGCATGTTGTGGTGCTCGGCGACCCAGAAGCGGCGGTACCCGAGCTGTTCGGCCCGCCGGGCCAGGTCGATGGTGGCGTGCAGGGCGTCACCCGCGGTCGCCCCCTCCGGGATCGGCGCCAGGTCGAGCACGGACAACGGGACATTACGCAGATCGCTCACGACAACGGGCAACACCCCGGGTTGGCTGCTTCTTCCGCGGGAGCGTGCCGCATGATGACGGGGGACCCCCGGTCGGCGCGGGGACGACCGGCCCGCGTACTAGTCCGTGTCGGTCGCGGCGGCCCGGCGTCTCCTTGGCCTGTTTCTATCACCGGCCGTCCAGGCCACAATCTCGCGGACGGGACTGGCCCCGGCGCGCACGAACGGGTGATAGTGGGAGAAACGGGCACGCTGGCCGCGGCCGGGAAGGGATTCATTCATGCTCTGCACCTTCGGCTTCGAGCGAATCGGTGTACTGCTCAGCGACCTCTACTTCGTCGACCCCGAGCCCAATAAGGGCCAGGAAGGCGCGGAGCACGGGATCCGGCTGGAACTCCGGGCACTCGAACGTGGTGACCTCAAGGGGTCGATCTACTCGGCGCAGCCGATATCTGTCGGCCAGCCAATCTGGCGGGTCGACCTGCTGGAATCGGTGGACGGCAAGCCCGGCAGCTTCGACCGGACCCACCATCACCCGGCCTTTACGGGCTGGGAGCCAGGGGGCCGGGTGTTCGTCAGGGAACTGTCCGCGGACCCGATCGCCTGGCTCGCGGCCAAGCTGTCCGACCTGCCCGAGGTGCTCAAGGAGGCCGGCGTCTCGGCCGACGTCGCCGGCCCGGACGACGCGGAAAGCCTCCGGCGCGCCGTCCCGGACATCCTCGAGGCCACCGAACGGCTGCTCGGCAAGGTCCGTTCCGGCGAGCTGGGCACGGCACCGGCCGAGGGCCCGGAGGACAGCGTGCGGGCCGGCTGGCTCTAGCGCCGGCTGCCGGCTGGCTCGGGCGGGCGTCCCCGCGGCCGTCTGACCGCCGGTGATGGTCCCCGCGGCCGCTGACCGCCGGCCCGGGCTCCGGCCGCCGCATTCCGCCGCATCCCCGCCCGCCCTGCGCGGGCCGGGGGAGGCGGCACCGTTATTGGTCACGCTCCGCATAACGTCCGTTCGGCATCCGCATTTTTTCCGCCGGTGCGTGCCGGTCGCCAGGCCCTTTTCCGACCGTAACATCGGCCCGATTTCGCGCTGGCGGCCTGGCTATTCCCGGCTGGTTTACCCCGGCCTGGTGCGGCTATTAACGCACGCTCCCGGCGGGGCTAGGCTGGCCCCATCGGTGGTGTAAGGGGGCACGTGTTGGCGGTGGACTCGTCGGCGATCGGCTCGGTGGGCGTTCTCACGATCGGCACTCGCGGCGGCGGCGGTCCCGGGGAAGTACGGATCAAGATCCGCGGCGGCTCGGAGACCTTCATCGCCTGGTCGGATAGCCCGCTGCCGAAAGGCACCACCGTGCTGGTCATCGAGGAGCGCGGCCGCCGGGCCGTCAACGTCATGGAGTGGGCCAGCGACCCGCTCAGCGAGCTGGGCAACTATGGGGGATAGAGCGACCGGACCCGTATGGGCCGGCTGCGTCGGTTAAGAACCGGCTTGGGAAAAGGCGGCCGGCGCAGCAGCCGGTTGAGGAGATGAGTGATGTTTGGATATCGCGTTCCAGCGCCCGATGAGGCCCTGCTGATTTCAGGTGGGCGGGCGGGCCGCAGTGGCGCTCCATTCCGCGTGGTCACCGGCCACGGGGCCTATGTGATGCCGACGTTCCGCAAGGCGCGTTACCTGACGCTCAGCATGCAGGAGGCCGAAGTGGCCGAGACCTGCGTGACCAAGCAGGGCATTTCGCTGAATATACGGGCGGTAATCGCCTTCAAGGTCGGCAACGACGAGGAAAGCATCGTCAATGCCGGACAGCGTTTCCTGTCCGACCAGGATCAGATGTCGATCCTTACCGGCCGGATCTTCGCCGGCCATTTGCGGTCGATCATCGGCTCTATGACGGTCGAGGAGATCGTCACCGAGCGGCAGAAACTGGCCACCGAGGTGCTCGACGGCTCCAAGACCGAGATGGCCACCATCGGCCTGACCGTGGACGCGCTGCAGATCCAGTCCATCGATGACATGGGGGCCGGCTACATCGCGGCCATGGCCTCGCCGCACAACGCCGCCATCCAGCGGCAGGCGAAGATCGCGCAGGCGCAGGCCGACCAGGCCGCGGTTCAGGCCCAGCAGGAGTCGCAGCGCCAGCAGGCCGAGTACGCCCGGCAGACCGCCGTCGTGCAGGCGGAGTACAAGGCGCAGGTGGACAAGGCGCAGGCCGAGGCCGGCCAGGCCGGCCCGCTGGCCCAGGCGCGCGCGCAGCAGGCGGTCATCACCGCCCAGGCTGAGCTGGCGCAGACTCAGGCCCAGCTGCGGCAGCAGCAGCTGGTCTCCGAGGTGGTCAAGCCCGCGCAGGCCGAGGCCGAGCGGGTCCGGATCCTCGCGGTAGCCGACGCCGAGCGGACCCGGATTCAGGCCGAGGCGGCCTCCTCGAACAACCGGGTCGCGCTGGACCAGATGCTGATCAGCCAGTTGCCGCAGATCGTCAAGGAGGCGGCGGCCGGGCTGGCCGGCGCGAACGTCAGCGTTCTGAACGGCGCCGACGGTCTCAGCGAGATAGCGGCCGGGCTGGTTAGCCAGGGCATGGCCATTCTGGAATCGGTGCGCAAGGGCATCTCGGACCCGGACCACCCGGCGTCCGGGAACGGCATTAGCCCGCGCCGGCTCTCTCAGGCCCCGGCCGAGCCGGCCGACACCCATTCCGGCTGACGGTTACCCGGGCCTGACGGGCGCTCGGGCCTGACGGCTATTCCGGCGGACGGCCGGAACGCCGCGGAGCCGCTGGTGGCGAGGCAGCCAGCGGCTCCGGCGGCGGTACGCGTCACGCGCGGCGGCTGGCCCTGGGCCCGCACGTAGACCGCGATGCCGTTCTTCACTCCTTCCGGAAAGAGTTCCCGAATGCGCGCGGGCCCTCATCGCGGGAATTAGCCCAGACCGAATTAATTAAGGGAATGGCGCACGCGCGTAACCGTGACCGTTGTTGCCTTGGACGTCTTATCCGGGTCCCAGCTGGCCGCATCCACGCGTGACGCATGTAATCCGCAGCGTTGTGTTTTCGGGTCAGGGTCATGGCTGGAGCCGCCCGGGTCAGCGGTGGCCGGACCAGCCCCGTCCAGGGGCGAATAGTTGACTTTTCTGACCGGAATTAACTAGATTCAGGCAGGTCAGCCGTCGGTCAAGGCTTTCGTGCCCAGTCGCTCAGCTTGACACCGTTTGATGCAAAAGGATCTGCTGAGGGGTGGGTGACATGCGTGACGCGGGCCCCGGGCGGCAGACCGGGATCTGCGGCCGGAGGGATAGTGGACGAGCGAGGGAGCTTCAGCCATGACCGAGGAGCACCAGCATCATCACGACCCCACCTTCTACCGCTCGCCAGCCGATGCCGCGGCGGCTCCCTCCGAGAAGCTCGCCTACCTCGCGACGTTCTCCCGGCCCGCGGACTCACCCGATGCGCTGGCCGTGGTCGACGTAGATCCGCAGTCGCCGTCCTGCGCCCGAGGGTGACGCGTTCCGCGGCCGGCGCGTGCACCAGGTGCGGCTGCAGGGCGGTGACGCCTCAAGCGGCTCCTACTGCTTCCCGTCGTAAATCCCGTCTTCCGGCGAACATACAGGAGGGGTTACCAAATGTCCGTCACCGATGACCTGCTGGCCAACAACGAGCGCTACGCCGAGAGTTTCCACGGCCCGCTGCCACTGCCGCCCTCGGCCCACCTGGCCGTGGTCGCGTGCATGGACGCGCGCCTCGACGTCTACCGCATCCTCGGCCTCGAAGAGGGCCAGGCGCACGTCATCCGCAACGCCGGCGGTGTCGTCACGGACGACGAGATCCGCTCGCTGACCATCAGCCAGCGGCTGCTCGGCACCACGTCCATCATCCTGATCCACCACACCGAATGCGGGATGCTCACCTTCACCGACGACCAGTTCAAGGCGAGCATCCAGCAGGAAGTGGGCATCAAGCCGACGTGGGCGGCCGAGGCCTTTCCCGACCTGGACGACGACGTGCGCCAGTCGATCGCGCGGATCAAGGCGAACCCCTTCATCCCGCACACCGACGACGTGCGGGGATTCGTCTTCGACGTCGCGACCGGGCGGCTGAACGAAGTGAAGTGAGGCGCGGGGCGGGCAGCACGTTACTTACCATTTCCGGTGGTTATCGCCCCTCCGTGCACATTGTGCGGCGCCGGCGACTAGCCTCAGCAGGCGTGTCCGTGCTGCCCGCCACGCAATCCCCGGCCGACGCCCGGGACCTCCCATCGTCCCGGCGTGAAGCACGCGTGCTCACGCTGGCGGCGCTGTACTACCTCCTGGCGGCCGTCGCGCTGATGCTGTGGCTGTGGCGGCACCCTGGGACAGGCACCGTCGCCGGCAACCCCAACGACGCCGACCAGTTCGCCTGGTTCTTCCGCTACGACGCGACGGCGGTCGCGCACTTCAGGCTGCCGGCCCTGGTCACGACGGCGCTGAACGCCCCGCAGGGCATCAACGTCATGTGGAACACGTTCATGCTGCTCCCGGGCGTCGTGCTGGCACCGCTGACGCTGCTGGCCGGGCCGCAGGTGAGCCTGACGGTGCTGATGACGATCGGCTTCGCGGGCAGCGCGTTCACGTTGTTCTTCGTCCTGCGGCGCTGGGACGTGAGCGTCACCGCGGCGGCGATCGCGGGCGCGGTCTACGGGTTTTCGCCTGCCCTCCTCCAATCGGCCGTCGGGCACTACGACTTTCAGTTCGCGGTTCTGCCGCCGCTGCTCCTCGACGCGGCGCTGCGGATCGGCACCGGACGGTCCCGGGCGCTGCGCGGCGGCCTGTGGCTGGGCCTGCTGGCCACGGTGCAGTTGCTCTCCGCCGAGGAAGTGCTGCTGGACACGGTGCTGGCGGGCGTGCTGATCGCTGCCGTGCTCGCCGTGAGCCGGCCGCGCGCGACGCTCCAGCACGCCCGGGCCCTGACGGCCGGGCTCGCGGTCGCGGTGGCCGTGGTGATCGTCGTGTGCGGGTATCCGTTGTGGGTCCAGTTCTTGGGGCCGCTGCACCAGCACGGCAGCGCGTTCACGCCCGACTTCTTCAAGAACGACCTGGCCGGGTTCGTAACCCCGTCCTCGTTCCTGTTCTTCCACACCGCGGGCAGCGCCGCGGCCGCCGCCAGCTACCAGGGCGGAGTCCCGGAATATCTCGCCTACCTGGGATGGCCGCTGCTGGTGGTGCTGGCCGTGCTGGCGATGTGCTTCTGGCGGAATCTCGCGGTGCGGGTGACGGCCGTGACATTCCTGGTACTGGAGATCTTCTCCCTCGGCGGCACCCTCATGATCGGCGGTACCGACCACCACGCGATTCTGCTGCCGTGGCACTGGCTGGGCTCGCTGCCGCTGCTGGGGGCGGCGCTGCCGACCCGGTTCTCGATCACCGCGGATGGCGCCGCGGCGGCCCTGCTGGCGTTCGGGGTGGACCTCGCGCGCCGCCATCCGCGCATCGCCGCGCGGAGCTGGGGACCGGGGGCCGTCACCGCCGCCGCGGTCCTCGCCGTGCTGCCGATCCTGCCGCGCCCGCTGCCCGACGCCGCGGCCGCCTCCCCGCCTGCCGGGTGGTCGGCGACCTTCGCCGCCCTGCACCTGCCGGCGGCCGCCCGGGTCCTCGTCGTCCCCATCCCCACGGCGACGTTCACCGAGCCGATGCGCTGGCAGGCCGACGACGCGCTGCCCATCGAGCTGATCGGCGGGTACTTCACCGGCCCGGGCCCGGGCGGCCAGGCCTACATCGACGGCGGCGTCACGCCACCCGCCGAGGTGTACCTCAACGTCATGTGGTCGGGCGGCGCGTTCCTCGAGATGCCGGCGCGCGGGCAGATGGAAGCCCAGCTCGCCCACTGGGACCCGGCCGCCATCGTCGCCGTCACCGGCCCGCACTCGGGGCTCGGGGAGTATCTGATCGGCCTGCTCGGGCGGCCCACCGTCCACGACGGCAAGATCCTCGCCTGGCGCCGATAGCCCGCTGGCGCCGCCGGCGCCGATGGCCCGCGCGGGCCGATGGCCCGGTCGAGGTGATGGCCCGCTGGAGGCGATAGAGCGGCCTGTGCCAGGCTTCCCCTGTGCTTGTTCTCGGGATCGTGACGGCGCTGGCCGCCGCCGCGTGGGTCGTCCTGCTCATTGGGCACGGAAGCTTCTGGCGGACCGATCAGCGGCTCCCGGGTTACCCCCCGGCCGGGCCGGAGTCAGCCGTGCCAGGGTCAGCCGTGCCTGGGCCAGCCGTGCCACAGTCGGCCCGGGTGCTGGCTGGCGCGCCGGCGCTGGCTGCCTGGCCGGAGGTGGCCGCCGTGGTGCCCGCCCGGGACGAGGCGGCCATCCTGCCGGTCACGTTGCCGGCCCTGCTGGCCCAGGACTACCCCGGCCCGTTCTCGGTGACGCTGGTCGACGACAGCAGCACCGACGGCACGGGTGAGGTCGCCACCGCGCTGGGCGCGGAAGCATCCCGCCCGCTGCGCGTCGTCCACGGCGCCCCCCCGCCTGCCGGGTGGGCCGGCAAGCCGTGGGCCATGGCTCAGGGACTGGAGGCGACCCCCGCCGCCGCCCCGTACGTGCTTTTTACCGACGCCGACATCGCCTGGGCCCCCGGCGCGCTCCGCGCGCTGGTCACCGCGGCCGAGGATGACGACCGCGACCTGGTGTCGCAGATGGCGCTGCTGCGCACCGAGACCGGGTGGGAGAAGGCGATCATCCCGGCGTTCGTCTACTTCTTCGCTCAGCTCTACCCCTTCCGCTGGGTCAACCGGCCGCGTGGCCGGACGGCGGCCGCGGCGGGGGGATGCATGCTCGTCCGCCGGGCCGCCCTCGACGCGGCTGGCGGTCTCGCTCCTATTCGCGCCGCCCTCATCGACGACGTGGCCCTGGGCCGGCTGCTGAAACACCGTCCCGCCCGGGGGCGTTGCTGGCTTGGGCTCACCACCGAGATACGGAGCGTCCGGCCGTATGTGGGCCTCGCCGACCTTTGGAACATGGTCGCGCGGTCGGCGTATACCCAGCTCCGGTACTCGCCGTGGCTGCTCGCCGGGACGCTGGCCGGACTCGCCTGGCTCTATGCACTGGCCCCGGTCAGCGCGATTGCGGGCCTGATCGCCCTGGCGGACGGCGCGGGCCGGACGGCGGCCGTGGGCACCGGGCCGGGCGGCGTGGGGACCGGTCCGCTGCTCTGCGCGGTGGCCGGCGCGGCCGGCTGGACGGCGATGGCGATCAGCTACCTGCCGATGCTCCGGCTGTACCGGCTGTCGCCCCTGCGTGCCCCCCTGTTGCCTGTCATCGCGGTCATCTACGCGGCCATGACGGCTGATTCAGGCCGCCGGCATTACGCCGGGCGCGGCGGGTCGTGGAAGGGCCGTGCCGGACGGCCGGATCAGCGCGGAACGGGCCTGCCAGAAAAGGCGCACAGATAGGCGCACAGAGCTAGACCGGCTAAGAGGACAGTTGTATGTGTCCGAAAGCGCCCGTATCGGCGAACCAATTCCGTCGCTCCCGATTGTTCCCTTTGCTGCCGTAGCCTGCCCCCGCCCGCGGAAGCCCCGGTCCGTCAGGGCCGTGCGGCCCTCGCCTCTGATAAGTAATGGGGGTAATGAGAGGCGCCGCGGCCGGACCTGGCCGGGGCAGGCAGGTCTGCCTGGGAGGGTAAGCCGATGACGCATAGCGTGCCGGGAGTTATCGCGCGGGAAAAGGGTGCTCCGGTCGAGGTCGCGACGATCCTGGTGCCGGAGCCGGGTCCAGGGGAGGCCCTGGTCCGCATCCAGGCCTGCGGCGTGTGCCACACCGACCTGCATTACCGCGAGGGCGGGATCGGTGACGACTTCCCGTACTTTCTCGGGCACGAGGCGGCCGGCGTGGTGGAGGCTGTCGGCGACGACGTGACCGACGTGGCCCCCGGCGACTTCGTCGTCCTCAACTGGCGCGCGGTCTGCGGGCAGTGCCGTGCGTGCCGCCGCGGGCGGCCCTGGTACTGCTTCAGCACCCACAACGCGAAGCAGAAGATGACGCTCGAGGACGGTACCCCGCTGTCGGCCGCCCTGGGCATCGGCGCGTTCGCCGGGAAGACCCTGGTCGCCGCCGGGCAGTGCACCAAGGTCAACCCGGCCGCCCGGCCCGAAGTGGCCGGCCTGCTGGGCTGCGGCGTGATGGCCGGGCTCGGCGCGGCGCTGAACACCGGACAGGTTGGCCGCGGCGACTCGGTCGCGGTGATCGGCTGCGGGGGTGTGGGAGACGCCGCCGTCATGGGTGCCCGCCTGGCCGGCGCGGCACGCATCATCGCGGTGGACGTCGACGACCGCAAGCTGGAGTGGGCGCGCCAGTGCGGCGCGACGGACGTGGTCAATTCGCGGTCCGGCGACCCGGTCGAGCGCATCCGCGAACTGACCGGCGGCTTCGGCGCGGACGTGGTGATCGAGGCGGTCGGCCGGCCCGAGACGTACCAGCAGGCTTTCTACGCCCGCGACCTCGCGGGGACCGTGGTGCTCGTGGGCGTGCCCACGCCCGATATGCGGCTGGACCTGCCGCTGCTGGACGTATTCGGGCGGGGCGGGGCGCTCAAGTCTTCCTGGTACGGCGACTGCCTGCCCAGCCGTGACTTCCCGATGCTCATTGACCTGCACCTGGATGGGCGCCTGCCGCTGGAGCGGTTCGTCTCCGAGACTCTTCCCCTGGACGACGTCGAGAAGGCTTTCGGCAAGATGGAGCGCGGCGAGGTGCTGCGCAGCGTCGTCGTCTTCTGAGCCCGGCGCGTAACCTTGGGCGCCGGGCCCGGGGCGCCTGCCCCCCGGGCGCATGACGACCCGGCGCGTAACGAGGAGCCATTGTGCCGACCATCCTGATCACCGGCGCGGCCGGCCAGATAGGGACCATGCTGCGGACCCGGCTGGCGCGGCCTGACCGGACCCTTCGCCTGCTCGATGTCGCCCCGCTGACGGCCGGAGCGGGGGAGGAGACGATCCGGGCGTCGGTCACCGATCTGGCTACGATGACGGCCGCGTGCCAGGGCGCGGACGCGGTAATCCACCTGGGCGGCTACGCGGGCGAGGAGAACTGGGAATCAATCCTGGACGTCAACATCAACGGCGGCTACGTGGCGTTCGAGGCCGCGCGCCGGGCCGGTGTGAGCCGGGTCATCTACGCCTCTTCCAATCACGCGGTCGGCTTCGCGCCCCGGGCGAGCTTCCCTGTCCCCGACTACGCCTTCCCGGAACCGGATACGTACTACGGCGTCTCCAAGGTGGCCACCGAGGCGCTCGCGTCCATGTACCACCACCGGTACGGCCTGGACACGATCTGCGTGCGCATCCTGACCTGCGCCGAACGGCCCGTCAATCCCCGCGCCCTGTCGACCTGGCTGTCACCGGATGACGCCGGGCGGCTCTTCGAGGCGTGCCTGTCCGCGCCCCGGCCCGGCTTCCGCGTCATCTTCGGGGTGTCGGCCAACACCAGGGGAGGCTGGGTCTCGCTGAACGAGGCGAAGTCCCTCGGTTACGAGCCGCAGGACGACGCCGAGATCTACGCCGCCGACGTCCTCGCCCGCACGCCGGCTGACCCCGACGACCCGGTCTTCCGTTATCTCGGCGGNNAGCCGGCCGCTGGCCCGCGAAGAGCTCTTCCCGGGCTATTCAGCCGGGCGAGCGCGGCCGGGCCCCGGGTGCCTGTCAGCGGTCGTCGCGGGGCAGGCTGGCCTTGTATTCTTCCCAGCGCTGCACGATGCCGGGCAGTTCCTTGCTGACGAACTCGACGTAGGCCGCGTGCTCGGCCATCCGGGCCCCGGCCGGGGTGCCGGCCCCGATGAGGTCGATGCCCTCGCGCAGCAGGCCGCTCCATCGCACGAGGGTCTGGTCCCGCAGGCTGAGCATGGTGATCCAGACGTCGTCCGGCATCCGGTAGTAGTCGCGCCGTGAACCGGGTTCGCGTTCGCGGTGGATCAGGCCGAGCCCGGTCAGGTAACGGACGCCATCGGAGATCGCGGCCCGGCTCACGACGAGCGTGCTCGCCAGTTCGGCCGCGGTCAGCCGCCCCGAGTCGGTGACCAGCAGGGCGCCGAACACGCGGGCCGGCATCGGCGGGACACCCAGCGCGATCAGCAGCGAGGCGAAACGCTCGATGTACCGGAGGAGGCCATCGGCGACCGGGTCTTTCGGCTCTGCCACGGGCTGCCCCACTCCGGCCACACTGGTTCCGTCCGGCACTCTTTCAGCTTCCTTCCGTGCGCGATTGCCCTGAAGTTTATACTGTTCACAAAGTTCAGGAATTTGTGAAAATCCTGGTGGGTGGCGTCATGGTGAACGCAATCGAGGTCCGCGGGCTGCAGAAGAGGTTCGGGCCGGTCCGCGCCCTCAATGGTCTTGACCTGACCGTCCGGTCCGGCGAAGTGCACGCCTTCCTCGGCCCGAACGGCGCCGGGAAGACCACCACGCTGCGGATTCTGCTCGGCCTGCTCCGGCCGGACGGCGGCGAGGCCCGGCTGCTCGGCGGCGATCCATGGCGGGACGCGACGGCGCTGCACCGGCGTCTCGCCTACGTCCCCGGCGACGTCACCCTCTGGCCGAATCTTTCCGGCGGCGAGATCATCGATTTGCTCGGCCGCCTGCACGGCGGGTTCGACCCCCAGCGCCGGGCGGCCCTGTGCGAGCGTTTCGCCCTGGACCCGGCGAAGAAGGCCCGCGCCTACTCCAAGGGCAACCGGCAGAAGGTGGCGCTGGTCGCCGCGCTCGCGTCCGACGCCGAGCTCCTCCTGCTGGACGAGCCGACCTCCGGCCTGGATCCGATCATGGAGGCCACGTTCCGCGCGTGCATTGAGGAGGAACGGCGCGTGGGCCGGACCATCCTGCTGTCCAGCCACATCCTGGCCGAGGCCGAGGCACTATCGGACCGGGTGAGCATCATCCGCGACGGCCGGTGCGTCGAGACCGGGACGCTCGCCGAGCTGCGGCACCTGACCCGTACCGCCATCGACGCCGAGCTGGTCGCGCCGGTCAGCCTGGACGGCGTGCCCGGCGTCCATGACCTGGACGTCGTGGGCCTGCGGCTCCGCTGCCAGGTGGACAACGACGAGCTCACCGGCGTGCTGCGCCGCCTGGCTGAGGTCGGCGTCCGCACCATGACCTGCCAGCCGCCGACGCTGGAGGACCTCTTCCTGCGTCATTATTCAGCCGAACGGGACGTGGCGGGAGCCTCCCGGTGACCGGGGCCGGCGGCGGCGGGGTGGCCGGGACGGGGATCCTGGCCCGGCTCGCCCTGCGCCGGGACCGGATCATGCTGCCCGCCTGGGTCTACGTGATCACCGCGCTTGTCGCCGGCACGGCCTGGACATTCCGGAAGGCCTATACGGCCGCCGCGCGGGCTCAGCTCCAGGTCACTGGCAGCCAGAACCCCGCCATCCGGTTTCTGTATGGCAAGCCGTACGCCAGCTCCGTGGGGGGGCTAACCGCTTGGCGGTACGGCATGTGGGCGTCGATCCTGGCGTCCCTCATCGCCATCTTTATCGTGGTCCGGCACACCCGGGCCGACGAGGAGGCCGGCCGGCTGGAACTGATCGCGGCCGGTGTAGTCGGCCGGTACGCACCGCTTACCGTGGCGCTTGCCGTGGCCGGGACCGGCAGCGCGGCGCTAGCGGTGCTGATCACGGCGGCCCTGGCCGTGCTCGGCCTCCCGGTGCCGGGTGCCGCCCTGCTCGCCCTGGCCATCGCGGCGGCCACCCTGGCGTTCACCGGTATGGCCGCGCTCGCCGCGCAGCTCGCGTCGGGGGCCCGCGCGGCCCGCGGCATCGCGGCCGGTGCCCTCGGGGGCGCCTATCTGCTGCGGGCGATCGGGGATTCGGCCGGGGCGCGCGGGCCCGGCTGGCTGTCCTGGCTGTCGCCGTTGGGCTGGGTCGAGTTCACCCGGCCGTTCGCCGGGAACCGCTGGTGGGTCCTGGCGCTGCCGCTGTCCCTGGCGGCGGTGTCCGGCGGAGCCGCGTACGCGGTGGCCGCCCGGCGCGACTACGGGGCGGGGCTGCTGCCCGACCGTCCGGGCCGCCCTCAGGCCGGCCGCCTGCTCCACGGGCCGTTCGGCCTGGCCTGGCGGCTGCAGCGGGGTGCGCTGGCCGGCTGGGTTACCGCGGTGATGTTCAGCTGTGCCGCCGCCGGGGCCGCGGCCAAAGGCGTCGGCTCGCTGCTCAACAGCCCGCAGCTCAGGCACGTGTTCACCTCGCTGGGTGGTCAGACCGCCATCACCAACGCCTACCTGGCCGCGGTCATGTCCATGGCCGGTCTGGCCGCCGGCGCGTACGGGGTCACGGCCGTGATCAGGCTCCGGGCCGAGGAAACCGACCAGCTTGCCGAGCTGGAGCTGGCCACGGCGACGGGGCGGATCCGGTGGGCGCTCAGCCACATCGCGGTGGGGGCGGCTGGTTCCGCGGTCCTGCTCGCCGCGGCCGGCCTGGCCAGCGGCCTCGGGTACGGGCTGCGGGCCGGCGGCCTGGGCACGGAGGTACCCCGGCTGCTGGGCGCCGCCCTGGCCCAGTGGCCGGCGGCGCTCGCGGTCGCGGCCGCCGCGATCGTGCTGTTCGGCGCCCTACCGCGGGCTGCGGTGGCCGTCGGCTGGACCGTGGTGGCGGTGGTCGTGCTGGTGGCGTTCTTCGGCCCGCTATTCCGGTTCCCGGGATGGCTGCTGGACATCTCGCCGTTCACCCACGTGCCGAAGCTCCCGGGTGCCCCCGTGCACGCCACCCCGTTCCTGTGGCTAGCACTGGCCGCCGTGCTCCTGGCCGTCGGCGGCCTGGCCGCCCTCCGCCACCGCGACATCGGCTAAGCGCCCGGAAAGACTCTCGTGTCACCTCCGGCGGAGGAGCCACCGGGCCGGGTAACGAGGCCTAGCTACGTCCGTTCGGGATCAATATGAGCGTCCGAAGATGACGCGCTTGCCGTACGCAGAGGGCCGGCCACAGCGGATACAGGGCCCGGACTCGGGCTCGCCGTCCAGCGGGATGCAGCGCGCCGTGGCCGCGGTCTGGGCCTTGATGTCGTCCTCGCATTCCGGCGTGCCGCAGTGCAGGGCGCGGGCCCACCCGGAGGCGACCGCCGCTTCGAACTCCTCCCACGAATCGGTCGTGACCGTGTGCTCGCCGCGGAACACGGTGGCCCGCTCGAGCAGGAAGGCCTGGAAGGCTTCCAGTTCGGTGGCCAGCCGCGCGGGCGCCCCGTCCAGCGGGATGGGCTCCTTGGCCGCGCCGAGCCGCCGCGCCATCACTGCGGTGCCCGCGGCCAGGTCACGCGGCCCGAGTTCCAGCCGGATCGGCACCCCGCGCAGTTCCCAGTCGTTGAACTTGAAGCCGGGGGAGAGCTGTGGCCGGTCGTCCACGTGCGTGCGAATGCCGGCGTCGGCGAGCCGCCGCGCGAGCTTGCTCGCGGCCGCCGCGACCTCCGCCGCCTGGTCGCCGCGCCCGATCGGCACGATGACCACCTGGTACGGAGCCAGCCGCGGGGGCAGGACCAGTCCCTTGTCGTCCCCGTGCGTCATGATCACGCCACCGATCATGCGGGTGCTCATGCCCCACGAGACCGTGTGGCACAGGGCCAGGTTGCCGTCTTCGCCGGCGTAGGTGATGTCGAAGGCGCGGGCGAAGTTCGTGCCCATGTAGTGCGAGGTGCCGGCCTGCAGGGCGCGGCCGTCCCGCATCATGCCCTCGATCGTGAACGTCCGGACCGCTCCCGCGAAGCGCTCGCCGGGCGTCTTCTCACCCTCGATGACCGGCATCGCCGCCATCTCGCGGGCCGTGGCCGAGTACAGGCCGAGCGCGAGCATGGTCTCCCGCATCGCGTCCGCCTCGTCGGCGTGCGCGGTGTGGCCCTCCTGCCAGAGGAACTCCGTGGTGCGCAGGAACATCCGCGGCCGCATCTCCCAGCGGACCACGTTGGCCCACTGGTTCAGCAGCATGGGCAGGTCCCGGTGCGAGCTGATCCACTTCGACATCATCTCGCCGATGATCGTCTCGGAGGTGGGCCGGATGACGAGCTTCTCTTCCAGCTCCTTGCCGCCCGCGTGCGTGACGACCGCGAGCTCGGGCGCGAAGCCCTCGACGTGATCGGCCTCGCGCTTCAGGTAGCTCTCCGGGATCAGCAGCGGGAAGTAGGCGTTCTGATGACCGGTCTCCTTGATCCGGCCGTCCAGGTCCGCCTGCAGCAGTTCCCAGAGCCGGTAGCCGTAGGGCCGGATGACCATCGTGCCCTTGACCGGGCCGCGGTCGACAAGCTCGGCCTTGAAGACCAGCTCGTTGTACCAGGCGGAGAAGTCTTCGCTCTGCGGCGTCACCCCGCGTTCGTCTCTTACCACATGCACGAGGTTAGACCAGTAACGTGTGGAGCCATGACCGAAGCCAGAGCGTATGTCACGGATGTGGTAGCGGAGGCGCCTGTTTTGTCGCAATGATGGAGATTCACTGCAGTTCGGCCCTGCCCTATCAGACTCGGGGGTGACCCGGAATATGAGTAGCGGATGGCCGCCGGAGGAAGATGACCACCGGTGGGAACCGGTCCGGCGCGCTTCCGTCGTCGGCGCGGGGCACGATTCCCGCGGTGCCGAGCGCGGCTACTCAAGCTACGGCCGCTACACGCCAGGCGCGGGGGAGAGTGGCGGATTCGGCCCGTATGACCTGCCGCCCAGCTACGAAGAGGACGGCTGGGGCGCGTCCGGCCCGGTGGGCCTCACGGGGCCGGTAGACGCGGCGCATCCCTCTGGCCCGCTGCCCGGCACGCACGGCGGCTACGGCGGGATCGGCGGTGCGGACCTGTATGGCGCCCCCGTCTACACGGAGGCGGACTACCAGCAGACGGACTACAACGAGGCGGCCTCCGCGGGCGGCCCTTACGACGTGGCTCAGTACGGGAACGACGCGCAGTACGAGGACGGTGGGCACGAGGAGGCCGAGTACGGCCGGCCCGACCACGGCCAGGCCCAGCCCGGGCCGGCTCGCCGTGGCGAGGAGCTTTACGCCGGCGGGTCATACGGGCCGGGACAGTACGGCGGCGCCCAGCACGGCGCCGGGGAGTACGACGGCGTGCAGTACGCGGAGGACGGCTACGAGCCGGATGGACGCCATCCGGGCGCGCCCGTCGGCTACCAGCCGGGCGGTTACCAGCCGGGCGGCTACGAAGGCCACGAGGACGCCGGTAACGAGGAGATTGGCTACGGGACCGGCGCGGGCCACCAGCAGGCTGGTTACGCGGGTTACCCGGGTGGCGGTGACGGGCCGGGGGCCTATCAGGAGACGGGCTACCAGCAGGCCGGTTATCACGGCGACGCGGACGGCAGCCGGGGCTATCAGGCCCCCGCGCCCGGCCCGCAGGGTGCGCGCCAGCAGGGTTCCGGCCCGCGGGACTACCGCTCGCAGGATTATGGCCAGCGGGATTACGGCCAGCGGGCCTCTGCGGGCCAGCAGGGGGCCGGCTCGCAGGATTACGGCTATCAGGATTACGGCGATCCGGGGTACGACGACCCCACCTACGGTGATCTCGCCTACGACGACACCCCGTACCCCGCCTCCGCCGACCGCGGGACCTCGCAGGCCGGACCTGCCTACCCGGGCGAGGGTTTCCAGGATGCGGGTTACGACGGCGAGCGTCACGGATCCGGCGGCTATCCGGGTCAGCCGGGACCGGCCGCGGGCTACGGTTCCGGCGCGTTCCGGGCCGTAGCCGCTCCCGGGTACGCAGACGGCGAATATGACGGCTACCCGGACACCGGAGACCTCGCCGGACCGCGGGCTGACGATGGCTACGCGGCGGCCGGGTACGACGGCGCGGGGTACGGGAACGATCCCGGCCGTGAACTCGCGCCGCAGGACGCCGGCGGCCGGGTCTACCCCGGGGACGGTTACGGCTCCGGCTCTGAATTCGCGGACGCCGCCCCCGGCCCGGGGTACGGATCGTACGGCCCCGGCGAGCAGCCGGGTTACGTGGCCGCCGAGTATGCGTCGGGCCAGTACCCGCCGGGAGTCGGCACGATCGGTGAGCTTTCCGCCGGGATGCCCGATCCGGCTGCGACCGGCATGATGGACGCCACCGGCATGCTGGACAGCACCGGGCTCTCGGACAGCGTCGAGCTGTACAACTACCACCCCGGTGCGGCGGAGGCCAGCCAGGGCTTCATGGGCGCTCCCGCCCCGGTTGGGACCCTGGAGATAACCGGCCTCGGCCCATCCGGTTTCCTGGACGATCCCGCCTTCGCGGACGACGGCAACATCCTGGATGGTGCCGAGGCGGGCGACGCCACGGGCGTGCTGGAGGGCGGCTCCGGTTTCTTCGACGCGGAACCGGCCGAGACGACCTCCATCGACCACCTGCCGGCCGGGTCGCTGAGCCGCGGCGCGACGACCGGCGGCACCGGCGCTCTGGTCCGCCCGCGCCCGGGCAGCCGGCCGGCGGGCCGCCGCCGCGGCCGCAGCGGGGACCGCCGGCTCTGGGTCGCGCTCGGCGGGGTCGTGGTCGTGTTCGTGGGGGCACTCATGGCCATCGTGATGGTGGCCTTCCCGTCCGGGCCCGGCGGCCCGGCGCACACCACGGTGACCCCTAATCAGCTGAATGCCTTCATCCGCCGGCCCGCGCTGGAACGGCAGATGAACGTCCCGCAGCTACGTCAGGACGTCGTGAACATGAGTTCCGGGCAGGCGCGGCATGTTGTCGAGGCCGTCTACGAGTCCGGAACCTCGACCTCCGGCGCCACACCGCAGATCGTCCTGTTCATCGGCGGGAATTTGCTCAACGCCGCGCCCAACGTGTCGGTGACCCGGCTCACCCAGCGCTTCAAGGGTGCCAAGATCACCAACGCCGGCGGCCCAGGTGAGGCCGCGTGCGTCAACGCCACCGCCTCGGAGCCGGGCAGCGTGGCGATGTGCGCCTGGTTCGACAACGACAGCTTCGGCGAGGTGCTTTCGCCGACCATGAACGCCTCGGCCCTGGCCAGCACGATGCGGCAGATCCGGCCGCACGTCGAGCTGGTCGTCAAGCAGAAGCAGTAACCCGCGAACTGCCTGTCCGTCCCCCTGGGCAGGCAGGCGTCGCCGCCGGGCGGGTGCCCCCGGCGGCCCTGGGGCGCCTGGAGCCCAGTGGCTCCCGGAGAGGTTCTAGCGGCTGGGCTTTCCGGTGGCCCGCGCCTTGCGCACCGAGAGCCGGGTGACCGCGATGGCCACACCGAGCAGCAGCACGATCAGGCCGATGATCTGCGCCCCGAACTCCGAACTGGTCAGTGACAGCGGGATGACCGAGGACGTGGCGACCGGATTCTTGCCGGGGCTGGCCTGCCTCCCCGGCGCCGGGCTGGGCACCGAGGACGGACTGATCTGCGGGAACAGGCCGGACGCGCTGCCTGTCGGGACGATACTCGTGGCCCCCGGTACGAGCGGGAGCGTCCCGACGGGCAGGGCCGAGCTGAGGTTGTTACTCGCCCCCGACAGACCCGCGCCCGAGACGCCGGGGGTCGAACTCGATGAGGAACCCCCGCCTGCGGACTTCTTGCTCGACGTAGGGCTGGACGAGGAAGACACCTTCGCCACGGTGACCGTGGGAGCGGTGGCCGTCGCGGTCAGCGAACCGACCGAGACGGTGGCGGAGAACTTGATCGTCTCTCCGGCCGGGGCCGTCGACGGCACGCTGACCTGCGCTTCGACCTGCGAATCCGGAGGCTGCGCCGACGGCAGGGTCAGGCCGCAACTCGCGGGAGTCGGGTGGCTCGTGCAACCGACCGTGAACGCCGGCGGGCTGAACGCCGGTGTCTTCGCCCCCGGCGTCAGGGTCGTCGTGATCGTGCCGCCCTCCGACGAGGTCGACCACGCGGAGATCCGGAACAGGATGGTGCCGCCGGCCTGCACGCTCGTCGCGGACGCCGAGACGGCCACACTGGGTTTCGTAGCCGTGG
>PLRW01000068.1 GCA_003164955.1 Actinomycetota bacterium
CAGCAGGTTAAATAGCAAGCTAAGGTGCCGGTCCAGAAGGGAGGTGGCTACCTGAGGATTAGTCCCTGGGTAGCCGCCTTTCCGCATCAGCCGGGCACCGTAGGCTGTTCGGGTGGCCCTGCGCGCGGTCTCACGCCTATCGCGATCCCCGGCTGCCCTTGATCTGCGGTCGGTTCTCGCCGAGCGCGGTTTCCGTCGCCTGTTCGCCACCCGGCTGATCTCTCAGGCCGGCGATGGCGCCTACACGGCCGGCTTCGGCGCGTACGTCTTTTTCTCCGCGACGACGTACCCGAACCCGGCCGCCGCGGCGTCCGCCTTCGCCGTCCTCTACCTGCCCTACTCGCTCATCGGGCCGTTTGCCGGGGTGTTCATCGACCGCTGGTCCCGGCGCCAGATCCTGCTCGTGTCGGCGCTCGTCCGTGCGGGCCTGGTCGCGCTGACCGCACTGCTGGTGCTTTCCGGGCAGCTCGGCGTGCCCCTGTACGTGAGCGCGCTAGCCGCGCTCGGCGTCAACCGGTTCTTCCTGGCCTCGCTGTCCGCGGCCCTGCCGCACGTCGTGCCCGAGGACAAGCTCGTGATGGCGAACTCGGTGGCCCCGACGGTGGGCGGGATCGTGACGTCAATCGCCGGCATCATCGGGGTCGGCCTCCGCCTGCTGCTGGGCGGGGGCCACGGCAGCGCGGCGGTGATCGTGCTCGCGGCCGGGGTGTGCTACCTGCTGGCCGGGCTGACGGCCGCGACCATGCGGCGCGACCTGCTGGGGCCAGCCCAGCAAGCGGACCGGCCAGCCGAACCACTGTCGCGGGCGCTGCGGGAGGTGGCCCGTGGCCTCGCCGCCGGGGTGGCCTACCTCACCCGCCGCCGGGGCCCGGCGGCGGCCATCGGGGCGATCGGCGGGTATCGCATCCTCTACGGGATCGCCTTCCTCATGTCGATCCTGCTGTACCGCAACTATTTCTATCCAGCGGGCAACGGGAACGCAGCCCTCGGCCACTTCACCCTCGTCGTCGTCGTGTCCGCAGTGGGTTACGGGCTCGCCGCCGTTGTTACCCCTCCGGTCACCAGACGGCTCGCCAAGGAAACCTGGATCGCCCTGCTGCTGGCCTGCTCCGGCGCGGTGGCGGTGGCGGGCGCGACCTTCAACCAGGTCTCGTTCCTCATCATCGGGTTCGTCCTCGGCCTGACCGGGCAGGGGATCGCGATCTCGGCTACGACGATCATCCAGGAGCAGACGGATGACGCCTACCGGGGCCGGGCGTTCGCCCTCTACGACATGATGTTCAACGGGGTGTTCGTGATCGGGGCGATCATTGCGGCGGCGTTCATCCCGGTCGACGGCAAGTCCTATCCGCTGATCGCGGCCATCGCCATCGGCTACCTGCTCGTCGCGGCCGCCTATGCGCTGCCGCGCCCGGGCTCGTCGCCAGCGGCCGGCGACGGCACGGACAGTCCCTCGGCCTCTGCCCAGCGGAGCAGTTCCTGAGTGGCCCGTTCCTTACCCAGCACACCTTCCTCGATGCGGAGCTCCAGCAGGAACTCATAAGCCCTGCCGACCAGCGGGCCGCCCGGTATCCCCAGGACCCGCATGATCTCGTTGCCGTCGAGCTCGGGCCGGAGCTTGGCCAGCTCCTCTTCCGCGGACAGCCGCTCGATGCGCTGTTCCAGGTCGCCGTAGGCGCGGGCGAGCCGGTTGGCCTTCGCCGTGTTCCTCGTGGTGCAGTCGGCCCTGGTGAGCGCGTTCAGCCGGGACAGCAAGGGCCCGGCGTCCCGGACGTACCGGCGAACGGCCGAGTCGGTCCACCCGGCCTCGCCGTAACCGTGAAAACGCAGATGCAGTTCCACGAGCCGGGAGACGTCATTCACCACGTCCTTGGGAAACCGGAGCGCGGTGAGCCGCTTCCTGGCCATTTTGGCCCCGACCACCTCGTGGTGGTGGAAGGCGACCCGGCCGTCGGGCAGCCGGGAGCGCGTCTTCGGCTTGCCGATGTCGTGCAGCAGCGCGGCGAGCCGCAGCACCAGGTCGCCGGTGAGGCCATACCGGCCCTCCAGCCCGATGGCCTGCCGCAGGACGGTGAGACTGTGCTGATAGACGTCCTTGTGGCGGTAGTGCTCGTCGGCTTCGAGCCGGAGCTGGGGCACCTCCGGCAGCACGTAGTCAGCGACCCCGGTCTCCACCAGCAGCTCGATTCCGCGCGCCGGGTCGGGCGTCAGCATCAGCTTGCTCAGCTCATCGGTGATCCGTTCGGTGGAGACGTCTTCCAGCAGCTGGCCGCTGTGCCGGGTCATCGCCTCGCGCACATCGCCGGCCACGGTAAAACCGAGCTTGGCGGAGAACCGGGCGGCCCGCAGAATCCGCAGTGCGTCGTCGGAGAACGACTCGTCCGCCGTCCCGGGTGTACGCAGCACCTTCTCGCGCAGCGCGATCAGGCCGCCGAACGGATCAACGAGGTCGTGACCGGGCAGCCGGGCCGCCATCGCGTTGACGGTGAAGTCCCGGCGCCTGAGGTCCTCTTCCAGCGACGTACCGTAGTGCACCTTCGGCTTGCGTGACCGCGGCGCGTATTCTTCGCTGCGGTACGTGGTGATCTCAAGGATGGTGCTGTCTTTCCGCAGGCCGACCGTGCCGAAATCGATTCCCACCGTCCACACCTTGTCCGCCCAGTCCTCGGCGATGGCCAGGATGTCCGCGGGTGGCGCGTCCGTAGTCAGGTCCAGATCTCCCGGCTGCTGCCCGAGGAACACGTCCCGGACCGGCCCGCCAACCAGCGAAAGCTCGTAGCCGCGGCGGGCGAACAGCAGGCCGAGCTCGTCGGCGGCGGGCGCCACCCGCCGCAGCAGGGCCGCAGCGGCCTTTCGCTGCTCATCGTTCAGCGGGTTCACGAGGCTCACAGGACGCAGGGAGATGGAATTTGGCACGGCTATCGAGAGTAGGGGGCGTGGGAAAGCGAGGATACCCGGACCGGCGCGAACACCGCCGCGGACCCGCCCGGTGAAGGGGAAACGGAACTCGGTGGGCAGCGGTCGGAGCCGCGCCCTCTTCCCGGCGGCACCGGCCCTTTTCAGGAAACGGCAATAACATCTCAGGCGTGCCCCGTCTGCGTGCCGTGCCGGGTTCCTTCATCCGGGCCGCGGTCACCGTCGCCCTCGTCGTTGCCGTGTTCGCGGTGGCGGGCGGCTGCCTGCTAGCGACCGCTCCCGCCGCACGCGCCGGGGAAACAAGACGGCTTGCTTCCGGTCAGAGCACCCTGACCAGCGCGTCCGTCGTCATCGATTCGGTCAGCCCGCAGATCGCACGGCCCGGTGGGACGGTGACCGTTTCTGGCACGGTTACGAACGAATCACGCACTGCACTGTCCGGCCTGGCCATCCAGCTGCGATCGGGCGCGATACCGCTGAGTTCCCGGGACGACCTGGCGAACTACGCCAGCGGGACCCTGAACGTCGATACTCCGGTCGGCACTCCGGTGCTGGTCACCGAGGACCTGCCCAGCGGCGCCACGGCCCCGTGGCGGGTGTCGCTCTCGGTGAGCGCGGTCGGGATGAGCACGTTCGATGTCTACCCCCTCGCCGCGCAGGCCGTCGACGGCGTCGGCCTCCCCGTCGGCACGGCGCGCACCTTCCTGCCCTTCTGGCCGGGCAACGTGGCGTCCGGCATGTCACAGCGGCTCAAGGTCGCGTGGGTCTGGCCGCTGCTCAACGCGCCCCAGCAGGGCATCTGCCCTCAGCTGACCAGTAACAGCCTGGCCAGCAGCATCGCCCCCGGCGGCCGCCTGGGCACGCTGCTGTCCACCGGTTCCGCCTACGCCGCGAGCGCGGACCTGACCTGGGCGGTGGACCCGGGCCTGCTGCAGAGTGTCGCCACGATGACCCGCACGTACCGGGTGGGAGGCACGGCCGACTGCACCGGCGGTATCACCTACCGGGCGAGCCCGGCCGCGGCCCAATGGCTGTCCGGAGTGCGCACGATCTCCTCCGGCCAGCCCATGTTCACGACGCCCTACGACGACGTGGACGTCGCGGCGCTCAGCCACCAGGGACTGGACAGCGACCTGACCAGCGCCTACCAGCAGAGCAGCGTGGCGGCGAGTTCGCTGCTGGGCACGTCGTCCGGGACGCAGGCGGCGGTCGGCAGCCCGGCCGGCCCGTCATCGGCGGCCCGCTCGATCGCCTGGCCGGCCGACGGGCTGGCTGATTCCAGTGTGCTCGCGAACCTGGCGGTCAACGGGATCGGCACCGTGGTGCTCAGCAGCGACGAGATGCCCGGGCCTTCCGGCATCTTCACCCCGGACGATGCGGTGGCCTCGACGCCGACGGCCACCGGGACGACCATGAAGGTGCTGCTCGCCGACTCGCAGATCACCAGCGTCCTCGGCTCGCCGACATCCGCGCCCGGCAGCTCCTTCGCGGTCAGCCAGCGCTTTCTCGCCGAGACCGCGATGATCGCGGCCGAGAGCCCGGGCCTGGCGCGCTCGGTGGTCGTGGCACCGCCGCGTGACTGGGATCCGTCCGCCGCCCTGGCCGGCCAGCTGCTGAGCGAGAGCGAGACGGCGAACGCGCCGTGGCTGGCCCCCGACACGCTCGCGACGCTGGCCAGCTCGCCGGTGAGCGCCCTCCAGGCCGCCCGCCTGCCGCCGCCGGACAATCAGGTCAGCCAGGGTGTCGAGCTGAATGGTGTCTATCTCAAGCAGGTCGGCGCCCTCGACTCCCAGCTGCGCGTGTACAAGAGCATCCTGTTCCAGCCGAAGGTGCCGTACCTGAACCAGCTCAGCGAGGGCGTAGCGGCGGCCGAGTCATCCGCCTGGCGGGGCAGCGGGGCGGCAGGCGCGGCCATGCTGGACCGTGTGGCGGACTACCTGTCCAGCGTCTTCCGTAAGGTGCAGATCATCAACTCCGCCCGGGCGACCCTGGTCGGGTCGTCCGGGACGCTTCCCGTATCTATCGTGAACAACCTGCCGCAGAGCATTCAGGTACAGCTGCAGGCCACAGTCCCCCCGGACGGACGGCTGACGGTGACAGGCCAGAAGCCGGCGGGCGTTATCACGGTCGGTGCCGACCAGGTGAGGACGGTCCGGCTCTCGGTCCATTCCGGCACGATCGGCGCCACCACGATCGAACTGCGCCTGCTCGGCAGGGATGGCAAGCCGCTGCCGGGCGCGCCCGTGCCGCTCAGCGTGCAGTCCACGCAGTTCGGGTCGACATTGCTCATCATCATCTACGTCGCGCTCGGCGTCCTCATCCTGACCGCCATCACGCGGGCGATCCGCCGGGCGCTGCGCGACGATCCGCCCGGGAGCCCGCCGGGCGGTCAGCCGCGCGCCTCCGGGGACGGTAGCAAGGCAGAACGGCCGGGAGGTACACCCACCATGGTCGATGGAGCGGCTACCGTCGAAGGAGACAACGAACACAGCGACCCACGTCACCCACCGGAGGCCCCGGATGATTTCGCCGACGTACGAGGCTCGGCCGGGTACACCTGACCGCGGGCCTGGCGCGGGCGGGCATGACGGCCTGGCCGTGGGGGTAACCGGACCGGCCGCCCCGGCACGCGGCCCGGCCGGTGACAACCGGGAGGGTAGACCGTGAACGGCGGGTCCTCCGGCGACGAGCCACGCCGTGGCGGGGTCAGGGGCGGTTATGGCCGGGACCCGCGCTACCAGCCCTCCGGCCCCGGCGAACGGAACGAACCGGACGAGAACGGTACCGACGGGCGTGATTCCGCGGA
>PLRW01000117.1 GCA_003164955.1 Actinomycetota bacterium
CGTTTCACCGTTGCCGGCGCGCGCACGAACCGGGCCGCGATGAAGGCGAGCCAGCCGAGCAGCGCCAGGACGGCGGCGGCGATCACGGCCAGGGCGATGACCTCAACCGTGCGGGCGTACCGGATGGCGATCGCGGCGGCGGCGGCCAGGACCACGAGGACGACGAGACCGGCGAGCGTCTTGAGGGTGGTGCGGAGCGTGCTCTTGCTAGCGTTCATCGTGTTCCTCCAGGGGAACGTGACCGGGCCCTCGGTGCGTATCGCTGAGCAGCTGGCACCGGGGGCCCGGGGATTCATGGGCGGACCGGGGTCAACATGTGGTTGACCTCTGGCAGGGTGGTCATGGGCTGGGGTCGATACCGGAGCCACCGCAGCGGCGGCACGGGCCGCCCCGGGGATCGGTACGGGAACCGGCGCAGCCGTAGCAGATGACGATCACGCGGCCGAACTGGCGGGCCCGGAAGTCGAGCACGTCGTCCAGAACCTCGGTGACCTCGGGGCAGCGCGGGAACGTGGCCAGGAAGCCGAGCAGCTCGTCTGTGTCGTGGAGGGACGGGGGCCTGCCTGCTGGCCGATCGGGGGACGGGTAAGGCATCATGGGAATCTCCCTTGTGAGGGACAGGCCCCGGGGCGGCTTACTTGGCAGTTGGGCGCCCCGGGAGCCGGGATCAAGCGGCGTTCTCGGCGGCCTTGGGAGCCTGCCGGTAGCCCTGTGCAGCACGCAGGCCGGAAGCCATCCAGTAGAGCTTTCCGCCTGCAATCCGGCCGTTATCGCGCTTCTCCGGTGAGCTGACACCGGCACGTAGCGTGTCAAACTCGACGGCCGAGCCGGGCGGGATGGTGATGCTGTCACCGCCGGTCACGGTCACGGAGATGACCTCGGACACCGGGCGCATGCCCTCTTCGGCGAGGTAGGTCACGGCTAGCTGCACCGTCCACTTCTTCTCGCCGTTCCTGGAGATGTCCGGCTGGTCAGTACCGAACTTGGTCTTCTGCTCCGCCGACATCAGGAGCATGGCGGCGAAGGTCTGCTTCGCGTTGACGGTCAGCGTTCCGGCCATGTCTAGGCCCTCTCTGTGTGCGAGATGCGCTCCTGCAAGAGCGCTCTTGCGTACCACGCTACCCGTACCGTCTGACATTCTGCAAGGCCGGTATTGCACATATCCGCAAGACCGGTCTTACACTGGGTTTCATGTGGGGCTATGAGAAAGGCACGGACCCGGCAGAGCAGATGTCGGCCATGCGCGAGGCGTTCGCTCGAACTTGCACGGCGATCTACGCGGGCCCGGACCCAGAACAGGCGATGGCGCTGGCAACCGAGCTGGGTGACCTGACCAGAGAGCTACAGGGCGAAGCGGCCGACTTTCGGGGATACCTCGCGGCCTACCTGCGCGAATATCACGGCCTCAGCACGATCGAGATTGGTGCACTACTCGGCGTATCGCACCAGCGTGCAAGCCAGATGATCACTGCCGCCAAGGAAAGGGGCAATCCAGTGACCGAACCCACGACCCTCCCAGAACTGCCGCACGTAGTCCTGGCCATCATCACCAGCGATCAAGGTGTGCTCATCGAGCAGCGCCACGACCGAGTACCGCCGTACACCTTCCCTGGCGGCGACATCGAGCACGGGGAGACGTTCGACGCCGCAGCCAAGCGGAGAGTAGCCGCCGAGACCGGTATCGCGGTGACCAAGACATCGTTGATCGGGCGCAGAATTCACCCGAAGACTTCCCGGGTCATCGTCTACTGCCACGCCACGGTAGACAGCACTGACGTTCATCTCGGTGACCCGGAGGACCTGAACGAGGTCCGGTGGGCCACGATCGATGAGACGCGAGAGCTGATGCCGGACATGTTTGAGCCAGTCCGCCAGTATCTTGACGAGCTGCACCGGGTGAGCTAGGCCCGAGCACGACAGAGGCCCAGCGGTACTTGACCGCTGGGCCTCTCGCATGTCCAGCTAGCTTCCGGCTTCGAGTTCGCGGGGTGAGCCTGTCCGGTCGGGGACACCTGCTTGGCCGAGGACCATGGCTCGGGTTTGCCGCATGGCGTCGAGGCGGACGACAGCGCCATGGGACCGGGCGGTTTCCAGCGCGATGTAGACGGTCTCGCCGAGCTGGACGCGCTTGTGCACGGCTTGCTTGGAGATGCCCATCATGGCGGCTATCTCGTTGATGCTGTAGGGCCGGTCACCGAGCTTGTTGGCCGCGTAGATACCGAGGTTGACCGCGTCGCGCATGCCTGCTTCGAGGTCGCGGAGGTGGGCGAGCGCCGCCGGGTCCTCAGCGATCCGGTAGCCGTAGCCGTAGATGATCCGCATCATCATCGCGGCGTATTCGCTGCTCTCAGTGCTGCGCTTGCGGCGCTGGACGCTGCGGGATGTGTGCCTGCCTGCCATGCCTGCTCTCCTCCCAGAGGTCAATCTGCGGTTGACCGGAGGTCAATTCGCGGTTGACCTCAGCCTAGCAGCATCGCGTAGACCTGTCTACGTAGATTCTGCGTAGCGTAGACTACGTAGATTCTACGTCTACGTAGCTGCGTAGAATTGACGTAGAGTCTACGTAGGCGTAGAATTAGTGGTAACCGGTTGGATCGAGTGGAAGGGCTTTGACCAGTGGCGACGATGACTTACGGGCCGTGTGCCTGCCAGTGCGGTGAGGAGATCACGCATGAGGGGAGCAGCTACGCGGGCTCGACGGAGGTAGAGCGGAACCGGCATCGTGCTAAGGCGGCGTACCGTCGCCGATCTGGCCAGGTGTCCACGCCGGGCACCCGGGAGGCNNCGGCAGCAGGCCGAGGCGGCCGAGACCAAGGCGGCCCGGGCGCAGGCCCAAGCGACCGGGGCGGCTGATGAGCTGGCGGCAGCGATCGCGCGGGCCGACCAGGCCGACGAGGACGCGGCGCAGGCCGGGGCGGCGGCCGAGGAGCTGACCGCGAAACTGACCGCGGCTGATTCGGTGGCCGCACGTCAGCGGGAGGAGCTGGCCGAGACGCGGGAGATCGCGGCTGAGGACAACCGGCGCGCGGAGCGGGCTGAGGCGCTTGTGGCTGAGCTGCGGGCCGACCGGGAGCGGACGGTCAAGGATCTGCGGGGCCGTCTGGAGGCTGAGTCGGCGGTGGCTCTGGCCGAGCTGCGGGCCGAGCTGACGGCGACTATCGGGGAGATGCGGGGAGAGCTGGCGACGGTGCGAGCGGAGCGGGACGCGGAGCGGGGCCGGGCCGAGCGGGCCGAGGCGCGGGTCTCGTCGCCGACAGCGAGCGGGCCCCGGAGGCGGTCCACGGCGAAGGCTGAGGCGAAGCCGTAGGGGTGCTTAAAGGGCCCTTACGGCACATCTTGCTTCCGGCTGGTTGCGGGTTCACTGGCCGGAAGCAAGATCGAGGTAGCGGGCGACGGCCATGGCGAACTCTGGCCCGTCGTTGAGGCTGATCCAGCCCCGGCCCCGGTACATGCGCTGGACGCGGCGGCGGACCTTCCGGCGCCTGACGGTGCGTGCCTCGACGAGCTGCGCCCCGGCCAGGCCGATCACGTCGGGGTAGTCGCTGCGGACAGCGCCGCCGCGTGTTCTGCGGACCCGTACCTCGCGGGTGATGCCCTGGGCATGGGCCCAGCGGCGCATCACGCGAGCGGCGAGCGTGGCGGCGTCTGGGGGGACTTCTACCGCCGTGGTGGCGCGCTCCAGGCCCCAGAAGCCCCAGAACCGGCCGGGGCCCTTGCCGGGCTCTTGCCACTCGGCCGGGACCTCGTTCTGGTAGCCCTTGGCCTCGAACAGGCCGTGTTTGGAGAAGTAGACGGCGATCCGGCGGGGGTCCTTCGACCGCAGGCCAGCGGCGTAGTCGACGCCGGTTCCGGCGATCGCGTGCTTGCGGTACTCCTCCGGGTCCGGGTGGCCGACCACGGCGGCCCAGGTGGCGGACAGCCACTCGCGGAAGTGCTGGCCCTCGGCTGTCCGGCCGTCTGGCACCATCGTGAATAGGTGGAAGTGCGGCGCGCCACGTCGTTGGAACTCCTGCTTCCACATGGCGAGCATGGGCAGGTCCCAGGTTCGTTCCCACCGCTTGCGGAACGCCTTGAGGTGGGCCTTAGCCGTCTTGCCGTCCGGGGCCACGGTCAGCCAGTCGGCCGGGTAGGTGAGGGTCACCATGGCGGGGATGCCGTCGCGTTCCATCAGCGGCCCGTAGTCGAGCTCGGAGAACGCGCGGAACATCCGGGCCCTGGACTTGCGGGACCATTCGGTGATCTCCCGGGATGGGATTGGGTCTGGTGGCGGTTCACCGTGCTCAACGATGTAGGCGGCGATCATCTCGACCTCGGATTGGCGTGCGGATTCCTGGCGTTCCCAGGTGCGTTCGGCTCTGGCCAGGTCTCTGGACTCGACGGCCATGGCCCCAGGCGAGACCACGATCCGCCACCGGGGGCCCTCTTCGCCCTGCCACCGGGGCAACGGCGTGAACTGCGCAGCAGCAACGGCCACCATGTCGGCACGGGGGAACCGGGGCCCCCAGACGTCACGGACGGTCGGGGGATAATCCGGGGTCAGGTCAAGGTCATGGCCCGTTGTGGCGTATGTAACAAGCCCAGATCCGGGCGCCTCCGGCGCGGCGGCCTGCGGCCCCCGCACTCCTGCGTTCCGCCCGTGCGGGGCCGCTGCGCTTCCGCAGGCCGCCAACGGGGCTGAGGATGCCAAAGTGGCCGAAGTCACCAGGGCCGGAGACGAATCGCCGGGCCGGGGCTGGCGAGACTCGGCCAGGTCGTTTACGATCGGCAACGCGAACGCTCCAAGCTTTGGTCGGCGAAGACGGTCGTTGAGGGCCCCTGCGTTTGCCGCGCATATGGGGCCCTCAAGCATTTGTGAGTCTGGTGGGCTGGTACGCCCGGGGTCATGTAGGCGCGCCGGTCGTGGCGCTTGAAGATGGCCAGTGGGNNCGGTCACCCTTGACCTTGGAGCCTCTGCGAACCCTCAGGGCGTGAGTCGGGGCAGAAGGGTCTGCCCTGTATGGACGCGGGGCATCCCCTGTGATGTGCGGGAGGTCAACCGCTAGTTGACCAGTGTGGAAGCGTCGTCGGGGACGCTGACAGGCAGGGAGATGGCCGGGTCGCGGCGCAGATGGGAGCTGGTGTAGGCGGCGTCGGCGGCCTGGTCTTCGGTGACGTACGGGCCACGGAGGCGGGTGAACGGGTCACGGCCGGTCTTGAGGGTGGCCGTGCAGCATCCGGCGTAGGCGGGGTCTGCGAGGGTGACCGGGGAGTATGACTCATACTGGCGGATCGCGGAACCGAGGGTGGCGGCGGCGGCATCGAGGGTCTTGACCCCGAAGCACAGCGAGACCGGGCAATTGTCGCGGATCGAGCTGGGCAGACTGTCCGTGGTCGGTTTCTGGGTCGCGACCACGGTCAGGAACAGGACCGACCGGCCACGGCGGACGAGGCTGGACATGAGGAAGATGATCCGGCGGACCTTCGGCTCTAGGTCCTTGTCGCCCTTGACGGCGGTCAGGTCCAGGAAGCTCTGGCACTCGTCCATGATGGTGACGATCAGCGGCCATAGGTCGGTCGGGCCGATGTGCCAGGCGTTCTTGACTCCCAGGGTGGCCCGGACAGTGGCGAGCCGGGCCGTCATCAGAGCGTGGACGGTCTCTAGCTTGTCAAGCACGGCGTCCAGGTTGTCACCTTCGCTCAGCCAGGCCCGGGCGTCGAAGTCATCGAACTCACCGGCGCCCTTGCCGTCGAGGTTGACGTTCTGGACATCGGGGTGCGGGGCGAGCTGGGTCAGCCAGGACGTGATCTCGGTGGACTTCCCGCTACCGGGCATGCCGCCCACGCAGATGCCGGGGCAGTTGGCGAGGTCGGCGAACCGGTCGTTGCCGTACTCGTCGCGGCCGAGCCACAGACGCCGGACGGACAGGCCCGGAGGGGCGGTCTCCAGGCCGAACGGGACGAGCAGCGGATCACGGCGGAAGCCCCGGACGATCAGGCGACCGGGGACCGGCTGAGAGACGCTGATCCGCTGGCAGCGCCAGGCATCGGCGATGTAGTCGGCGTGGGCCTCGAACTCGGCGCGGCCCACCTTCGGGACCGTCTTGACGGTAGCGACCAGGCCGTGAGCGTCGGGGCGGATCTTGGCCCGGGGGAACCGCAGCCGCGGGGCGGCCTCGATAGCCGGGGCGGTGATCTTGACCGACGTGCCGAACGGGACCGGCTTGACGGCCTT
>PLRW01000005.1:0-1960 GCA_003164955.1 Actinomycetota bacterium
GTCAGTGCGGTGCCGTTACCAGGCCGGTCTCGTAGGCGGTGATGACGAGCTGTACCCGGTCCCGGGCGTCCAGCTTGGCCAGTAGCCGGGCCACGTGCGTTTTGGCGGTGCCTGCGGTGATGTACAGGGCGGCGGCGATCTCGGCGTTGGACATGCCGAGGCCGACTAGCCTGAGTACCTCGCGTTCGCGGTCGGTGATCCCGGTGAGTTCCCGGGGCTTGCGGCCGGGGCGGGGCTGGCTGGTGAACTGGGCGATCAGGCGGCGGGTGACGCCCGGCGCGATGATGGCGTCGCCGGCCGCGACGACGCGGACCGCGGTCAGGATGTCGTCCAGCGCCATGTCCTTGACCAGGAACCCGCTCGCCCCGGCGCGCAGCGCGCCGTAGACGTAGTCGTCGTGGTCGAAGGTGGTGAGCACGAGCACGCGGGCGTGGGTGTCGCCGGCGGTGATCAGCTGGGTTGCCTCGATGCCGTCCATGCCGGGCATGCGGATGTCCATGAGGACCACGTCGGGGCCGGTGTCCCGGGTGAGCTGTACCGCCTCGGTGCCGGTTCCGGCCTCGCCGGCCACGTCCATGCCGGGTGTCTGCTCGAGCAGCCTGCGCAGGCCCGCGCGGACCAGCGGCTGGTCGTCGGCCAGGATGACCTGGATCGTCATCGGGCCGGCGCGGGCAGTGGCAGCCGGGCGGTGACGCGGAAGCCGCCGCCGGGGCGCGGCCCGGCGGAGAAGTCGCCGCCGAGCAGCGTGGCGCGCTCGCGCATGCCGGTGATCCCGTAGCCGGTTCCGGTTCCGCTGCCGCCGCGCCCGCTGTCGGTGACCTCGATCGACAGCTGCCCGTCCTGCTGGCTGATCGAGACCCGGCACCGGCCGGTGCCGGCGTGGCGGACCACGTTGGTGACGGCCTCCTGGATGATGCGGAACGCCGAGGCGTCGATGTCGGCCGGGAGCGGCTCCCGGCTGCTGTGCCAGTCCACGTCGACCTTCACNNCCCGCGTCCAGGGTCATGGCGGCCAGCCGCTCGATGCCGGCCAGGCCGGGCGCCGGATCCAGCGGTGCCTGTCCCGGCCCCTCCTCCGGGTCGGCGTTCCGCAGGCCTTTCACCATCCGCCGCAGGCCGGACAGTGTTTCCCGGCTGGTGGCCTCGATGGCGGCCAGGGCATCGCGCGCCTCGTCGGGGCGGGCGTCGAAGACCCGGCCGCCCGAGCCTGCCTGGATCGCGATGATGCCGATGCTGTGCGCCACGATGTCGTGCAGTTCGCGGGCGATCCGCAGCCGTTCCGCCAGCGCGGCCTGGGCGCGCACCAGGTCGGCCTTGGCCTGAGCCTGCCGGATCGAGTTCCCGATGAGCCAGGCAATGACCATGACCATAACGAGGGGTACGGCGATCGTGACGGGTGCTGCGGCCGGCGCCACGATGCCGTCCCGGTGCATGCCCGGAGAGGGCACTCCCAGGAGCAAGATCAGCAGGCCGGTGCCGGCCATGGCTACGCCGGTCACCGAGACCCTGCGGGTGCGGGTTGCCGCTATGTAGCAGACCTCGAGGCCCGCTGCGCAGGCGGCCGCGATCTGCAGGGTGCTCGCCGGCGCCGATGAGTTCAGCGCCATGGCGGCCGCCGATCCGCCGAGCAGCACGGCCAGCGCCGTGAGCGGCCTGCGGCGCAGCAGGAGGGCGGAAGCCAGCAGGGCGCAGCCGAGCACCGGGAATGCCCACATGATCATAGGCGCCTCCAGCCTGCTAGGACATGCTCACGGCAGCGATCGTAGCCGCCTCGCGGTGCGAGGTCGTCTGCCCGCGGGCATACGCCCGCGGGCAGACCGCGGCACCGCGCAGATGTGCCCGCGGGCCGATGCGCCGCGCCCCCCGACTGCGGCACCTTCTTCCCATGGACGCCTCCCTTCCCCTCCCCATCGCAGGTCACCTCGCGCGGAAACAGAGGAGCGCACCTTGAACGCACCCAG
>PLRW01000005.1:2034-3226 GCA_003164955.1 Actinomycetota bacterium
CACCCTCGACAAGTTCATCCTCGCAGGCGAGCCCGTCAGCGACGCCGGCCTGCGCCTGGTCTGGCGCGACACCACCCAGTCCCCGAACATCGTCGTCGACTGCCCGCTCTACGAGCAGGTCTACCGCAGGGTCCGGGCGGTCAACTGGACCCTGCCCGCAGACAAGAAGATCCGGGTGCTGGCCGGCGACCCGCCGTTCGACTGGTCCACGGTCACCCACGCCAGCCAGATCCCCTACCCGCAGCGCGACCCCTACCCGGCGTCGCTAGCTGGCCAGTCACTGCCCAGCGGCCGCCGGGTGCTGCTGATCTACGGCGGCATGCACCTGCTCCACACACCCCACGGGCGGACCCTCACCAGGCTCATCGAGCAGGAGACCGGGGCCCGGGCCTACGTGATCGTGCCCCTCAGACCGCTGGCCACCGATCCCGGCGGCGTGTTCCCCAGGCTCGCCGCCTGCCCCCGCGGCACCGTCATCCCGACCGCGGGCAGCTGGCTCGGAAAAGTCAGCGCCGGCGACATCCTGCCCGGCGCGACGGCATCGGTGCACGGGCAGGCCCCCAAGTTCGTCAATCCCTGGTGCGGCATGACGCTCGGGCAGCTGGCGGACGCCGGGCTGTACGCCGGCCAGGCCGCGGATCTGACGGCGGCATGGCCGGACCCGGCCATCTACCTCGACCCCGTGTACTGGGCCGAGCTCAAGCGCCGCAACGCCATCCAGGGCAACCGCACCGGTCCGCCCCTGGACACCTTCCGGGAGCAGCGCCCGCCCGCCTACCCACTGCCCCAGGCCGGGCCGGCCTGCTAACGAGCGGATGACACATGAACGCGGCTATCGAGATCGACGGACTGCGCAAGCGGTTCGGCCCGGTGCAGGCGCTGGACGGGATGACGTTCACGGTCCAGCCCGGCCACGTGACCGGCTTCGTCGGGCCGAACGGCGCCGGCAAATCGACCACCGTACGCGTCATCGTCGGCCTGGACGCCCCCGACGCGGGCACCGCCACCATCAGCGGGCAGCCGTACCACTCGCTGCAGAACCCGCTGACTCACGTCGGGTCGCTGCTGGACGCGGGCGCGCTGCAGCCGGGCCGCAGCGCGCGCAACCACCTGCTGTGGCTCGCCCACTCCCAGGGCCTCAAGGCCGGCCGGGTCGATGAGGTGATCGCGCTGGCCGGCCTGGAGCCCGCCG
>PLRW01000033.1 GCA_003164955.1 Actinomycetota bacterium
CCGGCCCTGGCCCTGAGCCCGGCCCCGGGCCTGAGCCCGGCCCCGGGCCTGAGCCCGGCCCCGGGCCTGAGCCCGGCCCCGGCACTGAGCGTGGCCCTGAGATGCTGGCGTGATTTAGGTGGTGGGCTTCTCCCAGATCGAGACGTGCTGGCGGCTTTCGCTCGTGAACGGCTGTCGTGTCCACCCGTCCCATCGCTCGCTGAGCCGGAGCCCGGCGAGCTGGGCCATCAAGTCGAGTTCGGACGGCCACACATACCGGAAGGGAATCGAGGTGCATTTACCCTCGCCCTGGCCGCCCTCGCCGCCGGAGTTCTCTACGTAGTTGGAGCTCATCGCCTGCGTGGCCACGTCGTAGATGTCGAACGCCCACCTCGTGGGGCTTATATGGAACGGGACGGCGGTCTGGCCGGGCGGGAGCCTGCGCAGGTCAGGGATTCCCGCCTCGATGACGAAGCAGCCGCCTGGATGAAGGTGCGCCGCAACGTTGCGGAAGCAGGCCACCTGCGCGGCCTGCGTGGTCAGATTCATGATCGTGTTGAAGACCAGGTACGCGACGGAGAACGTCCCGTGCACCCTGGTCGTCGCGAAGTCGCCGATCGTCACACCGATCGCGTCGCCGCCTGGCTTGGCGCGTAGCCGGGCCAGCATGGCCTGAGACAGGTCAATGCCGTGGACCGGGATGCCGCGCCGTGCCAGCGGCAGGGCGATTCGCCCCGTGCCGATACCCAGTTCCAGGGCGCGGCCGCCGGTGGCCAGCTCGGCCAGCATGTCGACGACGGGATCGACCGCAGCCGGTTCGAACATCTCCGGGGATGACTCGTCGTACCCTGCCGCAACGCGTGCCCCGAAAAAGCCATCGTCATTGGTCACCGCCGGACCATATGCAGACCGCCTGGACGGTCGCAACGGATTTCCCGCCCGGTGCCCCTGCGGAAGGGCTGCGCTCCGCGCATGTACGTGCCCCCGACGTAACGGCTGCGCTCCGCGCATGAGATATGGCCGCTGCCACGAATGAGGCGTATGTGCATGCCCCCGGGCGGAAAAGGCTGCGCTCCGCGGATGAGACATGGACGCTGCCACGAGCGAGGCGTATGTGCATGCCCCCGGGCGGGAAAGGCCGCGCTCCGCGCATAGACATGGCCGCCACCACGAGCGAGGCGCGCATCCGCCTATCCCGGTCTAGGGCCGCTGTCCTGGGTGCGCAGTTCGGCTTCGAGCAGGTCCATGGCCTTGAGGAAGGCTTGCTGTTCGCTCGGGGCCAGTTTGTCGAGAACCCGGGCGAGCGGGTTGGCGGCGCGATCCAGCCATTGCCGGATCAGGGTGCTCTGGGCTGTTGTGATCTGGACGATCGTGCGGCGACGGTCGGTGGGGTCAGGTCGCCGGGTCACGAAGCCGGCCCGGTCCAGGTCGGCCAGGACGCCGCTGACGGTGGGCAGCGTCAGGTCCAGGCGGGATGCCAGCTCGCTCACGCTGACCGGGCCGTCGCGAAGTTGCTGCAAGGCGGCGACGTGCCGCGGGCCCAGCGACGCAGCATCCGGTCCGGCGGGCTCCTGGTAGCGCCGCATCCCCTTCGTCACGCGAGGGAACAGCTGCATGAGGCGCAGGCACAGTGCGGAGTGCGCCGAACCAGCCGCTTCGTCAGTCACGGTCCTCCCCTGACACTTCGATCCGCCTTGACAGCGGTATCGGTAGTTTATATGGTTCCGACAACAAAAGTATTTTGATAGACGAACCAAAATTATGAGCTGGAGAACATATGGCACCGTCAGGACAGACCACCACCCCGGACGTGCAGGCGCTGCTGCGGGACAGCACACTTGCGGGGGAGTGGGCGCTGGACACGTCCACGTCCACGATCGGGCTGAAGAGCAAGAGCATGTGGGGCCTGGTCCCGGTGAAGGGCGTCTTCCGTGAGGTAACGGGACAGGGCACTGTGTCGGCGGCCGGAGAGGTGAGCGGCGCCATTTCCGTGGCCGCGGCA
This sequence comes from Actinomycetota bacterium, assembly GCA_003164955.1. Lineage (GTDB taxonomy): Bacteria > Actinomycetota > Actinomycetes > Streptosporangiales > Streptosporangiaceae > Bog-532. The sequence continues at coordinate 1,982 of PLRW01000033.1, forward strand.
TCGATCGACACCAAGATGAAGAAGCGCGACGTGCACCTGCGCTCGAAGGACTTCTTCGACGGTGATAACTTCCCCGCCATCACGTTCGCGGTTGCCCAGCTCACGCCCGCCGGCGCCGGCGTCACCGTGGCGGGCAACCTCACCGTCCGCGACCGGACCCAGCCCATCTCTTTCCCGGCCAAGGTCTCCGTCCTCGGCTCTGGTGAGGTGCAACTCGACGCTGCGGTGCCGGTCAACCGAGCCGACTTCGGCCTCACGTGGAACCAGATGGGTATGGCGTCGATGGCCAACACGATCACCGTGCATGCCGTGTTCAGGAAGCGCTGAGCGGCAGCCGAACGGTCACCTCCTCGACGGTGCCGGGTTCGAGTCCCCTAACTCCACTTAAATCGAAGCTTCGATAGCGCCGACCTCTGTTCCGGGACCTGGCGGCGGGCGACCGCTTGTCCGGGACCGGGCGGCGGGCGACCGCTCCACGGTAGCCAAGGCCGGTAACCAAGGCCGGTAACCAAGGCCTCGGACATCCCGGCCGTCGCGATGCCGATCGGGCACGTCACCGGTGCCACCGGCTTCCCCGGCCGCGGGCTTGCTGCTGGGCCGTTCATGGATGTGGTTCTTGTACGACGCCGGCCATGACCGTGGTCACTATCTTGCGGACGGCTTCGGCCTCGGGTGGGGCGCCTGTCCGGTCGGCGAACGCCAGGTGGCCGCTCCCGAGCAACGTGGGCGCGAGCGTGTCGATATCGGCGTCGGCGGCGATGCGGCCCAGGTCGCGCTCGGCGGCGAGGTAGGAGGCGATCATGGTGGCCGCCTCGGTCAGCAGCGGGATGCCGGTCGGCGTGGCCTGGCGCAGCCGGGCGCGCAGCTCGTCCCGGAAGATGACGAGGCTGACGATCGCCACGGCGACCGACCCGAACAGGTCCGTCAGCGCGCCGGTGAGGTTGCCGACGACCATGCCGGTCCCGGCGGACTCGCGCAGGGCGGCGGCCTGGGCGTCCATCCGGGCGATGCGATCGCGCACGAGATCGGCGAGGAAGTCGTCGAAGTCGTCGAAGTGCCGGTGCAGGACGCCCTTGGCGCAGTCCGCCTCCGTGGTAACCGCCCGGCTCGTCAGCGCGCCCGGCCCGTCCCGGAGCAGGACACGTTCCGCGGCGTCGAACAGCTGCTGACGCGCGTCACGGAGGTGGACCCCGGTCGGCATACCGTGCATTCTCCTTACGCTCACCGCGAACCGTTACCCGGTTGGCGTGTGGGCATGCGCCCATTATGGTGGGCGCATGCCCACTGTACCGCCGGAGCAATCACATCCTTCCCGGTCCGAGTCCCATCAAGCCCGGCAGGTGGCGGAGTCGTTCGGTGCGGATGCCGAACGCTACGACCGGGCCCGGCCCCGCTATCCCGACGCCCTGGTGGAGCGGATCGTCGCCGCCAGTCCGGGGCCGGATGTCCTCGACGTCGGCTGCGGCACCGGCATCGCCGCCCGGCAGTTCCAGGCGGCCGGCTGCACGGTGCTCGGCGTCGACCCCGATGCGCGGATGGCCGAGTTCGCCCGGCGCACCGGAGTCGAGGCCGAGGTGGCGACCTTCGAGGCCTGGGACCCCGACGGCCGCACCTTCGACGCGGTCGTCGCCGGGCAGGCCTGGCACTGGGTGGACCCGGTCGCCGGGGCGGCCAAGGCGGCGCAGGTGCTGCGGCCCGGCGGCCGGCTGGCAGTGTTCGGGCACGTGTACGAGCCCCCGCCCGCGGTGGCGCCAGCCCTCGCCGCAGCCCTCCGGCGGGTGGCGCCCGACTCCCCATTCAGCGCTCCGCCGTCCGGCAGTACCCAGCCGGCCAGGACCGCCCTGGACCTCTACCAGGCGATGTACGCCAAGGCCGCCGATGGGATCCGGCAGGCGGGCAGGTTCGGCGAACCGGAGCAGTGGCGGTTCGACTGGGAGCGGTCCTACACCCGGGACGAGTGGCTGGACCTGCTGCCCACCACCGGCCTCCTCACCCGGCTCCCGCCGGACAAGCTGGCCGAGGTGCTCGACGGCGTCGGGGCCGCCGTCGACAAGATCGGGGGCAGCCTCACGATGCCGTACACCACACTGGCGGCCACCGCGACGCGAATCAGAGTCACATGACCCCGGCCTGACGGGCTATCCCGGCCGACGGAACGCCGACCAGGCCGGGCGTGCCGGCCCCCGATGCCCGGCCAGCAGCACCAGCGAGGCCACGATCTCGTTGCCATCCACCGACAGCGGGAACGCGTGCACCTGCCGCCCCGCCTCCCCGCGCGTGGTGGCCAGCTCCGGTATGTATCCCGCCCCGCCTCCCCGAGGGCGTCGGCCAGCTCGGATATGTATCCCGCCCCGACGGCCTGCCGCGGACCTTTTTCAGTCCCCGGTGCACTGGCAATCACCCTGCTGACCTGGGCCTTTGGGCTGGAAGGTGGGGACGAAAGTCCCATAATTATGCCCAAGTCCCGCGATAAGTTTGAGACAAGAACAAAAAGGACATCCCGCACCGCGGGCCCGCACCGTGGACCCGAAGCGTGGGTCCGCACCGTGGGTCCGCACCGTGGGGCCAGGTGCGGGGAGGGAGACATCGTGAGCACGACCACTATGGCGACCAGGACAGAAACCGGCGGCATCGCTGCCGGCCCGTGGCAGGGCTTCACCCCCGGCCGCTGGGCGGACCGGATCGACGTCCGCGGTTTTATCCAGGCCAACGTCACGCCGTACGCGGATGACGCCGCGTTCCTGGCCGGCCCGACCGAGCGCACCAGCGCGCTGTGGTCGCGGCTGACCGCGATGTTCCCCGACGAGCAGGCCCGCGGCATCTACGACGCCGACACCCACACCCCCGCGTCGATCACCAGCCACGCTCCCGGCTACATCGACCGGGAGCACGAGCTGATCGTGGGGCTGCAGACCGACGCGCCGCTGCGCCGCGCGATCATGCCCAACGGCGGCCTGCGGATGGTGGAGAACGGCCTCGCCGCCTACGGCTACACCCTGGACCCGGCCGTTTCGGAGATCTTCACCCGGTACCGCAAGACCCACAACGACGGCGTGTTCGACGCCTACCCGGCCGACGTCCTCGCCGCCCGCCGCTCCCACGTCATCACCGGTCTGCCGGACGCCTACGGCCGTGGCCGGATCATCGGCGACTACCGCCGGGTGCCGCTGTACGGCGTCGACCGGCTGATCGCCGCCAAGCAGGCCGAAAAGGCGGCCCTGGACGCCCACCCGTCCACCGCCGACATCATCCGCGACCGCGAGGAGCTCGCCGAGCAGATCCGCGCGCTGGGCGAACTGACCGAGATGGCCGCCTCGTACGGCTACGACGTCACCCGCCCCGCGGCCACCGCCCGGGAGGCGATCCAGTGGCTGTACCTGGCCTACCTCGCCGCGGTCAAGGAGCAGAACGGCGCCGCGATGTCGCTCGGCCGCACCTCGACGTTCCTCGACATCTACCTCGATCGCGACCTGCGGGCCGGGCGGCTCACCGAGCAGGAGGCACAGGAGCTCATCGACGACTTCGTGATCAAGCTGCGAATCGTCCGGTTCCTGCGCACCCCCGAATACGACCAGCTGTTCTCCGGCGACCCGACCTGGGTCACCGAGTCGATCGGCGGGATCGGCCGCGATGGCCGCCCGCTGGTCACCCGCACCAGCTTCCGGTACCTGCAGACGCTGTACAACCTCGGGCCGGCGCCCGAGCCGAACCTGACCGTGCTGTGGTCCCCGGCGCTGCCCGAGGGGTTCAAGCGGTTCTGCGCGCAGGTCTCGGTCGACACCAGCTCGATCCAGTACGAGTCGGACGACCTGCTGCGGGCCCGCTGGGGGGACGACACCGCGATCGCCTGCTGCGTCTCGGCCATGGAGGTCGGCAAGCAGATGCAGTTCTTCGGCGCCCGGGTCAACCTCGCCAAGACGCTGCTGTACGCGATCAACGGCGGCCGGGACGAGAACAGCGGCGACCAGGTCGGGCCCTCGCTGCCGCCGCTGACCGGTGACGTGCTCGACTACGACCAGGTGGTGGCCCGGTTCGACACGATGATGGACTGGCTCGCGAAGACCTACGTCGACGCGCTCAACGTCATCCACTACATGCACGACAAGTACGCCTACGAGCGGCTGGAGATGGCGCTGCACGACCACGACGTGCTGCGCACGATGGCCTGCGGCATCGCCGGCCTGTCGGTCACCGCCGACTCCCTCGCGGCGATCAAGTACGCAACCGTGCGGCCGGTCCGCGACGACACGGGCCTCGTGACCGACTACCGCACCGACGGGGAGTTCCCGGTCTACGGCAACGACGACGACCGCGCCGACGACATCGCGGTCGGGCTCGTCCGCACGTTCATGGAAAAGATCCGCCAGCACGAGACGTACCGGAACGCGCTGCACACCCAGTCGGTGCTGACCATCACCTCCAACGTCGTCTACGGCAAGCACACCGGCAACACGCCGGACGGCCGGCGCGCCGGCGAGCCGTTCGCGCCCGGGGCGAACCCGATGAACGGCCGTGACCAGCACGGCCTCGTCGCCGCCGCGCTGTCGGTCGCGAAGCTGCCCTACAGCCACGCCGAGGACGGCATCTCGCTGACCGAGACCATCACCCCGGCCGCGCTCGGCCGCACCCCAGAGGAGCGGGCCGGCAACCTGGTCGGCGTGCTGGACGGGTACGTCGCCTGCGGCGGGTTCCACATGAACGTCAACGTGCTCGACCGCGCCACCCTGCTCGACGCCATGGATCACCCGGAGCGCTACCCGCAGCTGACGATCCGGGTCTCCGGGTACGCGGTCAACTTCGTCCGGCTCACCCGCGAACAGCAGCTCGACGTCGTCAGCCGGACCTTCCACGGCTCGGTCTTAACATGACCGCCACCACCGTCGGCCCGCCTCAGGCGCAGGGCGGGCCGACCGGGATCACCGGTTCTGTGCACTCCTGGGACCTGTCCACCGGCGTCGACGGCCCAGGTACCCGGTTCGTCGTGTTCACCGCGGGCTGCCCGCTGCGCTGCGTGTACTGCCACAACCCGGACACCTGGCAGGGCCGGAACGGGCGGCGGATGAGCGCCGCCGACGTGCTCGCCGAGGCGAGCCGGTACACCAAGTTCATCGGCGCGGCCGGCGGCGGGCTGACCGTCTCCGGCGGCGAGCCGCTGCTGCAGCCCGCGTTCACCCGGGCGGTGCTGGCCGGCGCGAAGGATCTCGGCCTGCACACCGCGCTCGATACCTCCGGTTACCTCGGCGCCCGCGCCGACGACGAGCTGCTCGACGCCACCGACCTGGTGCTGCTCGACATCAAGTCGTTCGACCGGGCCATCGCCCGGCGGGTGACCGGCGGCAGCATCGCGCCGACGCTCGCGTTCGCCGGCCGGCTCGCCGCCCGCCACCAGCTCGTCTGGGTGCGCTTCGTGCTGGTCCCCGGCTGGACCGACGACTCAGCCAACGTCGCCGGGCTGGCCACGTTCGTCGCCTCCCTCGGGAACGTCGAACGGGTCGACGTGCTCCCGTTCCACCGGCTCGGCGCGGCCAAGTACGCCGCGCTCGGGCTGGACTACCGCTGCGCGGAGGTGACCCCGCCGACCGCCGGGCAGCTCGACCGGGTCCGCGCCGAGTTCACCGCGGCCGGCCTGCACACCGTCTGATCGGCTGGCACCACGGTTCGTTCCGGAATTTTTAATCCGAACGATCCGTGGTGAATCGCGCCCGCCCAGGTTCCCTCCCGGGGCCTGTCGGCGCGTAGCATGCAGGACCATGCCAAGCCGCCGCACCGTCACCCTCACCGGCTGGGGCCGGATCGCCCCATCCTCGGCCGAACTGGCCGAGCCGGCCACCGTCGCCAGCGCCGCCGAGCTGCTGCGGGCCGCCTCGCCCGGCCTGATCGCCCGCGGGCTTGGCCGCAGCTACAACAACGCCGCGCAGTGCGGCGGCGGCGTCGTGGTCTCCACCGCCAAGCTGACCCGGCTCGTCGACCTGGACCAGGCGACGGGGCTGGCCAGCTGCGAGGCCGGGGTCAGCCTTGAGCAGCTGATGGTCGCGGGGCTGCCGTCCGGCTGGTTCGTGCCGGTGTCTCCCGGCACCCGCCAGGTGACCATCGGCGGGGCCATCGCCGCCGACGTGCACGGCAAGAACCANNTCGCCAACGACGTGCACGGCAAGAACCACCATGTGGCGGGCAGCTTCGCCAGCCACGTGACCTCGTTCGACCTCATGCTGCCCGGCGGCGACGTGCGCACCGTCACCCCGCAGTCCGATCCCGTGCTGTTCTGGGCCACGGCGGGCGGGATGGGGCTGACCGGGCTCATCGTGCGGGCCACGGTCCAGCTGAAGCGGGTCGCCACCTCGCGGGTCCGGGTGGACACGGTGCGCACCGCCGACATCGACGAGACGATGGCCGTGCTGACCGAGCACGATCGCCGGTTCGGCTACACGGTGGCCTGGTCGGACAGCCTGGCCCAGGGCGCTCACCTGGGCCGTTCCGTGGTCACCAGCGGCGCCTTCGCCGATCTGGCGGACCTGGACCCGGCGCAGGCGGCCGATCCGTTCGCGTTCCGGCCCGGCGCCCGGGTGGGGGTGCCGGCCGGATTCCCGCCCGGCCTGATCAACCGCTACACCGTGGCCCTGGCCAACGAGGCGTGGTACCGCAAGGCGCCGCG